>CANKMT010000006.1 GCA_947482825.1 Betaproteobacteria bacterium | reverse complement strand
GCAAGCGCTTTGTGGCGATCGCCCCGTCCGCGACCGTTGGCATTCGCACCCGCTTCATCGAGCCGCTCTCCATCGCGTCCGTCGAAGCGCCCGCCTATAAGATCGATCACCTTGGCATTGCGACCAACGACAACGACGCCACGGTCCGCGTATTCGTCGACAATCTCGGCTGCCCCATCGAAAGCACGCAAACCGACATCGAGATCCGCAACGTCACCGAGAGCTTCATCTCCGACAAGTACGGCGCCGTCTACCATGCGCGAGCGCCGCAGATTCTCGGCGGCTTGCGCGACGTGTTCATCGCCATCGGCGATTGCGAGCTCGAGCTCCTCATGGACTACGATCCGTCCATGAAACCGAAAGCGCAGCTGGGTGAAGAGGAAGGCAACACCAAAGGCGATCAAAGTGCCATCGCCAAATACGTGGCCCGGCGCGGCCCGGGCCTCGCGCACGTAGCTTTTGCGACGCGGAACATCGACGCGATCTTGCCCAAGCTGGCCGCCGACGGCTGGCGCATGATCGACGTGGTCGGCCGCCCCGGCGGACGCGGCTCGAAAATCGGATTCGTCCACCCGTCGAATTTCGGCGGCGGCCTGCTCATGCATTTCGTCGAGCCTGAGCTTGACGGCGGCTATGGTCGAGCCATTTCATCGAACGAGGAGAAGACATGACACGAGCGCTGCTGAACTGCCTGGCCGCATTTGCCGTACTTGCTGCATCGACTGCCGGCGCACAGGAGTATCCGACCAAGGGCCCGATCAGGCTGGTGGTTGGGTTCGCCACAGGCGGTGGCACCGACGCAATCGCCCGCTCGCTCAACGTGCGGCTGGGGGAAATCCTCAAGCAATCGGTGGTGGTCGAGAACCGGCCGAGTTCGGGCGGCATTCTCGGCACCGACGCGGTCGCCAAATCGGCGCCGGACGGCTACACCGTGAGCTTCAACGTCAACACGCACGCAATAAACCAGGCGCTCTACCCCAAGCTGCCTTACGACACCGAGCGCGACCTGAAAGGCGTCACGCTGATCGGGTCGCTCGGGCAGATGCTCGCTGCGAACCCGAACGCCGAAGCAAGCACGCTGCAGCAGTTCCTCAAGCTCGAAGCGCCGGGCGAAAACAAGAAACGCCTCTTAGCCAACGGCGGCATCGGCGCGCCCGGGCACCTGGCAGCCGCGTACCTGGAATCTTTGGCCGGGGTCAAGTTCACGCATGTGCCTTATCGCGGCGCAGGGCCCGGGATCACCGACGTGCTGGGCGGCCAGGTGCCCTACATCCTGTCGACCTCGGCCGGACTGCTCCCGCATGTGCGCGCCGGGCGGCTGAAGGCAATCGCGGTGACCTCGCCGGAACGCTCGCCGCTGACGCCGAACGTCCCGACGATCGCCGAGAGCGGCTTTCCCGGCTACGACATGGACACGTGGATCGCGATGTTCGTGCCCAAGGCCACGCCGAACGCGGTGTTAAGGCTATTGCACGAAGCCACGCTCGAGGCGCTGAAGTCGCCACTGGTTAAGGAGCGCATCGAATCGCAGGCCGGGCGCATCATCGGCGGCTCGCCCGAGCAGCTCGACGCGCTGGTTCACGAAGACATCAAGCGCTACACGAAGATCGTCAAGGATTTCGGGATCAAGGCCGAGTAGGGAATCCCGCGATGCCTTCAAGCCCGATCCCGTCGCATCCACTGGTCCTCGTCGAACAGCACGGCACGACCCTGGTCCTGCGGCTCAACCGGCCGGAAGCCGGCAACGCCATCAGCGGGGAGGTTGCGCTGGCGCTTGGCGATAAGTTGCGCGCGTGCGCCTCCGACCCGGCGCTGCGCACGGTCATCATCACCGGTGCGGGCCCGCGTTACTTCTGCACCGGCGGCGACGTCAAAGCCTACGCGCTGCTGGCCAACCCCGAGGAACTCGACCGGGTATTCAACCTGATGCGCGACGTCTGCGATGCAATCGAAGCGCTGCCCTGCCCGGTGATAGCCGCGCTCAACGGCTTCACGATCGGCGGCGGCGCAGAGTTGGCGATGGCCTGCGATCTGCGGATCGCCGAGGCTTCGGTGCAAATCGGCTTCCCGCAATCGCGCCTCGGCATCATGCCCGGCTGGGACGGCCTGCCGCGCCTGTTGAAGACGGTCGGACGCGCGTCCGCGGCCAAGCTACTCTATTCCGGCAAACGCGTGAGCGCCGCCGAGGCGTGCGACATGGGCTTGGTCGATGAAGTAGTGCCGGACGCAAAGGCCTGCGAGCACGCGCTTGAATTGGCCGCTACGTTTGCCGAGGTGGCCCCGTTGGCGCTTGGCGCCATCAAGACGGCCTTGCGCGAAGCCGGCTCGACGCAACCAGCCGAACAGACCCGGGGCAATTCGCGTGCGGCCTTCGCCCGTCTCTGGTTCACGGAAGACCACAAAGAGGCGGAGCGCGCCTTCGCGGAGAAACGATCGCCCCGGTTCAGCGGCCGGTAAGCCGTCTCGGGCCACCCACTTTCATCGCGACCGCGCGCGAAACAGTCAAAATCAAGCTTCCTATCGTTCGAAGGAGTAGACCATGAGTGTTGCCAAGTTGATCGCGCTTTGGATGCTGGCCTTGCTGCCGCTGCAAATTTGCGCACAGGCCTATCCTTCCCGGCCGATCCGCATCGTGGTGCCGGTTGCCACTGGGGGCGTCGCGGATTACTACTCGCGCGTCATTGGCGCGAAGCTGTACGAGACTTGGGGGCAACCGGTGATCGTGGAGAATCGCGCCGGGGGCGGCGGCAATATCGGCAGCGACATAGTCGCCAAGTCGCCTCCTGATGGCTACACCATGGTCATGGGCTTTGTCGGCTCCCATGCAGTGAACCCGTTTCTCATCAAGAACATGCCCTACGATCCGCAGCGCGACTTCGTGCCGATCGCCCTCACAATCGAGGCCGAGGGAATGCTCGCCGTGCACCCGTCGGTGGCGATCAACACCGTGGCGGAGCTGATCGCCATGGCGAAGGCGCAACCGGGCAAGCTTTCCTACGCCTCGGGCGGGATCGGCACGGCCAGCCACCTGGCGGGCGAATTGTTCAAGTCGATGACCGGCACCGATATCGTGCACATTCCCTACAAGGGCAACGCGCCGGCGGTTGCCGACCTGATCGGCGGGCAGACGCATCTCACTTTCGCAACGATGCCTACGGTCGTGCAGCACGTGCGGGCGGGAAAGCTGCGCGGCGTGGCGGTTATCGGCTCGACGCGCTCGGCGGCTGCGCCGCAACTTCCCACCATTGCTGAATCCGGGGTACCGGGGTTTGCGGTCAACAACTGGATCGGGCTGTTTGCGTCGGCCGGGACGCCGGCCGACCTCGTGCGCAAAGTGAACGCCGAGGTCATGCGCATCATGCGGCTGCCAGAGGTCGCGAAGAGAATGGAGGTCGAAGGCGAAAGATTCACGCCGAATACGCCGGAGGAATTTGCCGCCTTCGTGCGCGCCGAAGTCGTCAAGTGGGCAAAGGTCGTGAAGGACGCCGGATTAAAAGCGGAGTAAGCCGGGTTGCGGTTATGCGGAGGCATTGATGCTGAAGATTCTAGGGCGCGCCAACTCGTTCAACGTGCGCAAAGTGCTGTGGCTGTGCGACGAAATCGGCCTGCCTTTCGAGCGCGAGGACTACGGACGCGGCTTCCGGCCGACCAACACGCCGGAATTCCTCAAGCTCAACCCGGTCGGGCAGGTGCCCTGCGTGATCGACGATGGGTTCGTGATGCGCGAGTCGCACGCGATCATCCGCTGCCTCGCCGCGAAGCATGGCGCGACGACGCTTTACCCAACCGACCTCAAGCGGCGCCAGGCAATCGAGGCCTGGATGGACTGGGTCGCGTACGACGTCACGCATTCAATGCGCGGAGCCTTCCTCGGCGGGCAACTCAAGGAGGCGCCATGGAACAACGAATGGTTCGTGGCGCAAGGCCGCAAAGACCTGACCGCGCAGATGAAGCTTCTGGATGAGCATCTCGCGGCGAACGGGCCTTATTTGCTCGGAGGGGATTTCACGCTGGCCGACATTCCGATGGGCCTGGTGGTCAACCGTTGGTTCTCGCTCGCCAATATCGAACGCCCCGCCTATCCCGCGGTCGCGAGCTATTACGAACTGCTCACCGAGCGGCCCGCGTACCGCGCGCATGGCCGCAACGGGCTGCCCTGATCAGCCGAGCGCCTGCCTGAAATCGGCGAGGAGGTCCTCGCAGTCCTCGATGCCCGTGGAGATCCGGATGAGCGACTCCGCAATGCCCATCTCCTTGCGGCGTTCGGGGCCCATTTCCCAAAAGATGGTTTGCGCCACGGGGATCGCGAGCGTACGGTTGTCGCCGAGGTTCGAGGAAGACACCACGATCTCGAGGCGGTTGAGGAAGTCGAAGCAGTCAACCCCCTCCTTGAGCTCGAACGAGAAGATGCCGCCGCAGCCGCTGAACAGGGTTCTTGCCAGCGCATGCTGCGGATGCGACGCGAGGCCCGGGTAGTACACCGCGCCGACCTGCGGGTGGGCCGAGAGGAACTCGGCGAGCGCCTGCGCATTGGAACAGGTCCGCCCCATGCGCAGCGCGAGCGTCTCGGCCCCGGCGGCGATGTGGTGTGCGTCGGTCGCGGCAAGGGTGCCGCCCCAGTCGCGCAGCCCCTTCTTGCGGATCTGCTGGATGCCCCATAGCTTCCGCGGCTGGGATTTGTAGTTCTCCGCGATGTTGGGGAACTTCGTCCAGTCGAAGAGGCCGGTATCGGTGACGGCGCCGCCGAGCGCATTGCCGTGCCCGCCGATGTACTTGGTAAGCGAATTGACGATCAATCCCGCATTCACCGCCTTGGGCCTGAACAGCGCCGGGGAAGTCATGGTGTTGTCGACCACATAGAGCACGCCGCGCGACGTGCAGAGCGCCCCGATGCGCTCGAGGTCCGCGACCTGGGTGCGCGGATTGGCGATGGTCTCGACAAAGACGAGGCGCGTCTGCGCGGTCAGGGCCTTTTCGACGTTCGCCACCTCGGTCGAATCGACGAAGCTCAACTTGATCCCGTGGGCTGCGAGCGTGCCGAACAGGCTCACGGTATTCCCGAACAGGAACTGACTCGCGACCACGTGGTCACCTTCCCGCAGCAGCGCGAGCATCACTGCGCCGATGGCCCCCATGCCGGTCGCGAAACATACGGTAGACACGCCGCCTTCCATCTTAGTGACCTTGACCTCGAGCGCGCCCGAGGTGGGGTTGCCCTGCCGGCCGTAGACATAGCCCTGCTGGGTCCCTTGGAAGACGGCAGCAAGGTCGCGCGCGTCCTTGTAGCCATAAGCGACCGAAAGGTGCAGCGGCTTGTGCAGCGCGCCGTGCTCGATGCCGGCCTCGGCATCCGAGTGCAGGATGGTGGTCGTGAACCCGCGTGTCTTTGGTGTGCTCATCTCGAATTTCCCGTGATCAGCGGGCGTAAAAAAACCCGGGCCAACAAGCGGACCGGGTTTCGACGGCACGCTTTAGCTGGATTTATAACGCGCCCGCAAGCTGTATCAAATCGGCGCCGACGAGAAAATTATATCAAACTAGGCCGCAGTCACCAAATTCAGGTCGAGTTGGGCGCTGTCGGAGTCCTCTTCGGAATCCCTGGAGGCATCGCGCTTTATTTCGATGGCATTGAGGTAGTCGCTGGTGACGTCGCCGGTGACGTACTGGCCGTCGAAGCACGAAGTTTCGAAGGTCGTGATTTTTGGATTGAGTTTGCGCACGCACTCCTTGAGCGCATCGAGATCCTGGTAGATCAGCGCGTCGGCGCCGATCTCGCGCCCCACTTCGTCCTCGGTGCGGTGCGCGGCGATCAGCTCCGAGCGCGTCGGCATGTCGATGCCGTAGACGTTGGGAAATCGGACGGGCGGCGCGGCCGATGCGAAATAGACCCTGCGCGCCCCCGCTTCGCGGGCCATCTGCACGATTTCCTGGCTGGTGGTGCCGCGCACGATCGAGTCATCGACGAGCATCACGTTCTTGCCCTTGAACTCCATGCCGATGGCGTTCAGCTTTTGGCGCACGGACTTCCGGCGCACCGCCTGGCCGGGCATGATGAAGGTGCGGCCGATGTAGCGGTTCTTGACGAAACCCTCGCGGTACGCGACGCCGAGGCCCTGCGCAAGTTGCATTGCCGAGGGGCGGCTGGAATCGGGAATCGGGATCACAACATCGATATCGAGGTGCTTGTAGTCGCGGCGGATCTTTTCGGCGAGCTTCTCGCCCATGTTGAGGCGCGTCTCATAAACCGAGACCCCGTCGATGAGCGAATCGGGCCGCGCGAGGTAGACGAACTCGAAGATGCAGGGATTGAGCGAGGCGCGCGTCGCGCACTGCTGGCTGAAGAAGTTGCCGTCCTCGTCAATGAACACCGCCTCCCCGGGAGCGATATCGCGCAACACGCGGAATCCCAGCGCATCGATCGCCACGCTTTCGGAAGCCACCATGTACTCGGGGCCTTCGGGCGTTTCGTTGATCCCGATGACCGCGGGACGGATGCCGTAGGGGTCGCGAAAAGCCAGCACGCCATACCCCGAGATCATCGCGGTCACGGTGTAGGCGCCCTTGCAGCGGCGGTGAACGTTGGCAACGGCGGAAAAAATCGTCTGCGGGTCCAGGCGCAGCTTGACCGAGCCTTTTTCCAGCTCGTGCGCCAGCACGTTGAGCAGCACCTCGGAGTCCGAACTCGTGTTGATGTGCCGCAGGTCCTGGCGGAACATCTCTTCTTTCAGTTCGTCCGAATTCGTCAGGTTGCCGTTGTGCCCGAGGACGATGCCGAAAGGCGAGTTGACATAGAAAGGCTGGGCTTCGGCGGAATTGGATGCCGAACCCGCGGTCGGGTAGCGGCAGTGCGCGATGCCCATGTTGCCGGGCAGCGAGCGCATGTTGCGCGTCCGGAAGACGTCGCGCACCTGCCCGTTGCCTTTCTGCATGTGGAAGGACTTGCGCTCGCTGGTGACTATCCCGGCGGCATCCTGTCCGCGATGCTGGAGCAGGAGAAGGCCGTCATAGAGGAGCTGGTTGACCGGCGAACGGGCGACGATGCCGAGAATTCCACACATGCGAGTGCTCCGACGCGGCTAAGCGTCAATCATAGCGCAGGCGCTGCGCAAACGAGTCCGGCAACCACGGCTTGAGTGCAAGCGCGACCTGCTTGAGGGGCGCCCCGCTCATCGATTCCTTCCACCAGGGCTGGCTTGGCGCGCTCGTCAGGCCGGCGAGGAGCACGGCGGCCGCGACCACGATAGCGCCGCGCGCGACTCCGAAAAGCGCGCCCAGCGCCTTGTCCATCGGCCCTAGCCCCACGGCGTTCACCAGCTTGGACATCAACGCCCCGGCCAGAGCGGTGCAGATGAGAGCGACGAGAAAGATTGCCAGGTAGGCGGCCATCGTGCGCAGAGTTTCGCCCGGGATTGCCTGCGGCAGGTGCGTAGAGAGGGGTCCGGCAAACAGGTTGGCGGCGAGGAAAGCGATGATCCAGCCGCCGAGCGAAATGATTTCCCGCACCACGCCTCGCAAGGCGCTCCAGATCATCGATACCAGCAGGAGCCCGATGATCGTGAAGTCGAGCCAGTTCATTTGGCGACTGGATTGGCCGGTGCCATGCCAAGTGCCTTGGCGCGGTCGTGAGCCTTGTCCGCAGCGTCCTTCGAGGCGAAGGGCCCGAGGCGGATGCGTGTCACGGTGCCGTTGGCAGTCGCGATCGGCTCGGTGTAGTAGGGCAACTTTGCCTCCTTCAACTGGTCGGTCCGCTCTTTGATCTTCTCGGGGCTCGCGAAAGCGCCGACCTGGACCACGAACTGTTCGCCCCCGGAAGCAGGCGCAGTGGTGGCCGCAGCAGGCGCCTTGGCGGCGGGCCTTTCTGCGACTTTCGCCGCAGGTTTGGGCTCGGGTTTCGGCTCGGGCTTGGGGGGGTCAAGGGCCGCGACCGGAGGTATCGCCTTCGCGGGGCTGACAGCCTCGGAGGGCTGCGTGGTTGCCGCCGCTTCGGGCTGCGGCCCAGGGGGGGGCGCGACCTTGGGCGCGAACTTGCCTGCTTCCTCGTTGGGGATGCGGATGTTCACTGTGGGGGCGTTCTGGCGAGGCTCGGGATCGAAGACCATCGGCAGCACGATCACCGCCAGGAGGACCAGCGCGATGGCCCCAACGAGCCGCCGGCGCCCGCGCTTTTGCAGCGTGCCTACGTCCTGCGCCGTCGACTTATGGTTCTTCTCAGTGTTCGAGCGCTCGGCCATGGTCTCAGCGGTTTCCCGGGGTTGCCTGCGGCATGGTGGGATGTACTGCGGGACGTGCTGCGCGATGCACTGCTGCTGACTGCATCACCTCGGCCACGGTCAGGAACGACCCGAAAACCACGATTTTATCAGCTTCACCCGCCTGCTTCCGCGCCTGTTCGAACGCCTGCGGGGGTGATTCGTGCAGGTCGAAAGGGGCCTTCACCCCCTCGGAGGCAAGGATCGCCGCCAGGTCCGCCGCGCTAGTACCGCGCGGTCCCGAAAGCGTTGCAAGATGCCATCGCGTGATGCGCCCGCTGAGCGCGCGCACGATGCCCGCGATGTCCTTGTCGCGCAACGCGCCGAAGACCGCGTGCGTCTCCGGAGCAAAACCGCTGTCGGCGAGATTGGCCGCGAGGTTGCGCGCCGCCTGGGGATTGTGCGCGACGTCGAGGATCACGCTCGGTCTGCCCGGGAGGACCTGGAAGCGCCCGGCCACTTCGACTTCGGCAAGGCCGCGCCGGATGTCTTGCATAGCCACCGGCAGCCGGTCGCGCAGCGTGTCGAGCGCGGTGATGGATGCCGCGGCATTCACGAGCTGGATCGGCCCGCGCAACGCCGGGTAGGCAAGCGCAGGACGCTTTCCCTGCGGCCCCCAATACACCCACTGCTCCGGCGCGGCCACGAATCCGAAATCCCGCCCGCCAAGGAGCAACCGGGCGCCGGTGGCCGTGGCTGCATCGAAGACCGACTGGGGCGGCTTCGCGTCGGCCACGACCGCCGGCCGGTCTGCCCGGAAGATGCCGGCCTTCTCGCGCCCGATGTGCTCGCGTGTCGGGCCGAGGTACTCCATGTGGTCCATGTCGATGCTCGTGAGCACGGCGCAATCCGGGTCGAATGCGTTTACCGCGTCGAGCCGCCCGCCAAGGCCGACCTCGAGGACCCAGACGTCGAGCGCCTCGCGCGCGAAAAGCCATGCGGCCGCGAGTGTCCCGTATTCGAAATAGGTCAGCGGGGTGTCGCCCCTCGCCTGCTCCACGGCAACGAAGGCTTCGGCGAGACTCTCGTCGGAGGCCTCGCGAGCATCGATCCGGACGCGCTCGTTGTAGCGCACGAGATGCGGGGACGTATACAGGCCGGTGCGGTATCCGGCGCAGCGCAGGATGCTCTCGAGCATCGCACAGGTCGATCCCTTGCCATTGGTGCCTCCGATGATAAGCACCGGGCACGCGGGCGCGATCCGCAGCCGTCCGAGCACTTCGCGCACGCGTTCCAGGCCCAGCGCAATAGCCTTCGGATGCTGGCGCTCGATGAACGCCAGCCACTCGGGGAGTGAACGCAATTAGTTCGTCGATTCCGCCGGCATGCCTTGCAGCAGCGCAAGGAGCACGGCGAGCTTGTCGCGCATCTGGCGGCGATCGATGATGATGTCGATGGCGCCCTTTTCGAGCAGGAACTCCGAACGCTGGAACCCTTCAGGGAGTTTCTGGCGAACGGTCTGCTCGATGACCCGCGGCCCGGCGAAGCCCACGAGCGCCTTGGGCTCGGCAATCACCACGTCGCCAAGGAAAGCGTAGCTTGCAGACACGCCTCCTGTGGTCGGGTCGGTCAGCACGGAGACGAAAGGCAGCCCGCGCTCACCGAGCTCGGTGAGCGCCGCGGTCGTCTTGGCCATCTGCATGAGTGAGAGCAGGCCTTCCTGCATGCGCGCCCCGCCGCTCGCGGTAAAAATGACGAACGGCAGCTTTTCGTCGATCGCGAGGCGCACACCGCGCACGAAGCGTTCCCCCAGCACCGAACCCATGGTCCCCGCCATGAAATCGAATTCGTGCGCCGCCGCCACCACCCCGACTGACTTGATCGAGCCCTGCATCACCACCAACGACTCGGTCTCACCGCTGTTATCGTGGGCTTCCGACAGCCTTTCAGGGTAGCGGCGCGAATCCTTGAACTTGAGGCTGTCAACAGGCAGCACCTCGGCGCCGATCTCGAAACGGCCGTCTTCGTCGAGCAACGCCTCGAGCCGGGCGCGCGCGCCTATGCGGCGGTGATGACCGCACTTCGGGCAGACGTTGAGGTTCTTCTCGAGGTCGGTGGCGTAAAGCACCGCATCGCACGAGGGGCACTTGGTCCACAGTCCCTCGGGCATCTGCTTTCTCGCGGCGCCTTCGACGCGCTTGATTTTCGGCGGAAGGAGTTTTTGCAGCCAGCTCATCTTCTTGCGCCTCCGGGATCAGGAATCCAGCGCTGCCCGGATCGGCCGGATCAGGTCGGCCACCCGCTTGACTGCGTTCTCCGGCCCGGCCGCCTCGATCTCCTCGATGATCCGGCTGCCGATGACCACCGCGTCCGCCACTGCGGCGATGGCCTTGGCCGACGCGGCATCGCGAATACCGAAGCCCACTCCGATCGGCAGCTTGGAGGCGGCGCGGATCCTTGGCAAGTGCGCGGCGACGTCGGAGATGTCGATATGGCCGGCGCCGGTCACTCCCTTGAGCGAAACGTAGTAGAGATAGCCGCGGCCCACCCGGGCCACCTCCTGGATGCGTGCATCGGTCGACGTCGGCGCCAGCAGGAAGACCTGGTCGATGCCGTTGCTTGCGCACAGTGCGGCAAAATCGCCGCACTCCTCAGGCGGGTAGTCGACGACGAGGACGCCATCGACGCCGGAGGCACCGGCGGCAGCCACGAATTTTTCCACGCCCATCGCCTCGATCGGGTTTGCATAGCCCATGAGGACGATCGGGGTAACCGAATCCTTGGTCCGGAATTCGCGCACCATGCCGAGGATGTCTGACAAGCCAACGCCCTTCTTGAGCGCGCGCTCGGAAGAGCGCTGGATCGCGGGACCGTCGGCCATCGGGTCGGAAAACGGCACGCCGATCTCGAGGATGTCGCAGCCTGCCCCGGCAAGCGCGTGCAGCAACGGTACGGTCATGTCGGGACCCGGGTCGCCTGCGGTGATATAGGGAATGAGCGCCTTCCTGCGCGCTGCGCGCAAAGCCTCGAACGTCGCCTCGATGCGTGACATCAGAACTTCAGGCCGGAACGCTGCGCGACCGTATGCATGTCCTTGTCGCCGCGGCCCGAGAGGTTGACCAGCAGGATCCTGTCCTTCGGCAAGGTGGCCGCAAGCTGGGCCGCATAAGCGAGCGCATGCGCCGACTCGAGCGCCGGGATGATGCCCTCGAGCAGGCACAGGTCATGAAATGCCTTGAGGGCCTGCGCATCCGTCACGGCGACGTATTCCGCGCGACCGGCATCCTTGAGCCAGGCATGCTCCGGCCCGACGCCGGGGTAATCGAGGCCGGCCGAAACCGAATGGGTCTCGATGATCTGGCCGTTCGCGTCCTGCAGGAGATAGGTCCGGTTGCCATGCAGGACACCGGGCTTGCCTGCACACAGAGAGGCTGCATGCCTGCCCGTTTCGATGCCCTCCCCGGCGGCTTCAACGCCGATCAGGCGCACGCCCTCTTCCTTGATGTAGGGGTAGAAAATACCCATGGCGTTGGATCCGCCGCCGACGCAGGCGATCACCGCATCAGGCTGGCGCCCCGCCATCTCGGGGACCTGCACCTTGCATTCCTCGCCGATCACGGACTGGAAGTCGCGCACCATCATCGGGTAAGGGTGCGGGCCGGCGACCGTGCCGATAATGTAAAACGTGTCGTCGACATTCGTGACCCAGTCGCGCATCGCCTCGTTCAGCGCGTCCTTGAGCGTCTTGGACCCTGATTCGACCGGCACAACGGTCGCGCCCAGCAGCTTCATGCGATAGACGTTCTGCACTTGCCGAACAGTGTCCTCGGACCCCATGTAGACGACACACTTCATGCCGTAACGCGCCGCGATCGTCGCGGAAGCCACGCCGTGCATGCCTGCACCGGTTTCGGCGATCACGCGCTTCTTGCCTATGCGCCGGGCGAGCATGGCCTGGCCGATCGTGTTGTTGATCTTGTGGGCGCCGGTATGGTTGAGGTCCTCGCGCTTGAGATAGATCTGCGCGCCGCCGATCTGGCCGGACCAGCGCTTGGCGTGATACACAGGACTCGGACGCCCGACATAGTGCTTCAGCTCGTAGTGGAACTCCTTGAGGAAGGCGGGGTCCTTGCGGGCCAGTTCATACGCCTCGCGCAACTGGTCCAGCGCCTGCGTCAGGGTCTCCGACACGAACGAACCGCCATAGGGACCGAAGTGCCCGCGCGCGTCGGGTAAGTCATACATCTGCATTTTTGACCTCTTGGATGAACGCTTCGATCATCGCAGCGTCCTTGATGCCTTTGGCGGATTCAACCCCGCTCGATACGTCCACCGCCCATGGCCGGACCTTGCGTACCGCTTCTGCCGCATTCTGCCTTGTCAGCCCGCCCGACAGCACCAGCGGCCGGTCGCGCTCCGCCGGCACCAGCGACCAGTCGAAGCTCTTGCCCGCGCCGCCGTAGCCTTCGACGAAGGCATCCGCCAGCCAGCCGGCAGCCCCGGGATACGAACGGAAGTATTCTAGCAAATCGACCCCTTCCCTTACCCGGCACGCCTTCAGCCAGGGGACCGAGAAGCCAGCGCAGAACGCCGGCGTCTCCTCGCCGTGGAACTGAAGCATCGAAGGACGCACGCGGGCAAGCACTTCATCGACTTCGCTGCGCGAGGCGTTCACGAACAATGCCACGGTCTGCACGAACGGCGGCAGCGCATTGCGCACTTCGATCGCCTTCTCGACCGAAAGGAAGCGCGGGCTCGGCGGGTAAAACACCAGACCGACCGCATCCGCGCCCGCCTCGGCGGCCGCCACCGCGTCCTTGGCCCGCGTGATTCCGCAGATCTTGACGCGCGTTCTCATGCCGAAGGCGCAAGCATCTGGTGTTCCGTGTCCCTCGCACCGGGCAGCTTCCAGTGCTCCTCGTATTCGACGTGCTCGAGACAGAGGCCTTCAGGGGCAAAGGTTGGCGCGGCACGCGACCGGTCGCGCGAGTCGAGCACATCGCCCGCCCACCGGGGCGGATGCTTACCTTTGCCGATATAGACCAGTGTCCCCACGATGTTACGCACCATGTGATGCAGGAATGCATTTGCGCGGATCGTGAACACGATGCGACCATCGCGCTTTTCGAGGTCGAGATTGTGCAGCGTCCTGACCGGCGTCCTGGCCTGGCATTCGCTCGACCGGAACGCACTGAAGTCGTGCTCTCCGTTCAGGAACCGCGCCCCTAGGCGCATTGCTTCCACGTCGAGCGGCGCGTGGTGCCAGCCCGCATGGCGCGCGTCGAGCGCGGCGCGCACCGGGCGATTCAGCAGCACGTAGCGATAAGTGCGTGAGCGCGCCGAATAACGCGCATGGAAATCTTCCGGAACCGGCGCCGACCACAGGACCGCAATCGACTCGGGGAGCAAGGCGTTGACGCCCCGAACCCAGGCAGAAGCCGGGCGCACCGCACCGGTGTCGAAGTGCACGACCTGGCCGCGCGCATGCACGCCGCGGTCCGTGCGGCCTGCGCAAGTCACCGAAATGTTGCCGTCGGCCATAGTCGACAACGCCATCTCGAGTGCGTCCTGCACAGTGCCGCCGCCCGGCTGGGTCTGCCAGCCGAGGAAACTGCTTCCGTCGTATTCGATGCCAAGGGCGATTCGGATCATGGCGATGGAGATTGTCCCACAAACGAAAAAGCCACGGCACGCGGCCGTGGCCTTAGAAGATCGGCGGGCGGGTCAGCCGAACTTGGCTAGCATCTGGCGCGCCTGGTTCTTCTGCGCTTCATCGCCCTCCTTCTCGACCTCGTTGAGCAGGTCGCGGGCACCATCTTTGTCGCCCATTTCTTCGTAAGCCTTGGCAAGATCGAGTTTTGTGGCGACCTCTTGCCATCGTGCATCGCCTTCGGCCGGCGCTGCCGCCGGTGTTTCCGGCGTGCCCAGGTCGAAGCTGATCGCGGAAAGGTCGATGTCCGCCGGCTTGGACGACGCCGGCATCATCCCTGTCTTGTCGGAGTCAAGATCCAGATTGAAATCGAGCCCGCCGGCATCGAGCATGGGCTCCGCCGCGGGGGCAGGCGCCTCAGGTACCGCGGGCTTTTCCGGCTCACCCATGCCAAGGTCGAAATCGAGGCCGCCGCCGGCGCTAAGGGCGTCCTTCGAGTCCATGATGATCGTGCCGCCCGGGGCGAAGTCGGTCGTTTCCTCCGGCGCCGCCGCGGCTTGAGGAGCCGCATCGCCACCCCCAAGGTCGAAATCAACCGACGCTGCCGCTGTTTCTGCTTTCGGTTCGGCATCGAGAACGATGTCCGTGCTTGTCGCGGGCGCTGCGCCATCAAGATCGAAGTCGAGCGTAGGCGCGGCGGGCGCGGCAGGACCGGCTGCCGGCCGAATCATCACTGTCGCTTCCGGGTCGCCGCCATAGAGTGCGTTGCCGGGGTCGGCGCTGTGGCCAAGCACAATCGCCTTGTCCCAGTCCTCACCCTCCCCGCCGGTGATCTCCTTGATCTTCATTGCGGTCTGTTCGAGGTTCTGCGCGTCACGGCGGGCGGCGTAGATCTCGAGCAGCTTCGAATGGATGGCCAGACGATTCGGATCCTTGGCTAGTGCGTCCTTGAGGATTTCCTCCGCCTGGGTGTCTCGCCCATAGGCCATGTAGACGTCGGCTTCCGCGATCGGGTCGACTTCGTCGGTATCGGCTGCGGCAACGCTGGCGTCAGCGACCGAGGCCTGCGCTGCAGCCACGGCGGCGGTGTCCACGCTGCTTGCCGCACCGCTGAACACCGACGAGGCTCCTAGGCTGGAAGCAGCCGGCGCGCTCATCGAACTGTCCTGGAATTTCGATTGATCGGCCTTCTTGCGCTTCCAGGCCCACCATCCGTAGCCGAACAGCCCGAGGATCGCCGCGCCCAACCCGCCAAGCGCAAGCGGGTTGTCGAGGAACTCGTCGACGATGCCCGTGGGCGGCGGGGGCGGGGCCGCGACCTTCGGCTTAGGCGCTTCCGGAGCCTTCGCGGCCGGCTTAGGCGCTTCCGGCACTTTTGCAGCGTCGGCCGCAGGCTTGGCGACCTCGGGGGCCTTCGCGACCTCGGGCGCTTTGGCGGCTTCAGGTGCCTTTGCAGGTTCCGGCGCCGGCTTGGGTACCTCCGGGGCCTTGGCCACCACAACTGGTGCAGTTGCGGGAGTCGGAGCCGGTATCGGCGCGGGCGCGACTGCGGGTGCCGCCGGCTTGGCCGGCTCGGCGGCCTTGGCTGCCGGCGCAGGCGCGCCCTTGGCCGCGCCCTTCTTCTCCAACTCGGCAAGCGCCTGATTCTTCAGTTCCAGCAGCTTGCGCAGATCTGCGACGTTCTTTTCGAGTTCGGAAACAATGCGGGATTCCGATTCCTTGAGCGCTTTGTCGAGCGAGGCCGCGTTGTCGCCTCGCGCCGCCCTCGCACCCTCGGCACCGCCCAGGGAATCCGCCTTTGAAAGCTTCAACTCGTCCTTGGGTCCCGTCGCCGGTTCCTCCGCTTTGGGCGCAATCTGACCGCTCGCGCTGCGCTGGGGGCCGGCACGCACGGCGGGCGCGGCCGCGACCGCCCCCGCGAGCTTGCTTTGATAGGCGCGAAAATCCTGCGCTTGCGCTTCGACCAGACGCCGCGCATCGTCCTCACCCACGGCGCCGGCAGACGCCTGGTCGGGCACATTCAGGATCCGACCCGCGCGCAGGCGGTTGATGTTCTCGCCGACGAACGCGTCGGGATTCGCGCGATACAGGGCGGTCAGCATCTGCTGCAGGCTCACGCCGCCCGGGTTGGTCTGAGTCGCGATCTTGGCGAGCGTGTCGCCCTTCTTTACTTCGTAGGTCTTGCCGGAACCCGCGGGTGCGCTCGAGGGCGGTGACGCAATCGGCCTTTCCTGCACCGTCCGCGGCGCCTGAACCGGTGCCGCCACGGCAGGCGTGGAACGCGGAGCCGGTGCGGCGGCCACTGGCTGCGGCCCCTTGTACTCCGGCGGGTCG
Source organism: Betaproteobacteria bacterium (assembly GCA_947482825.1). Lineage (GTDB taxonomy): Bacteria > Pseudomonadota > Gammaproteobacteria > Burkholderiales > SG8-39 > SZAS-79. Next base: position 68,482 of record CANKMT010000006.1, on the reverse strand, counting down.
AGCAGGAACGTGTATTCGCGAACCAGCCGGCCGCTGTTCCATGACAGTTCAACCAGAACATTCAGGAACGGCTCATTGATCGGGGCGTTTGATGCCATCTTGATGACTGGCTTTCCATCGCGCCGATCGATAGAAAAACGCACGCCGAGCGTCGCAGCGTTGGTTTCGATGCCGGCCTGTTGATAGGCCTCGTTCGATGCGAAGCGGGCGATGAGGGACTCTTCCTCGCCAGGCTGCAGCGAGACGATCTCGATCTCTGCCGACAGTGGCTGGCCCAGCGCCGAGCGGACAGTAAGCTTGCCCAGGCCGGCCCCAAGCACATGCAGCGGTACCCACAACAGCAAAGCCGCGGCCAGGAGCCTTGCGGTGACAGATTTTCCCACTGTACCACCCTGAGTCTTATTCGATGGGATAACTAACATAACATCATAGTGTTAGCCTTGCAAACTGATAAAAATTCTACGTTTCTTCAGCTACAGCCCCGATCGGTTTATGTAAAAGTCTGCGCCGCTCGAGCCTGGCGCAGCCCCCCGTGCCACTTGTTTCAGTGTGCCATCCCGTGATCCAAAAGGATACGCAAAACGCGGCGCAAAGGCTCTGCGGCGCCCCACAGGAGTTGGTCGCCCACTGTAAAGGCCGCCAGGTACTCGCCTCCCATCGGCATTTTGCGCAGCCGGCCGACAGGCACCGAAAGCTTGCCGCTCACCGCCGCTGGCGTAAGTTCCGCAAGGCTTTCCTCGCGCCGGTTGGGTACCACCTTCACCCAGTCGTTGGCCTCCGCAAGCATCCCCTGTATCTCGTCGAGCGGCACGTCCTTCTTCAGCTTGACCGTGAGCGCCTGCGAGTGGCACCGCATCGCCCCTATCCGCACGCAAATTCCGTCCACTGGGATCGGGCGCTCGCTGCGGCCGAGGATCTTGTTCGCCTCGGCCTGAGCCTTCCATTCCTCGCGGCTCTGGCCGTTACCCATGTCCTTGTCTATCCACGGCAGCAGGCTCCCTGCCAGAGGGTGGCCAAAGTTCTCCTTCGGCAGCCCCCCGTTTCTAAGGGATTGCGTCACGGTGGCGTCGATTTCGAGCGCAGAGCTCGCCGGGTCGGCCAGCAGGTTGCGCGTCTTGTCGCCAAGATGGGCCATCTGCGCCGCAAGCTCGGTCATTCCGGCAGCCCCGGCGCCCGAAGCGGCCTGGTAGGTCATGCACGTCATCCACTCGACCAGGTCGTGCTTGAACAGACCGTCCATGCCCATCATCATCAGGCTCACGGTGCAGTTGCCTCCGATGTAGTCGCGCACGCCTTTGCCCAGCGCCGACTCGATCACCGGCCTATTCACGGGGTCGAGCACAATGACTGCGTCGTCTGCCATGCGAAGAGCGCTGGCGGCGTCGATCCAGTAGCCCTTCCACCCGGCCTTGCGCAGTTTCGGATGGATGTCGTTCGTGTAGTCGCCGCCCTGGCACGTGATCACTACGGGCAACGCCATGAGTTCCTCGATCGAGTTCGCGTCCTTGACCGGACCGGTCTCCTTGCCGATGGACGGCCCTTTGCTACCCGCCTTCGAGGTCGAGAAAAACACCGGCTCGATGTGGTCGAAGTCTTTCTCCTCGCGCATGCGCTGCACCAGGACCGAGCCCACCATTCCGCGCCAACCGACGATACCGACTCTAAGCATGATCCTTCCTCCGGGACACTAGAGCGCGGCCACCACGGCTGCGCCCATCGCCTGCGTGCCCACCTGCTTCGCACCGCTTTCGGCAATGTCCGCCGTGCGATAACCCTCCTTCAGCACCTTCTTCACCGCCGCCTCGATCCGGTCGGCGGCGGCCGGCTGCTGCAACGAGTAACGCATCATCATGGCCGCCGACAGGATCGTGGCGAGCGGGTTCGCGATGTCCTTTCCCGCGATATCCGGCGCTGACCCGTGGATCGGCTCATACAGCCCCTTGTTGTTCGCATCGAGCGACGCCGAAGGCAGCATTCCGATCGACCCCGTAAGCATCGACGCCTCGTCCGAAAGAATATCGCCGAACATGTTGCCGGTCACGACGACGTCGAACTGCTTTGGCGTCCTCACCAGCTGCATTGCGCAGTTGTCCACGTACATGTGGGACAGCTCAACGTCCGGGTATTGCTTGCCGACTTCGGTCACGACATCGCGCCAGAGTTGCGATGTCTCGAGCACATTGGCCTTGTCCACCGAGCACAGCTTGCGCCCCCGTTTCAGCGCGGCCTTGAAGCCGACATGCGCGATCCGGCGGATCTCGCCCTCCGAGTAAAGCATCGTGTCGAACCCTTCGCGTTCGCCGTCGTCACGCTTGCGGATGCCGCGCGGCTGGCCGAAATAGATGTCGCCGGTCAACTCGCGGATGATGAGGATGTCGAGGCCGGCGACGACCTCGGCCTTGAGCGCCGATGCGCCGGCCAGTTCCGCGTAAACCTGCGCGGGGCGCAGGTTGGCAAAAAGGCCGAGGTGCTTCCTTAGACCCAGGATCGCCTGCTCGGGTCGCTTCGCGCGCGGAAGCTTGTCGTATTGCCAACCGCCGACCGCGCCGAACAGGATCGCATCCGCGTCCTTCGCCAGCTTAAGTGTTGCCTCCGGGAGCGGATCGCCGGAGGCGTCATAGCCCGCGCCGCCGACCGGCGCCTCTTCGGTTTCCAGCGGCAACTCAAGACGCTCGAGCACGCGCAGGGCCTGCGCAACGATTTCAGCGCCGATGCCATCGCCGGGGAGGACTGCGATCTTCATGGTCGGACTTTCATGTCGCCCTAGCGGAAGAACCAGGGGAACTGCTGCGTGCGGATGGCCTCGAACGCGCGGATCTTTTCGGAGTGGCGCAGGGTGAGGCCGATCTCGTCGAGCCCGTTGAAGAGGCAATATTTCTGGAAGCCTTCGATCTCGAATCGGAACGAAAGGCTCCCCGTGGTCGTGGCGACGCTCTGGGCGTCGAGGTCGACCACAAGCTTGAACCCGGGGAAGGAAGCGGCCTCATAAAACAGCTTGTCCACCTCGGATTCCGCGAGGAGGACCGGCAGGAAACCGTTCTTGAAGCTGTTTATGTAGAAAATGTCGCCGAACGACGGCGCGATCACGCACCGAAAACCGAAATCCTGCAGCGCCCACGGCGCGTGCTCGCGCGAGCTGCCACAGCCGAAATTCTTGCGTGCGATCAGGATCTGGGCGCCCTTGTACCGCGGCTGGTTGAGGACGAATTCCTCGTTTAGCGGGCGAACGGAATTGTCCATGCCCGGCTCACCATGGTCGCGATACCGCCATGCATCGAACAGGTTCGGCCCATAGCCGGTGCGCTTGATCGACTTGAGGAACTGCTTGGGAATGATCGCGTCGGTGTCGACGTTGGCGCGGTCCATGGGCGCAACCAACCCTGTCAGTACGGTGAATTTTTCCATAGCCCTATCGCCACTGCCTTACGTCGACGAAATGCCCCGCGATCGCCGCAGCCGCGGCCATGGCGGGGGAAACGAGGTGCGTGCGGCCGCCGTCGCCCTGGCGCCCTTCGAAATTGCGGTTCGAGGTCGATGCGCAGCGCTCACCCGGATCGAGGCGATCCGCGTTCATCGCCAGGCACATCGAACAGCCCGGTTCGCGCCATTCGAAACCGGCATCGCGGAACACCTTGTCCAGACCCTCTTTCTCGGCCTGCGCCTTCACCAGGCCCGAGCCCGGTACTACCATCGCGACCTTGATGTTCGAGGCAACCTGCTTGCCCTTGGCCACCGCCGCGGCCGCTCGCAGGTCCTCAATGCGCGAGTTGGTGCACGACCCGATGAACACCTTGTCGAGCAGGATGTCCTGGATCAGCGTCTTCGGCTTGAGGCCCATGTAGACCAGCGCGCGCTCCATGCCTTCGCGTCGGGTCGGATCTTTTTCCTTTTCCGGGTCGGGCACCGCGCCATCCACCGGCACGACCATCTCCGGCGAGGTGCCCCAGGTCACCTGCGGGATGATCTCGCTCGCATTCAGCGTGACCTCGCGGTCGAACTTCGCGCCCGGGTCGCTCTTCAACGTGCGCCAGTAGACGACCGCCTGGTCCCACTCGGGACCGCTCGGGGAAAACGGGCGGCCCTTCAGGTATTCGATGGTGGTTTCGTCCACTGCGACCATGCCGGCCCGTGCGCCGGCCTCGATCGCCATGTTGCAGACCGTCATGCGGCCTTCCATCGACAGCGCGCGGATGGCCGAGCCCGCGAACTCGATCGCCGAACCCGTGCCGCCGGCCGTGCCGATCCTGCCGATCACGGCAAGAACGATGTCCTTGCCGGTCACGCCACCCGGCAGGACACCCTCGACGGTGACGCGCATGTTCTTCATTTTCTTCTGCACGAGGCACTGCGTGGCGAGCACATGCTCGACTTCCGAGGTGCCAATGCCGTGCGCCAGGCAGCCGAAGGCGCCGTGCGTGCTGGTGTGGGAGTCGCCGCAGACCACCGTCATCCCGGGCAGCGTCGCGCCCTGCTCCGGCCCGATCACGTGCACGATTCCCATGCGCTTGTCGCGGAAAGGGAAATACACCTTGGCGCCGTACTCGCGCATGTTTGCGTCGAGCGTCTCGAGTTGCAGGCGGGCGATCGGGTCTGCGATGCCCTCGATGCCCTTGTCCCAGCCGGTGGTGGGCGTGTTGTGGTCTGCCGTCGCAACGACCGACGAGATACGCCACGGCTTGCGGCCGGCCAGCTTCAGGCCGTCATAGGCCTGCGGGCTGGTGACTTCATGCACCAGGTGGCGATCGATGTAAAGCAACGCGGTGCCGTCTTCCTCGACGTGCACCACGTGGCTGTCCCAGAGCTTGTCGTAGAGTGTCTGTGCCATTTTCATTCCATGTCGCGAAACGCGCGCGGCAGAACCATGGATTATGGCACAGGCAGGCCGCTTCCAATAGGCCGCGGGCGACCAAATGCGCCATGATTTCAGCGCACTGGGCGCGCCTTCTCGTAGAGCGGCATGACCTTTTCAGACACCACCCGCAGGTCCGCGATCCGGGTCTGTCCGGCCGGGTGCGTTGAAAGGAATTCGGGAGAGGACCCGCCGCCCTTCTGGTCCATCTTCTGCCACAACGTGACCGCTGCTCGCGGATCGAAACCGGCACGCGCGGCGAGCTCGACACCGATCCTGTCGGCCTCGGTCTCGTCCTGGCGCGAGTTCGGCAGGTTGAAGGTCAGGTCGAGCACGGTCCTGGACAGGTCCTGCGCCGTCCCGGACAAACCCGCCACCGCGCCGAGCACGCCGATCAGCAACCCCTGCGCCATGGCCTGCGAGGCGCGCTCGCGCCCATGCTCGCGCAACGCATGCGCGATTTCATGGCCCATGACCGCGGCGAGCTCCTCGTCGGTCAGTTTCAGCCCGTCGAGGATCCCCGTGTACACGGCAATCTTGCCGCCGGGCATGCACCACGCATTGACCTCCTTGGCAGTCACCACGTTGACCTCCCACTGCCAACCGGGCGCGTCCGTCCGAAAGGCGCCGGTCTGGCCGATCAGGCGCGCGGCCACGGCGCGCACGCGCGCCGTCTGTGCCGCGTCGCGGTTCAGCAGGCCCTTCTGCGCGGCCTGCTGCATGGTCTCGGCATAGGCCTTCTTCGCGCTGTCGTTGATCTGCTTGGACGACACCAGCATGGACTGGGAACGGTCGATGCCGACCGCGCCAGGCTGCGTCGTCTGCACGTTCTGGCATCCGGCAAGCGCCAGTACAAGGACTGCAATCCCGAAATTCTTCATCGCCATCTCCCAAGCATAAGTTTAGCGCGGCGCTAGACCTTCACGCGCCATGCCACCAGCCCCGCCCCGAGCAGGCCGAAGAGCGCGCTGACCCCGAATGTAAGGGAAGCGCCAAGAGACTCCCAGGTGGCGCCAGCGAGCAGCGTGCCCACCATTCCGCCCAATCCATAGCAGATGCTCATGTAGAGCGCCTGTCCGCGGACCTGGAGGGGGCCGGCGAACAGGCGGTGCACTGCCGCGATCGAGGCGGCGTGAAAGGAACCGAAGGTGGCCGCATGCAGCAACTGGGCGATGACGAGTATCGCAAGCCACTCGACCCCCCAGCCGATGGCGGCGAATCGCACGCCGGCGGCCAGGAGGCTTGCCAGCAGGATCGCCTTCAGGCTGAAACGCCGGATCAGCGAAGGCATCGCGATGAACACGATGATTTCCGCAAGCACGCCGAGCATCCACATCAGCCCGACCAGGGTCTTGGAGTACCCGTGCTCGACGAGGTAGATCGAATAAAAGACGTAGAGCGCCCCGTGAGCAACGGTCATGAAAGTGCAGGCTGCAAAAAACGCAACGACCTCCGGGCGTTTCAGGATCGAGCCGAGGCTTCCCTTGGCATGCACCGAATGCTCGACCGGGGGCGAGGGCAGGCCGAGGGAAACCACAAGGGTTGCCAGGCAGAGCCCGAACAGCACCCAGATGAGCCGTCCCACCGGCGCAAAGTCCAGAAGGACCCCGGTGGCCAGCACCGCGAAAATGAAACCTACCGAGCCCCACAGGCGGATCGGGCCGTAACGGTCGGTGCGCGCGCCAAGGACCGAGAACGTCAGCGCATCGACGATCGAAAGCACTGCAGCCGAACACAATCCGATGGCGGCGACCGTCAGCGCCGTCTGGAAGTACCCCGAGACGAAGAACAGCACGCCGATCGCCAATGTGGTGAGCCCGCAGGAGAGCGCCACCACTCCCCGCCGCGATCCGGTCGCATCGGACAGCCACCCCCAGGCCATCGGCGCGAAAATCCGCACGAATTGCGGAAGCGCCTGGATCGTCGCGATCTCCCCGGCTGCAAAGCCCTCGCCCGCGAGATAGAGCGTGAAGTAGGGCGCGTAGGCCCCCAGGTAACTGAAATACGCGAAGTAGAATGCGGCAATCCGCGTAGTGGATGAACCGATCACTGCCGGCCTTGCGATTCGCGGCTGCGGCGCATATTGACGGGGCTATGCCGGCTGGATAGCCTGAACGAAAGGGCCTGCATTGTATGCGCTGACCCGAAACCAAGAACAACTGGTCACCATGACTCAAAGCTACCTCGAGAAAGCCGCCAAGACACCGGAAACCGATTCAGGCGGGCTGTCGGTGCACGAATTCATGAAGACCCTCACCTGGCAGCGCATGAGCCGGGAGGCGTCGCGGCAGATTGGCCAGGTCACTGCGCGCATTTCGCGCCTCGAGGGCATGGAAGCCCATGCGCGCACCGCAGACGACCGGCTGGAGAAATATTTTCCCGGCGAACAGTTCGATCGCGGCGAGCGCGTGAAGCTCTGATGAACGCCAAGCCGATCTGCGAGCTGTTCAACCTCGCCGGCAAGGTGGCGCTGGTCACCGGCGCGAATTCCGGCATCGGTGGCGAGATCGCCGATGCACTCGCCGAAGCCGGGGCGGCGGTCGTCCTTGTCGCCCGTCGGGCTGCGGAACTCGACGCAGCAAAGCAATCGATCGAAGCCAAGGGCGGGCGCGCGGCGACGATCCCCTGCGACCTCACCGACCGCAGCGCAATCGATGCCTGCGCGCAGAAGGCGCCGTCGTTCTTCGGCGCGCCCGACATCCTCGTCTCGGCCGCCGGCGTCAACATTCGCCGCCCCATGCTCGAAATCACGGAACAAGATTGGGACACGACGCTGAAAATAAACCTCGATGCGCCCTTCTTCCTCGCGCAAAAACTCGCGCCCGCAATGATCGCCAAGGGCTGGGGCAAGATCATCAACATCGCGTCGATGCAGTCGGTGCGCGCGTTCGGCAATAGCGGTCCGTACGGCGCATCCAAAGGCGGCATCCTGCAACTCACCCGCGCGCAGGCCGAGGCATGGTCCCGGCACGGCGTGAACACCAACGCCATCGGGCCCGGATTCTTCGCCACGCCGCTCACTTTGCCGGTCACCAGCGACCCGGTGCGCTGGCAAGCGATGGCCGATCGCACCATGATCGGGCGCAACGGCCAGTTGCCGGATCTGCGCGGCGCGGCCGTCTTCCTTGCCAGCCACGCTTCCGACTATGTCACCGGCCAGACGCTCTTTGTCGATGGCGGGTTCTCTGCAGGATGACCCGATGAAAGCCCTCGTCTATACCGCCCCGAACGAAGTCACCTGGCGCGAAGAGCCCGAGCCCCGGATCGCCGCGGGCGAAGTGCTCATGAAGATCGACGCGGTCGGCATCTGCGGTTCGGACATGCACGCCTATCACGGCCACGATCCTCGCCGCAATCCGCCGCTGATCCTCGGCCACGAACTGGTCGGCCGCATCCTCGAAGGACCGGGAAAGGGCCGTCGGGCCACGGTCAATCCACTGATCACATGCGGGACCTGCGAGTTCTGCTTCCAGGGACGCAACAACCTGTGCGCCAACCGCACGATGATCGGCATGACGCGCGCCGGCGGCTTTGCCGAATTCATGACGACCGCCGCCGCAAGCGTGATCGACATTCCCCAGGACATGACCGAGGTCGCGGCGGCCCTGACCGAACCTGCGGCCACTGCGTTGCACGCCATCAATGTCGCAGCACGCTCGCTCACGCGCCCCTTGCCCGAATGCCGAACGCTCGTCATCGGCGGTGGCGCCATCGGGATGCTCACCGCCCTCCTCCTCAGAAGTTACGGATGCAGGGCGGTCAGCGTTGGCGAAACGAATGCGCTGCGGCGCGAATCGGTAAGGAAGGCGGCAGGCGTATCCGTGTTCGACCCCGCTGCAGCGGACCGGGCCGGCGCGCCGGCGGAAAACAGCATGGACCTCGTCATCGACGCGGTCGGCGGGAAGGCAACGCGCAACGCTGCCCTCGCCGCGGTCAAGCCGGGCGGCGTGGTGATGCACATCGGCCTCATGGACTGGGCCAGCGAAATCGACATGCGCAAGCTCACGCTCGCCGAGATCACGCTGGTCGGCACCTATACCTACACGACCGCCGACCTGCGGGCCGCGGTCCAGGCCCTCTACCAGGGTGCATTCGGAGACCTGGCCTGGGTCGAGGAACGCCCGCTGGCAGAGGGCGCGGCCGCCTTCCGTGACCTGCATGCCGGTCGCGCGGCGGCGGCGAAGATCGTGCTGCGGCCATGAGCTCCGAACGCCGTGCGGCGGACTTTCCGGCGATGCTTGGGACATCGGCGCGATTCATGATCACGACGCTGGGCCTGGGATTCGTCACGCCCCCGTTCGGGCTCAACCTGTTCGCGATGTCGGGCCTCACGCGAACGCCGGTTGGCGCAATCGCGCGCGAGGCAGCACCGTTCGTGTTTGCGATGATCCTGATTTCCGCGCTCATCGGGTTCGTTCCGCAGATCTCGTTGTTCGCACTCTCTCGCTAACGATGACCGCGCGCCTCGACATCCTTCCCTGATGCCCGCGCCGCGGATTCTTTGCGTGGGCATGGCGACGATCGACCATGTCTTTCGCCTTGCGAAGATCCCGACCGAAGCGACCAAGGTCCGCGCCTCCCAGTACGTGCGCATCAGCGGCGGCATGGCTGCGAACGCGGCCGTGGCCGTCGCAAGGCTGGGCGGCGAGGTCGAATTCTGGGGACCGGTCGGCGAGGACGCCAGCGGCGCGGACATCCTGGCCGAACTCGCGGCCGAACGGGTCGGCACCTCAGGTGTGATCCGCGTGCCGCAACGATCGGCCGTTTCTGCGATCATGGTCGACGAAGCGGGCGAGCGCCTGGTCTGCGGGTATTACGATCCGGCCACGTTCGATGCAGAGCCAGCGCTGCCGCTGGAGGATCTTGCCGGCTTCGACGTGGTGCATGCGGACTGCCGCTGGTGGCCCGCGGCCCGCCAGGTCCTGCGCAAGGCGCGCGAACTGGGTATTCCCTCGGTGTTCGACGGCGACATCGCGCCTGCGGCCATCCTCGCCGAAATCGCCCCGCTCGCCAGCCACCCGATCTTCTCCGAAAAAGGCCTGATGCTTGCGACCGAAGGCCTCGGGCACGACGAGCGCCTGGCTTCGATCGCAGCGCGCTCGGGCGGCTTCGCCGGCGTCACGCTAGGCGGACGCGGTTTCGTGTGGCACGACAACGGACGGGCGCATCGTATCGGCGTGCCGGACGTCGCGGTCGTCGATACGCTCGGCGCGGGGGACGTCTTCCATGGCGCGTATGCCTATGCGCTCGCGCACAAGTTGGGCACGACGGCCGCCGCTCGATTTGCTTCCGCCACCGCGGCCCTCAAATGCACGCGCTTTGGCGGCCGCAGCGGCACCCCGACCCACGCCGAAGTCGATGCGCTTCTCGCGCGCTGGACCACCTGAAGGAAAAAATGCCCAAGGACCCATTGCCCGGAGGAAAGAATCCCGGGCGCGCAGCGTTTTACCTGCTCTTCACCGCTTCGGGTTTCGCGGGCCTGATCTACGAATCGATCTGGACGCACTACCTCAAGCTGTTCCTCGGGCATGCCGCCTACGCGCAGTCGCTGGTGCTGATCGTGTTCATGGGCGGCCTTGCGCTGGGCAGCGCGCTCATGGGCCGCTGGTCCACGCGCATCGCAAACCCGCTGCTGGGCTATGCGGCGGTCGAGGCGATGGTCGGCCTGCTCGCGCTTGGGTTCCACGAGGTCTTCGTCGCCTCGACTGGGTTCGCCTACGCGACCGTATTGCCGGCGCTCGACTCCGACGCGCTCGCACTTGCCGCCAAGCTGGCGCTCTGCGTGCTGCTGATCCTGCCGCAGTCGATCCTCCTTGGCATGACCTTCCCGCTGATGAGCGGAGGGCTCGTGCGCTCGCACCCGGCTGCCTCCGGCGAGTCAGTGGCGATGCTGTACTTCACCAACAGCCTGGGCGCGGCCGTCGGCGTGCTGGTGAGCGGATTCGTGCTCATCGAATGGGCCGGCCTCCCCGGCACGCTGCGATTCGCCGGCGCGGTCAACCTGGTTCTCGCTTCGATCGTCTGGTGGCTCGCGCGCCCGATCGACGTCGCACCGATGCGGGAAGAACCGCAGCGAGATCAGGGTGTGGTGCTTGCCCTGCTTGCGGTTTCCTTCTCCACCGGGCTCGCTTCGTTCATCTACGAGATCAGCTGGATCAGGATGCTCGCTCTCGTGCTCGGTTCATCGACCCACTCGTTCGAACTCATGCTTTCGACCTTCATCCTGGGGCTTGCGCTTGGTGGTCTCGCCGTGCGGCGCCTCGTGGACTCGGCAGCCAACACTGAACGGCTGCTGGGCTGGGTACAGGTGGTCATGGGCCTGCTCGCGCTTTGCACGCTGCTCGTCTACGACCAGACATTCGAGCTCATGGGATTCCTCATGAAGGGCCTGGCGCGCACCGATGCCGGGTACCTCTTCTTCAATCTTTCCGGTCAGGCGATTGCCGCACTGGTCATGCTCCCGGCGGCGATCTGCGCCGGCATGACGCTTCCGCTGATCACCGGCGCGCTGCTGCGCCGCGGTGCCGGCGAATCCGCCATCGGCAAAGTCTACGCGGCCAATACGCTCGGGGCGATCGCCGGCGTCCTCTTCGCAGTCCACATCGGGCTGCCGATGCTCGGCCTCAAAGGGTCGCTGATCGCGGGGAGCCTCGTCGACGCAGCGCTCGGCCTGGGCTTGCTGTGGTATTTCGTTTCGGCCCGGCGCCAGTTCGCCGGCGCGGCGGTTGCTTGCGTGCTCCTCTTCCTGCCGGTCTCGCTCGCGTTCGAGCTCGACGTCAACAAGATGACCGCGGGCGTTTTCCGGCACGGCGACCTCGAAGGCTCGAAGAACGCGAAGATCCTCTACCAGAAGGACGGCAAGACCTCGACGGTGCACCTGGTCGACTACTCGGGCACCTACAGCATCCGCACCAACGGCAAGTCCGACGGCTCGATCACGATGACGGGCGGCGGCCCGGGCAGCGACGAGATCACCATGGTCCTGACCGGCGCGATCCCGCTCGTCCTCAAGCCCAACGCCAAGAGTGCAGCGCTGATCGGCATCGGCACCGGGCTCACCATGCACACGCTGCTCCAGAGCCTGCAAATCGAACAGGTCGAGACGGTCGAGATCGAAGCCGCGATGGCCGAAGCCTCCCGCGGCTTCTCGCCCAGAAACGGGGCGGCATTCGCCGATCCGCGCGGAAAGATCATCATCGATGACGCCAAGAGTTTTTTCTCGACGCACAACAGGCGCTACGACATCATCATTTCCGAGCCCTCCAACCCGTGGGTCAGCGGGGTGTCGAGCCTGTTCACCGAAGAGTTCTATCGCCGCATCCGCACCCACCTGAACCCCGACGGCCTGCTCGTCCAGTGGTTCCAGCTGTACGAGATCGACACCTCGCTGGCCGCTTCGGTGCTCGCCGCGCTCGGCAACACTTTCCCGCACTACGCGATCTTCGCGGCGAGCGACCACGACCTCCTCATCGTCGCGAGCGACAAACCGCTCGCCCTGCCGCTCACTGCCAAAGCCTTCGAGCATCCGGGCCTTGCGCGCGAATTCTTCAACATGCGCGTGCTCTCCGAGGGCGACCTCGATGCGCGCTACATCGGCAACCGGCAGACGCTCGAACCGCTCTTCCTGACCTACGGCATGCCCGCGAACTCCGACTACTACCCGATCCTCGACCTCAACGCGGCGCGTTACCGGTTTACGGAGAGGAGCGCAGTCGACGTCGTATCACTTGGCGTCCTGCCTGTGCCGGTGCTCGAAATGCTCGAGCCGCGACGCGGCAAGCGCCCGGTGAATCCGTTGTTCGAGGGGGCGTCGGATTTCGAGCGCATCGAAAAGACCCGCCAGGCGGCGTACATCCGGGACTACCTGCTGGCCGAGAGGGCGCCCGGCCCGCGCGGCACTTCATCCCAGCTCCAGAAGGACCTGGAAGTGGTCAAGCTGCGGCTGCTCGACTGCCGCAACGCGCGAGAGGAGGACGTATGGCTTCATTCGCTATGGCGCGTCGCCGAAACTCTGAACCCCGTCCTTCCGCCCGAGCAGGCCGGCCTCGTCTGGAAACGCATCATGGACGCACCCTGTTACGCCGGCCTGGCCAAATACCAGCAGCAGTGGATCGAGTTGTTGCGCGCCGTCGCGCTGCGCGACGCGATCCGGATGGCGGAGATCGCCGGCCAGATGCTCGCGAACCCAACGGAAATCAATGTCGAAAGCCGCGAATACTTGTGGATGGCCGGACTCACCGGGTACCTTGCCGCGGGCGACAAGGCCGGCGCGAAGCGCCTTTGGGATTTCCATGCCGAAAAGCTGGATAAGAGCGTGCCCAAGGCGGTGTTCAGGCTGCTGCGTTGTCATGCCGAGATCGGCGAGCCGGCGGCGCGGGCAGGCGCATGCGCCGCCGTATTCCGGCCCTACGCGAAGCGTTGAAACCGGCCAGGCTCGCTAGCGGAGGAATTGCCGCGGCATCTGCGCGTGCGCGGCACGCAGCTGGTCCTCGAGTTCGCGGATCCTTTCCAGGAACGAGAGCGCCACTGCAAGGGCGTTCGCATCGAGTTCGAAGTCGTCGCGCAAGCGCCCCACCTTGCGCATGGTCACCACGCAGCGCGCGCTGAAATTCCATTGCGCTGCCCCCGGGTCGAGCGGGAAAAGCGCCCCGCACTCGACCAGCTCGACAAGCATCTCGTCCGGCAGCCCCGACAGCAATGCGAGTTCGGCCAGCGTCACCTGGGAGTGCTCGTTCATCCAGGCGGTTTCTTCGTGTTCAGTGGCCATCCGGGGCCTCCGTCGTGAAATGGCTGCGCGGGTCGAACTTCGAACCCGCCGCTAGTTCGGTGAACAATTCGCGCTCCCGCGCCGTCAGCTCCGGCGGCACGACGACCTGCGCGATCGCGTAAAGGTCGCCCGGCTCACCTGCGTGCCGCGGCAGCCCGCGCTTCGAGAGGCGCAGTTTTTGTCCGGCCAGCGTGCCCGCAGGCACCTTCAGGTGAACCGCCCCCGCCAACGTGGGCACAGCCACCGTCGCCCCCAAGGCAGCCTCCCACGGCGTACTCCGGCACGCTCAGGTTCAGCTCGACCAGCGTCCCGTTGGCGGCGTCTTCAAGCGAGATCCGCGCCGTCACCTCGAAATCCTGGCCAGGCATCGAAATGTTGTGGCCGCCCGCCCCCCCGTGGACCCCGCCCGCCGAGGCCAGCGAACAAGTCCGACAGGTCGATGTCCTCGAAGCGCATGTCCGCCGGCCCGTGCGCATGACCGCCGCCCCAGTCCGGCGGCGGCTGGAAGTCCTCGCCCGGCCTGTGCGCGCCCAGCCTGTCGTAGGCCGCGCGCTTTTCCGCGTCCTTGAGGGTCGCGTAGGCTTCGGCAATGTCCTTGAACCTGGCCTCTGCGCCGGGATCCTTGGACACATCGGGATGGTGCTTCTGCGCGAGCTTACGGTATGCCTTCTTGATTTCGGCGGCACCGGCATCGCGCGGGACCCCGAGCGCTGCGTAGTAGTCCTTGTATTTCATCTCCGGAAGCTCGGGGCGGCATCCCGCAAAAGCAAGGGCCGCAGCGCGAAAGTCACGGACCAGCCTAGCCTGTGCCCCGAAGCAAAAGCTCGTTGACCTTCCCCGGCTGCTCGTACATCACCCAGTGCCCAGCGCCTTCCACAACCGCGACGGTAGCCGTCGCATCGGTGCGCCTGAGGATGGGCCCGACTTCGGCCAGGCGCGGGGCGGCCGTGGGGTCGTGGCGGCCCCAGATTCCCGCCACCGGCGCCTTGACCTTCGACAACGGCGTCAACAGCACGTCGCCGCGCGAGAACGGCCCGCTGTTGATGCGCGAGCGCTCCGCGTTACTCGACTGGATGTGCAGCGCCAGGTCGTCGATCTTCGCCTCGCTCCACAGCATCAGATTGGCGAGGTTGTGGCGGTGGGCTGCCATTCGCGAGGCCTCATCTTTGAGGTGCCGCCAGGCCACGAGCGGCAGCTTCTTGCCGTCGCGCAGGCCCAGCCCTCCCGCGCCGACGAGCACAAGCCTGGCGACCCGCTCCGGATGCGCTGCAGCGAGATGACCCGCCACCAGCCCGCCGAAAGAAAATCCGACGAGTTCGACTTTCTCCCCGGACTTCAGCAACTGCGTGAGCCCGCGCGCGAGGATCCCTGCGATTGCACTGACGTCCGAGCCCTTAGGCGGGCTGGTGGAATCGCCAAATCCCGGCATGTCGGGTACCCACACCGAGCGCGCAGCGGCGAGCGCCTCGACATTGCGGATCCAGTGCGTCCACGACCCGGTACCGCCGTGCAGGAGCACCATGGCCGGCCCCGCCCCCCACCGCCGCCAGGCGAGCGCACCCTCGCCGCAAGGCGTTTCGGCGCGCCGGGCTTGCGCCTCGACACACGCTACCCGGGTCGCCGGATCTCCTGGTGAATATCTAAGATCTGACATACGAACTGACAGGAAAGTTAATCCACGAGCCGGTCTTTATAATTAAATCATTGACTTTCAGGCCTGTTTCTCCGGTCCGGAAAACGCCTGCAGGCCGCCGCGGAACTCGGCCAGCGCAAACACTTCGGGCAGCACGGCCGCCAGCGTTTGCGCATCGATGTCGATCCCGCTTGCCTTAAGCCGCGGCCTGGCCTCACGCGCGATGGCCTGCCATTCGTTGACCGCGCGGTACGCCTCCAGCGCGTCCTCGCGCGCGGTCCCGCCGAGCGCGCGCACCAGCAAGTCGGTGAAGTTGACCACCCGGAAGCCGTGCTCATGGCCGGCCGCGGCGAGCTGCATGTGGCAGCCGTGATAAAGGGACACCAATGCATCGCAGTCGGACGCGCCGACGCGCTGCAATGTCTCTTCGCGCAGGTGCGATTTCAGCGCGGGCGAGCGGTCGGCGCCAGACCCGCCGCAGGTGTAACCGGCCTCGAACAGCGTATCGACCAGGGTAAGGCCCGGGATCGCGCGCAACAGGCGAGCGACGTTGCCACCGAGTTCGGACATGCCGACATGCGCGTGAAGCAGCACGCGCATATTGACCGGCGTGGTCAGGCGCGCCTTGAGGTCCGCCTCCCGCTCCACGAGATATTTGGTGATGTGGTCGAAGTCGAAGGAAGTCTGGCGGTATCCCTTGATGGTCTCGCCGATGTGCAGTTCGCACGACGGGCACCAGTTCAGGACCTTTTTAGGCTTGAACTCGCCAAAGCGCTGCAGCGTGGCGGTGGTCACCTGCCCACCGGTCTTGAGGTCCCCTTCCCATTTGCTGTGGATGATGCCGCAGCACGCGGCCGGACCGCCGAGGACCTCGTAGTCGACTTCGAGCGCATCGAGGACGTACATCGCGTTGAACAGGATATGCGGCGTTCGGATCGCGTTGCAGCCCAGGTAGAACACCACTTCCGCGTCGCGCGCCCGCGGCGGCTGCAGCAGGCGGCGCACGTCCTCGGGCACCAGCTGCATCGCGGCCATCAGGCGGATCGCGCGCGCCATCTTGCGAAAAAGCTGCGGAGTCGCCGACCCGTGGCGCGCATCGCGGGTGTTGGCAAGCATGATCATCCGGCGCGGATTGACCCCTTCTGGGCACGCCGGGAGGCACTCGCCGCAGCCATTGCATTGGTGCGCCCATATCGCCGCGTCGCCCGAGAGCGGCGCGGTGGCCGCCAGCGCATCCAGCACGCCGGATACGATCTCCTTGGGACTCGCCCCGCCCAGTCCGGCGAAAGGCACCACCGGGCACACCTCAACGCAGCGGCCGCAGCGCGTGCACGCGTCCAGGATGCCGCCAGCCGCCTCTTCAATGAACTCGGAAAGCTCGCCGCTCACCCGCGCGCCCTCGGCACTCTCGCGACGGCCTCGATCTCCACCAGCATCTCGGGCACCACGAAGCGGCTCACTTCGATCAGCGTGCTTGCCGGCTTGTCCACGAAATAGCTGCGCCACACATCGCCATGCCGGCCATACTCGACGATGTCGGTCGTGTACATCGTCCACTTCAGGACATCGCCGTAATCGGCACCGGCCGCGCGCAGAACGTCGCCAACGTTGCGAAAACACTGGTCGATCTGGGCTCGCATGTCGCCCGCCCCGACCACCTTACCCTGAGGATCCCGCGCCGTGATTCCGGCGGTAAATAGCAGGCGATCCTCCGAGGCCACCCCCAGCGAGAACGCGATGTCCTTCGTCCAGGGTTTGTCCACGCTGATGACGTCACGGCTCATGCTCATCTCCCCATTAAGGCGGTGGCCTGTCGGACGCCCGGCCGCTCGGATTCGATCTTGCGCTCGAGCGTGCGGCGGAAATGCGCCAGCGCGGCGTCCGAGGCAATCGGGTGCATCTTGAACTCAGGGTCGGCATCGAGCACCTTCTGCTGGCCTTCGATGATCGCCTTGTCCTCGAGAAATCCCTCCACCATGCTGTCGTGGAGCAAAGGCGCGATGGTCGGATTGTCGAGGTCGTAGTCGTGCAGGTAATTCCAGAAGAAGTGCGTGCTGCGTGCCGTCTCGGGCGTGAAGAACTGGCAGTTGCGGTACTGCTTGGCACCCTCGAGGTTACCTTTTTCGGCTCCCGATCCCGCCGGCGCGAACATCGATTCAAGGAAAAAGATCCCTGGCACGAACATGAGGCCGATGTTGCGGCGGTCTACGGCCGCATCGTCGCGCGTGACCTTGCGGTGAAAAGGCGGCGGGCTGGCGTTCATGTGCCAGCGCTCGACGCGAAAGCCGTTGTCGAGCCTTTCTACCGCCACCGGCTTGGTCTTGAACGCGTACTCCTCGGAGCCGCCAAGCGTCTTGGCGTGCACGAAGGCCAGGTGCGCGAAGTCGCTCAGGTTGTCGACGATCAGGCGGTAGTCGGCGTCGTAGTGCATGTAATCGGGCACGCCGCGCCATGCCGGATCGCGTAGGTAGGGTATGTCGATGATTTTCGCCGGGTCGGCCAAGGCCGGATCGCCCAGCCAGATCCAAACGATGTGGTCGCGCTCCACCACCGGGAAGCTGCGCACGCCGAGCTTGGCCGGCACCGTGTCCTGCCCGGGGATCTGCACGCACTTGCCGGTCGGGTCGAACTTGAGGCCGTGGTACATGCAGCGCACGCAGTCGCCCTCCAGACGCCCCTTGGAGAGCTTCGCGCCGCGATGGCAGCAGCGGTTGTCGAGCGCGACCGCGCGGCCGGAGTCGCCCTTGTAGAGCAGCACCGGCAGCTCGAGGATCGTGCGTTCGAGGAGCCGGCCGTCGATCAACTCGTGATCCCATGCGGCGACGTACCAGCAATTGAGCAGAAATGTTGCGTCCTTCGCCATGGTTTCTTCCTCCTTGGACAGTCCGCAGTTTACTCCGGCGGGTGCTTCAATCATTCTCGCAATTCCGATTCCGCGATCAACGCGCGACGCATGACCAGACGAAGGTACAAGTTCGATTTCAGGGACCCGCTCAGCCGCCTGCGCGCAAAGACGGCTGCGCCGGGCAAGGCGGTCAACATAAAGGTGCGCGTCGCCAACGACCCGCAGAGCCCTTCGATCCCCGCCTTTGGAGAGTTGGACGAGGAAGGCCTCCTGACCGTCACGTTCACCAACCTCGCCGGCGAGCACAGCCAGGTCCAGTTGGTCTACGCTTCGCTGATGTGGGAGATCCATTGCCGCGAAGCTTGAGAGCGCTCGCGGCACTCTTGGTCCTCCTGTGCGCGCTCGCTCCGGGGTCCGCGGCGCATGCCACCCCGCAAGAGGTCGCCGACCTTATCAACCGCCTGCGCTCGGGCGCCGGCAAGTGCGGCGGGCAACCGGAATTGCACAACTTCATCCGTCGCGCAGAACTCGATCGCGCCGCGGCGATGCTGGCCGGCGGCGGGACACTGGAAGCCAGCGTACGCGCAGCGGGCTACCCCTCGGTCATGGTCAAAAGCATCGTGATGAGCGGCAGCACCGACCCGCACGCGCTCGAGAACCTGCTGGCCGGGAACTACTGCCCGACCATCCTCGAGCGCGGCCTGTCCGATCTTGGCATCCACCAGCAGGGCGTTACCACGACCGTGTTGCTTGCCGCGGCCTTTGCGCCCGCGGCCGGCCTCGATGAATCCGGCCTCGCCGCGCGCCTGCTTGCCCTGGTGAACCAGGCGCGGGCGCAAGCGCGCAACTGCGGCCCGAAAAGCTACCCGCCGGCCGGTCCGGTGCGGTGGAACGAAACGCTGGAGCGCGCAGCACGGACACATTCGGAGGACATGGCGCGCAAGAGTTACTTCGCCCACAACGCCCCCGATGGCACCACGCCCGCGGCGCGTGTCGAACGTGCCGGTTGCGACTACAGAACCACCGGCGAGAACATCGCCGCCGGCCAGATGACGGCGGAGGCCGCGGTGGACTCCTGGATTGCGAGCCCCACTCACTGCGCCAACCTGATGCAGGCCGATTACACCGAGATGGGGGTGGCCATGGCGAGCAACCGCCAAAGCGCGATGGGCACCTACTGGACCCAGGTCTTCGGCGCGCCACGCGTGGCGCGGACTGTCCCGCCTTAGGCGCCCTTGGTCAGGCGGTCGAGATACGCGCCCGCCACACCCGACCCCGCCTTGCGATCGAGCGCCAAGAGCACGAGGTGCGCAAGGTGATAGGACCGCAGCACGTCGTGCGCCAGGACGGCGTATTTGCGCAGCTTGTCGGCATCGAGTTGGTCCAGCGCCATCCAATCGCGCACGTAGAGCGCGTCGGACCAAAGCACCTGGCGGAACACGCCGTTGAGGTCGCCATTGGCGACGAGTGGCTTGAAAGCCCGGCCGCCGAAACCGTCGAACGCATGGAACTGGAACCCCTTGGCGCGCAGGAAGACATCGACATCCGCGAACACCGGCTGGCCGCGGTAGAGCTCGAGAAACTCGACCTCCGTTTGTATGAGCACCGCCGAGGCCAGTGCGCGCAAGCCGTTGCGGAACACCGGCAACTCGCTGCCCTGCACATCGATCTTGATGAAGTCGACATTGCCGATCTCAGGGAGGTCGTCCAGCCGGGTCGTATCGACTGCGTGTTTGGCCACGGGCGCAACGGCCTCGGCCAGGTTCTGGAATTTTTCGAGCAACGGCGTATTTGGCTCGTACAGTGAACCGGTGAGCGCCCAGTTGGTCTCGTGGAACACGGCGGGCTTTCCGTCGCCGACGAAATGGGGAAAGAAGCGATGCGGGGCGCCGTATTCGCGGTTCAGCTTTTCGCACTCGGCCTTGTCCGGCTCGAAACCGACGATCCGCGCGCGCCCCGCCTCGACCAGCGGCTGGTAGGGCGGCTTTTCGTTGTGCGACGCCCCGATGTCGAGGACGTCGATCATCGGCGTTTCGGGGAGCAGGTCGAGCAAGCTCCACATGAGTGCGGCCACCCTACTCCGCCTTGATCCCCGCGTCCTTGATGACCTTACCCCACTTTACGAGGTCGGTCTTGACCTTCTCGATTGTTTGCGCGGGCGTGAGGATCTCGGTGTCGCAGCCGGTGGCGTTGATCTGGCTGTGCATGGCCCTGTCTTCCCTGGCCCTGGCGAGGATCTGCGTGATCTTCGCTACCGCTGCGGGCGCAAGGCCGGCCGGGCCGACCAGGCCGTACCAGCCGGTGGAGTCGAAACCCTTGAGGCCGAGCTCGTTCATCGTCGGCACATCCGGAAAGGCGGCCGAGCGCTTGAGCGAAGTCACCGCCAGCGGCCGGATCTTGCCGCTCTTGACCGCTCCAACGATTGGACCGAGCGACGAAAACAGCATCGGCACCTGCCCGCCCATGAGGTCCGTCATCGCCGGGCCACCGCCCTTGTAAGGAACGTGCAGCAGCTTCGCGCCGGTCAGGCTTTTGAAGAATTCGCCCGACAGGTGGTGCGGCCCGGCGACGCCGGAGGTGCCGTAGCTCCACTTGTCGGGATCGGCCTTGGACAACGTGATCACGTCGTTCATCGACTTGAACGGCGTCGACTGATGCACCACCAGCATGCTGCCGCTGCCGCACACATGGCCCAGGTGCGTGAAAGACTTGAGGCTGTCGTAGACCACCTTGTTCACGTGCGGCGCGATCGTGAGCGGGCCGTTGTCGGCGTAGTAGAGCGTGTAGCCGTCGGTAGGGGCTTTGGCGATGAACTCCATCGCCACGCCTCCGGCTGCACCGGGCTTGTATTCGATGATGATCGGCTGGCCGAGGAGTGGCTCGAGGGCACGTGCCAGGGGGCGCAGGCCTGCGTCGGCGGATCCGCCGGTGGCGTAGCCGACGATGATGTGGACGGGCTTGTTGGGGTAGGTCGATTGGGCTTGGAGCGAGGGCGCAAAAGCGACGGCAGCCGCGAAGAAGGCGGCACTAACGCGGATTTGCATGCTTTTGTCTCCTGGAATGGTCATATTTAAGAAACGTAATACAAACTGACGGGAAAGCGGCTGTGCCAGCCACTCTACTAAACTAAATGTTCCACTTTCAAGACTCAGTCGGGCTTGATGTTCGCGTCCCTGATCACCTTGCCCCACTTCGCATAGTCGGCCCGGACCTTCTCGGTGGTCTGGGCGGGCGTCATCATGTTCGAGTCGCAGCCGTTGGAATTTTGCTGCTCGCGCATGGCCTTGTCTTCGCCCGCCTTCTGCAGGGCCAGCGCGATGCGCGTGGCGACATGGGGCGGCAGGCCGGACGGGCCCACGATACCGAACCATGCCGTAGCCTCGAATCCTTTCAGCCCCGCCTCGTCCATTGTCGGCACGTCCGGAAAGGCCGCGGACCGAGTCAGCGTGGTGACGGCGAGCGGGCGTACGCGGCCCTGCTTCGCCGCCCCAACGACCGGCGCAAGGGAGGAGAACAGCATCGGAATCTGGCCGCCCATCAGGTCGGTCATCGCCGGCGCGCCGCCTTTGTAGGGAACATGCGCAATGCTCGACCCGGTGAAGCTCTTGAAGTACTCGCCGGCCAGGTGACCCGGGCCGCCGATGCCTGAGGTGCCGTAGCTCCATTTGTTCGGCTCGCGCCGGGCCGCCGCCACGACATCCGACGCGCTCGTGAACGGCGTCGACGGATGCACGACGAGCATGCTGCCGCCGCCGCATACGTGGCCCAGGTGCGTGAATGACTTGAGGCTGTCGTAAGTCACCTTGTACATGTGAGGCGCAATCGTAAGCGGCCCATTGTCTGCGTAGTACAGCGTGTAGCCGTCCGCCGGCGCCTTGGCGAGGTACTCCATGGCGACCGCACCCGCGGCGCCCGGCTTGTACTCGATGACAATGGGCTGACCGAGAAGCGGCTCGAGCACCTTGGCCAGCGGCCTCAATCCCGCGTCCGCCGCCCCGCCGGTGGTGTATCCGACAAGGATGCGGACCGGCTTATTTGGGTAGGACTGGGCCAGGAGCGAAGGCGCAAACGTTAAGGCAACCGCGAAGAATGCGGCTGTGAGGCGGCTTTGCATTTTTTCTGTCTCCTGGAGCGGCCGCCTATGCTGGGGCCTGCGGGGGATTCTACAGGTCTCACTCCGTCGTCAGGGCAAACTGTCGATGTCCCTGGGGTCGTTGGCATGGGCCATCGCCAGCTTCTTGAACGCCTCAGGCTGCGTGGCTCGCAGAAATGCGGAGAGCTGCGGAACGTCGAGCGCGTGAGCCCGGTCGTATTGCTTCGCGCTGCCTGCGAAATAGCCCGTACCGCCGTAGGGGGCGGGCGCCCTTTCCAGCACGTCCGGCGGAACGGCGAGGCCGTCCGTGCCGGTCATGTGGCGCATGATCAGCGTTTCGAGGCCCTTTTCGCTGGTGTCGGTGGTCATGCCCGGCACTACGTTAAAGGTTCGCGTTCAGAACGCGATCAACGCGGACAAAGGTGGGCAGATGCTGCCTCAATACGGCGGGGTCGAGCTTTCCCACAATCTCGAAGGATCGTTTGCCCTTGGCGTATGCGTTCGAGCAATTGCGGGACGCATGGGTCAAGCTGTCATGCACATCGTATCGATTGCGCTCCTCCAAGTTGTTCAATGGGGGCAGCGCGTTTTCCTGGAGCTTATGGCCATAGTGCTCCTGCAGCGCCGACCGATCCGACACGATCCAGGTTTCCATGCACGTGGTCATAAGCAAGACCTGCTCGTCGGTCGCCCCATCGGGTCTGTCCCATTGGTCACGATCTTTTCGTCTGAAGTTCCTCCGTTAGAGCAATCACGTTTGAGCCTATTTGTTTCTGTAATCAGGAGCATCCGCGGTTTGGCGACGGTTGATATGTAGACATGTACACCCAGCGGTGCGCCCAACCTCAGCGCAGCAAAAAGCGCTCTCTCACACCCTTTCAGATGGCAGCCCCGTGCACAGCTTTCGCACCCTGATCGAGGAGCTGGACACCATCGTGCGCGATACCTGTCGTGTGCCCGGCGAAAAGACGTCAGCGGACTAACTTGCCTTGCGGTTTCGGCGCGTAAGCGCGGATATCTACGAGTTGATCAATCGTTAGCGGTGGGTAAGGTTCTTCACCATCCCCTGATCCCTGGTTCTCTCCGCGGCGGACGACGTCGCGTAGCCGAGCAACCGCGAAGTGAAGCGTCTGAGTTTCATTAAAGCCCAAAGTTCTTGCCAATTCACAAAGCGTCTCGCGACTTACCGTGGTCATAGTGTCTTTCTTGAATTGGAAAAGAAGCTTGTCTCGATTGCTCACTGATGCGGGCATAAAAGGCCTCCATTCATACAATCAAAAATATAGTTAGAATATATAACTTGCATATATAGCAAGTCAAATGGTCCAACCTCAGAGGGGCTCTTTCAGCGGAGGGCCGCTCAACTGTCAATCCGCAGGTCCCTGGTTCGATCCCAGGTCGAGGAGCTACTGAAATTTTGTAGCGTTTCTTGCACTTAGCCCAGCCATTGCGGTTGGGCTTTTTGCATTCCGGGGCCGGAATCGGGCAACTCAAACCCAGCCTTGGCACCAGACCGATTCGTCACGCAGTTCCTGCCACTGTATCCGCTTGGTCTTCCGGGAGTAGACCGCCTCGATCTCGATCCATTCAATCTTGCCGTCGGGGATCTCGGTGAGCATTACATTAGTGACCAGAAAGTGCTTCTGCTTGGATACCGGCTCCACCGCCGTCCATTTGGTCAGCAGCAACTTCTTAGGGTGCACTGCCCTCATGGGCCCGGTTTGCGAAAGCCATCGGCAATCCAAGCGCTTGCACTGGCCCTGCTCAACTTGAAACCCGAACCCACGCGCACTTGAGCCAGCACGGAATCGTTGGGGTCGTGGGCGCGCAATAGCGCATGGGGGTCGTCTTCGTCCGCAACGATTTCCAGCGATACGGTCAGCTGCCCGGATTCCGCATTTACTGTAATGCGCTGATGATGCGCTGCATGCAGGTGTTGCACCTGGCGCAGCCGGAATTCCGAAGCCGTCTTGACCAGCGTGTTGAATGTGGCCGCGTCAAACGGCTTCGGGTTTCTCTTGTCCCGACCCATTGTCCACGGTCCAACCAGCACCGGCTCTACTTCTCCGTCCAGGATCATCTCGACAGCCCAGCCCTCATCGTCTTCATTCTTGATGACCCGGGCGGTCCAGCCTTTGTCGCGCCACAGTCGCGCCTCCTTTACCGAGGGGGTGTCCGTCTCAGCGGCGTCGTCCATCGCGTTAATGTTCCTGGTCAAATTTAATCGAAAGCTGCTGATTAGAAATCGGCTTCATATAGTGACCTGCCCCCCACAGGCCGTACCACTTAAAACTAGAGATGTCCGCCAGCTCTTTCCTCGAATCCTTAACGCGCTGGTCAGTCCGGGGGACGGCAAGTGGCATCGCCGATAATCGGTTTGAGAAATTAGAATACTGCCATTTTTTACCTAAAGCTCGCGCCAGTATTTGCTTTCCAGACAAATTGCTGCCATTGCCCCATCTGCTTCAGCCGCTGATTTCACCGCTGCGCATGACATCGCGTATCGCTGCATCGACAACCGGCGTCACCTGCCCGGCACCAGCGGCAGCACAAGCCGGGAATCGAACTTGCCGCCGGTACGCACCGATGTACGGCCGCTGTACTCCTCGAGCCCCGTGCTCTTCGTGTGCAGGATCCTGCCCGGAACGCCTTCGACCTGCAGGTCCCGGCCCGTGATGGACAGGACCAACCGGTACGAGGCGGGCAAGACGACGCATGTCGGCCATAGCTCGATGTCGAGGCAATACGCTTCGCCCGGGGCGAGCTTTTGAACTTCGTTGTGCGCGTGAAAAGACCTGAACGGCGTGCTGCGGGTCTCATCGAGCTTGCGGTGCGAGGCCCGCAGCCAGCCGCGTGCGACGGGCACCGGCTCGCTCGCCCCAACGAAGATGACTTCCCGACCTGCCGGATCCAAAGCGCGGAGGGTTGCGAAGATGTCCGCGTCCCTGGTCGAAGAAGAAATCCACAGTCGCAGGGACACGAAGCCGGTGAACTCGCAATCCTGTTCGAATGGCGGAGTGCTGAAGTCCAGCTGCCCGGTTGCGGCTTCGAAGTGCCCCTCGGCGGACGCCGACGGCATCCTTTCAGACAAAGCGCCCTTTTCTGCATCCAGGTGGAAAGAGACGGACCGGGTGCGAGGAAGCGGAAACGCGGTCTCGGCGCGCCGCACGCTCACAGCCCCCGGGCGGCGAATGCTCAATTGCACGGGCGGCTCGCTTTCCCATCCGTTGTCCACTTTCTTCAGGTAACGTTCGAAAAAGCGCTTTTGCATCGCCACGTATTCGGGAAGGTAGAAGCTTTCGAAGTGGGTGCCGTCGTGGATGGAGAGCCACTTGCGCGTCGAACCGCATCGCATCCATCCCTCGATGTTCCCGCGCAGGTGCAATCCGGCGCCGCCCCAGTTTCCGGCAGACAGCACAGGGACTTCGATGCGCTCGAGACGCGGTGAGCGTTGCGTGTGCCAGGCGTCATCCAGCGGGTGGCGGCCGATCTCGTCCACGTACGCAGCGCGATTGCCCTCCAGCTGCATGGGGTCGAGCGGTTCGCCTGTGGTGCGCTCCCCCGTCTCGCGGTCGCGATGCGCAGTGGCGCCGTTGCCGTGCTGGTTCGGCAAGACCTGGCGTGGCCACCAGCCCTCGCAGAAGGTATTGCTGTGAATGCCGCCGTGGTGACTCCAGTCGCGATAGTGGTCCGAGCCGCCCTCCCACGGAACGATGGCTGCAAGGTGCGGCGGCCTCATGGCGGCGACCAGCCACTGGCTGATCGCGTAGTACGAAATGCCGAGCAGGCCGACCTTGCCGCTGGACCACGGCTGTGACGCCGCCCATTCGATCGCGTCGTAATAGTCCTGGATTTCCCTTGGCGAAAACGGGTCGAGGTAGCCCGGCGATTGACCGGTGCCCCGTGCGTCCACCTGGATGACGACGTAGCCCTCCGGTACCCACTTTTCCGGATCGGCGGTCTCCCATCTCGCGTAGCGCCCGCTCGTGCCCTCCTTGAAGAGCGTCGGATGAAGTTCTTGCAGCTTGTCCCATTGGAGCTTGTACGCGTCCGCGAAGTGCGCGTCCTTGCCATAAATCCCGTGCGCCAGGATCACCGGAAAGCGACCGTCGGCTTCGGGCCTGTAGACGTTGGCACTGAGTACGGTTCCGTCACTTGCGGAAAAACGTACGTTCTTTTCGCGAAGCAAAGCGTAGGCGGGCATTGAGGCGACCGAAATCAGGTTTCCAGCAAAAGTACTGCCGTCGGCGCTGAAGTCACTCAAGCTTGACCGAAGCTTCCTTGATGACCTTCGACCACTTGGCCGCTTCCAGCTTCAGGTAGGCGGCGAATTCCTCGGGCGAGTCGCCGACCGTCACATTCCCCAGGGACGCAATGCGCGCCTGCAGTTCGGGCGTCTGGAACAGTTTGGCAATTTCGCGCTGCAGCCGGTCCACCACGGCCTTCGGCGTGCGCGCGGGGACCCATAGACCGTTCCAGTTGCTCACGTCGTAGCCGGGGAATCCGGACTCGTCCATGGTCGGGACGTCGGGCAGCTCGGCCATCCGGCGCGGGCTGGTCACCGCAATCGGCCTGAGCCGCCCCGCCTTCACCATGCCCAGGCCATCGGTCGCGGTGCTGAAGTTCATCGAGATCTGCCCGCTCAGCAGGTCGGGCAGCAGCGGGCCGGAGCCTTTGTACGGGACGTGCAGCATGTCGATTCCGGCAAGCAGCTTCAGGTACTCGCCGTTGAGGTGCGAGGTCTGCCCCGGCCCGGTGGAGCCGAAGGTGAGCTTCCCGGGCTGCGCCTTGGCCAGCGCCACGAGTTCCCTGACGTTGCGCGCCGGCACGGAGGGATGGACCACGAGGACCGCCGGCCCCGAGACCAGGTTCGTTACCGGGATGAAGTCGCGCTGCACGTCGTACGGCAGGCCGGTCATGAGGTAGGGGCCGATCACCATCAGCCCGACCGGCGCAACCAGCAGCGTATGGCCATCCGGGTCCGCCTTGGAAACGTGCAACGCGCCGTTCACGCCCGCACCGCCGACGCGATTCTCCACGACGACCGTCTGACCCAGTGCCGCCGGGAGGTACTGTCCGAGCACCCTTCCGGCGAAATCCGTCGCACCACCGGGCGGATAAGGCACGATCACATGGATGCGTTTCGACGGGAAACCTTGTGCTGCCACCTGCCCCGCAGCTAAAGCAGCGACGGCGAGGGCGGCGAGCAGGCGTAGCAGTCGCGACATGGCGGGCCTCAGGTCGACAGGTTGTACTGCTTGCCCTGCTTCGCCATCCACTCCGCCTCGGTGCCGAAGGCGTCAGGGTTGCCGGCCCGGCCATAGTAGTAGGCAAGCAGCGGCTGGGCCAGGTCGTAGATGCGGCGCAACTCGCCGATCGGCTCGTCGTGCAGGTCGACGCGCAGGTCCACGTAGGCGTGTACGTCGCGGTCGTAGACCAGCAGCCCGCAGGAATGCTGGCCGCCCACCTGGCCGCCCGCGTCGCGGCCGGCCTCGAGTGCGAGCAGCAGGCGTTCATCGAGGTCCAGCTTGTCCGTTTTCTCCCACGAATCGGCCATCGCATCGGCCGTTCGCGGACTGGTGAGCTTGTTGCCCATTGAAACGAGGTTGCGGCGGGTGAGCGCGCCGGACCAGTCGCTGTTTTGGGCTCCGGTGCGCGCGGCGCTCGCGCCGTCGCGGTCGATCACGCAGAGTTGCCGGTGCTCGATGCCTGGGTCGCTCGCGGCGATCTGCGCCAGCACCGCGTTCGCGGCATACCCCTGGCGCAGCAGGTTGAGGCCGAAGGGCCCGAGCCGCGGGTCGGTGCGCGCCATCGTGACGACGATGCCGACATTGGGGGCGATGAACGGGCAGCGCGCGCCGACGCCGATGGGATTGGTGGCGATGGCGACGCCGAGGCGGCCGGTGCGCTCGCAGCGGCCGGCGATGGCAAAAGTCATGAACGTGTCTCCTGGAAAGTCATTGTTGCGGCATGCCGGAGGCCTTGACGATCCGGCCGTACTTTGCGATGTCCTCGCGGATGAAGGCGGCAAACTGCTCGGGCGTTCCGCCCGCCACGTCGAGGCCTAGTTCGAGCAGCTTGCCGCGCAGGTCTCCGGCGAGCATCTTGAGGACTTCGCCATTCAGGCGCAGGACCAGTTCGCGCGGTGTGTTCGCCGGCGCGAGTAGGCCGATCCAGCCGCGCAATTCGAAACCTTCAAGCCCCGCCTCGGCCATCGACGGCAGATCCGGCATGACCTCCGAGCGTCGCAGAGAGGTCACCGCCAGGGCGCGCACCTTGCCGGAGCGCACGACCTGGATCGAGGTGGGCACCGGATCGAACATGAAATCGATCTGCCCGCTCATCAGGTCGGTCATCGCGGGCGCGCCGCCTTTGTAGGGGACGTGCGTGATCTGCACCCCGGTCATCATGGCGAAGAGTTCGGCCGTCATGTGCTGCGACGCGCCGACGCCGGATGAGCCGTAGTTGAGCTTGCCTGGGTTGGCGCGAGCGAGCGCGATGAATTCCTTCACGTTGTTCGCCGCGAGGCCCGGCCGCACGATGAGCGCGTTGGGCTGGTTGGCGACCAGCACGATCGGCAGCAGGTCCTTCTGCGGATCGTAGGGAAGCTTCGCGTAGACGTTCGGCGCCGAGGAGATTGCCGCCGCGCTTCCCATGAGGAGCGTGTAGCCGTCCGGCCCCGCTTTGGCGACGAAGTCGGTGCCGATGTTGCCTGCGGCGCCCGCCTTGTTTTCGACGATGAACGGCTGCCCGAGCGACTCGGCGAGCCGCTGGCTGACCAGCCGCGCGACGATGTCGATGCTGCCGCCCGCCGGATAGGCCGCCACGACCCGGACCGGGCGCGAAGGCCAGCTTTGCGCGAATGCGGGGCTTGCGACGATCATGGCCGCTGCTAGGCACAGGATTCGGATGTGCATATGTGTGTTCCCGGACATTTAAGTACCTACCAGGCGCTCGCTCATTCCGGCGAATAGCCCGCTTTGCGCATCATCTCAGTAAACGACACCACGAGCCTGGCCTGGCGGCTGGAAAATTCTGCGGGCGTGGCAGTCTGCACATCGAGACCGGTATTGAGTAGCTTGGCACGCAGATCGGGCGATTCGGTTGCCACGTTCAGTTCGCGATTCCAGGCATCGATGATTGCCGGATTCATCTTCGGCGGCCCATAAAAGCCGTAGAAACCTTCGTAATTCAGGCTCGGATAACCGAGTTCGCTGACGATGGGCAGGTCGGGCGCGAACGAAAGCCGCTTGGGCGAACTGACCGCGACGATCCGAACTTTGTCAGTCTGATGGTGTGTCAGGAAATCGGTGACGCCGCCGCAGCCGGACGGGACATGGCCGCCATACAGATCGGCCAGCAAAGGCGCGGCCCCTTTGTAGGCCGCCGCTTCGAGGGGGATACCGATCGCCTGCCCAAGCAGCACACCGAAGAAATGGGTGTTGCTTCCGGGCGCGGTCGTGCCGAAGGCGTTTTTGAGCGGATTCTTTTTGAGCCAGGCCACGTACTCGCCCAGGGTTCGCACGCCGAGCGTCGATGACACCACGAATGCGGTGGCAGTCGCCCCGGTCAAGGCGATCGGGGTGAGGTCTTTTTCGAGATCGAAACCCGGCGATTTGCGCGTGACCGTCAGCGCCACCGTGGTCGCGCTGGTGCCGTACATCAGCACCGTGCCATCGGGCTGCGCTTTCCTGAGCGCATCGATGGCGATCGCACCGCTTGCCCCCGGCCGGTTCTCGACGATGACATTGGCACCGGTGCGCTCGCGCAGTTTGTCGGCGACATAGCGGGCCATGATGTCGGAGCCGCCGCCCGGAGGAAAACCGACCAGGATGCGAATGGTGCCGGTGGGCAGGCCCTGTTGGGCGCGGGCTGCCAGGCCGAGGCCCGCGAGCGCCAGGGCGCCGCCGGCTTGCATCAGGACGCGCCGGCGATGGTTGAAATAGCCTGGTGTCTTCATCTGGGTCTCCTGCCGCGTGCGCGGCTAATTTGGATAACGATGCCAAGCGTCTCCGTCAGCCGAATCTCCAGCGCGCGCGGCGATAGGTGAAGCATTGACCACTCGCACTTCACCCACATGTGGACCATGTCGTACTCCTTCGCTCAGACTGTACTCGAAGGCCTCCGAACTCCAGCGGTGTGCCCACAAGCCAGTTTACAATCTGTGCGCCTATGGGGGACAGATTTCCCTTTGTCAGCGCGAATTACGGAAGATGATCTGGATCGTCAGTTGCGCCGTTTTGTCGCCGGCGTCAAGTTTGGCGATGGCCTGGATACGAGCCTTCGGGACCGGTCGATGCGGCAATACATTGAAGATCATCCCGAGAAAGAACTGCTTGCCTATATTTGGGCGGAGACGGCGATCTGGATGAACCGGATCGTCCCGGAAGAAACCGACAAGTACGTCATGATGGCCGCTGCGAATTTCGTGAACTGTATTGCGTTCGTCCCGATTGACGCGCCGACATCCGCGCCTTGCCTAAGACAGACCGGGTAATCGACATGCAACAACTTCATTGCGAAGGGTGTGGGGAGATCATGGCCAGCTATGATGTCGTGCACTACGGTTCCATGGATAAAGGCTATCGAACGCTTTGCACCCGATGTGTCAACGCAGAGGTGGCCAAGCTGAGCGGTCTGGATGACTTTGAGAACATTCGACTGGAACCCATTGGAATTGCCGACTGCGCTGGTGAAACACATCAATTCCATTTCCGGACACGCCTGTCTGGAAGCGGTGTCGCTCTGGATGCCTTTGAGCTTCGAGAGGGAAACGCAGCCGGCTACAAGTTTCAAATGCTCGGCGATCCCGAAGATGATTTGTTCACCCTGCTGGGCCGGTTGATCCAGAAAATACGCCGAACGCTATCCGTCAAACACCTTGAGGACGATGGGATTGGACTTCACATCGCCGATCAGACGGTGCGAGGGCGAATCGAATGGGATGATTCCCAGGATGGACACGTGCCGCTCATCGTTATCGATGGCCGGGAAATCTCCTGGGAAGAATTCGGCCGCATGTTGATGACTTTCGAGGGCTGGCAGATCAAGTTGGAGATCCTCGATCCCAGCGACGAAGCGTGAACTGGCCAACAAATGCACGGCGCTTCTGGGCCGGGAAGCCATCCCCCAGCCGGGCCATTGCCCCGTGCGGAGATAAGCTGTTGCTGTGCGATCATTACTGACCACCGTGCGCGAAATGCGCTGACCAGCCATTTTCAGCACATTTGGGAATCTAACCAAACGTTTGAAGCTGCTTCGCCCTGGTCAATCCGATCGCGTAGGTCAGGGTCAGGCTGGCCCGCGCGGCAACAGCACCGCCAAAATCGGCATTGCTGCCATTTCTTACCGAAGGTCCGCACCAGTATTGGGTTTCCAGCCGAAATACTGCCATTGACGCGTCAGTTTCGGCGCCAACACTGCCTGAACAGCATGCGCGCAAACGCTCACACCTTGCGCTTGTCCAGCTGGGGCTCGAGCTTGGTGGACTGCGAGGTGCCGATCAGGTAGTTGTCACCGCCCACAGCAGGTCATGCATTTGCGGAAAGGTGGGTCAATTCGAGGCGAAATTCAACACGCAGGCTTATCGGCCGTGGCTTCCTTTTAGGCCACCGTGGTCGCGCTGGTGCCGTACATCAGCACCGTGCCATAGCTGTCCTTCTCAAAAGTATTGATTCATCACAATGTGTACGCATTTTAAGGACACATTCTTCGAGCGCGCCGATGGTGCTGCACCTCGTCCTTGAAGAGAAGCTCAATGCCGCACTGGACCTGAAGGCGCAGGGCCACGCCGTGAGCAAGGACTCAGTGCATGCGCTGCTTGGACATCTGACCGACGCCTATCTGCTCCAGGCGGTGCCGCTCCACACGGCCTCCGAGCGCCAGCGCAATTCCAATCCGCGCAAGATCTATCCGGCCGACCCCGGCCTGATCCACGCCTTCGACGCCAGCGGCCGCGAGTTGCTGCAAGTCTGCGCCGATCCTTCGACCGTGGACGCTCGCGGGCAGCGGCCTGCGGGCGATGCCCGCCTACGAATGGATGCTGAGGGAGAGGTGATGACGGTCGGTATGGACAGCGCCGCTATCGCAACCTTGGAAACTGACGTTGCAGGAATTCCTGCAGCACCTGCGCACATTCGCGACCGTGCGACAGCGGCAAACCATGCTTTGAATGCGCAAACACCTGCAATTCCGCGCCCGGTATGGCGGCACGCATGGACGCCATGATGTCGAGCGGGATGAACGGGCTGGCTTCCGGCGCGAGCAGTAGTGTCGGCACTTTTATTTCGTTCAATCGCGGTGTCAAATCGCTCGCCAGAAGCAGATCGGCTAAAGCAAAGGTCGCGTCCATGGAGCAGGATTCATGCACCCGTGTATACCAAGCGTGCAACCCGGGCGTTAGTGCGTCTGGATGAAAGCGCCACTGCATCATCTGCCTGGCCCACGCCGCTTGCCCTCCTTGCTCGACGATCTCACGCCAGCCTTTCACATTGCTGACCAGGCCGCCGCGCGCTGCTGCATTGGATAGGCACAGGCTCAGCACCTTGTGCGGCACCTGCAGGGCAAATGCGAGCGCCGCGGTGCCACCGATGGATTCGCCAACCAAATGGAAACGGGCGGCGCCGGCCGCTTGTGCGACCGCGAGCAGGTCGTCGATCAGTACGTCATAGGACCAGTCAAAGTCGTCGGCCGGGACCACCGATTGTCCAAAGCCGCGCATATCGAAGCGAACCAATCGATAGCGCGTCGCGAGAACCGGCAGCCAGTTCGCCCAGATATGTGTGTTGGCAGCGATGCCATGGTGAAAGATGATCGTTTCCGGTGACTCGATCCAGTCGGGAACGATATCGCAAACGGCGTAATGCAGTAGTCCTGTGGGCGTTTCAATGGTCGGCATAGTTGAGCGATCTATTGGGTTGAGCGCATACGGCAATCGTAATCAGCGCCGCAACAATGTTGATCATCTTCCACCCCACGCCATCACCGGCACCGTCGAGATGCTGTTGGCCGGCGCCCCATCTATCAGCTTCCGACTGATCGCCACATACACAAGCGTCTTGTGCGTCGCATCCCACATCCGCACCACTCGGGTCTCCTTGAACAGG
Organism: Betaproteobacteria bacterium; assembly: GCA_947482825.1. Taxonomy (GTDB): domain Bacteria; phylum Pseudomonadota; class Gammaproteobacteria; order Burkholderiales; family SG8-39; genus SZAS-79. Next base: position 35,190 of record CANKMT010000006.1, on the reverse strand, counting down.
ATCGAAGTGTCCTCCGCAAAGACGGTTTCATCCTTGGGCAACTTGTCGGGCAATGCAATCGGACCGGTCTGCCGGCACGCGAGCGAGAACTGCGACGGATCCTGGGCCAACCCCAGCGAGCCTGTCACGCCACCGGTCCGCGCCTGGCTGACATGGCAGGTCACGCCGGCGATCTTGGGGTCAACGAAGGCTTCGACGCAGACCTTGTGATTTGCGCCGATCAGCATCCATGCGGTCGTTACGCATCCGACCGTTTCCGCAACGGCCGGAAAGGTGAAGGCCGAAAGCAATAGCATCAGGACTGCTCTTTTGTGCACGATTTCGTCCTTTCAGAAAAACGCCAGCGTCCTGACCTCGATACTCTGCCGCGGCGGCGCACCGGCGGGCGTCGACGGATCTTCGAACGACGTATGCGGCGTAAACCGCGCCCGCCCGTCCTTCTCCGAATCGAACACCTTGAACACGATCGCCTCTTCGCGCCGCATGCGCGGGTAGTAGAACCACGCATGGGCCGAGTTGTACTTCAGCCGGTAGGTCTGGCCGATGCGCCCCGGATGGTGGCGCTCGGCGACTAGCAAGTCCGATGGCGCAACGCTGCGTGCGTCAGCCATCGCGAGGGGATTCGCCTCGATCGGACGGTTGATCGCCCGCCAGACCTGGATGATGGCGAACCGCCGGGCAAGCAGGCTCTCGGCCTCTTCCGGCAAAACGTCGCGCACGCGCTGCGGACCGGACCACTCCGTGTAGTCGTTGTGGGCGGAGAGGACCAGTTCGCGCAGGCGCTTGGCCTCGCGCTCCGTTTCGTCGCCGGAGCGCAGCGTGTGATCGAACACGACGACGCGGGAGGCGCCCGATTCCCGCTTCACCAGTTCGACGACCTCGGGGTAGTAGACCGATTCGAGCTGGACCGGGTCGAAAAAATCGGTGACCTTCGTTGGATGCCCGACGAGCGCGAAGCCTGACGTCTCCAGGCCAAGGCCGTCGGCTACGCGCCCGTTTGCGATCGGGAATGCGCGGCGCTCATAGGTGCCGGTGTTCTGGCGCTCGGCCGTCTCCGGCCCGAAGGTACCGTTGATGAGCTTCTTGCCGTCATCGACGGTGTACGTGATGTCTGCGGTGATCGAATTTTCATTCATCTGCGCGGGCCCGTGCCCCCATCCCTCTCACCTCCGCCTCCTCGAACTCCGCAGCGGCAATCGCACGATCAAGCGCAGCCCGCAGCCCCTTCGCCGAGTCGAGGGTCAACTCGATCCCGGCCCGTGCCCCGGGATCAAGGCCGGTGTTGATGAAGTCGAGCGTGATCACGTCGCCCAGCGGCGCGTGGCGCGCGTGGTCGTAGGCGACCACCGCCTGAGTTAACGGGAACCATTCGTCCCCGCGCTTGGCCATGCCCTCTGCGCGCGCGATCTCGATGATGGAGGTGCACATTGACGCGCCCCTATGTCGACATATGCGTCGCCAGATGCTTGCCGAAGAAGGCAAACACCTTGCCCCAGCCATCCATGGCCTGCTCTGGCCGGTAGAGCGGCCGGTGCCAATAGAAGAAGCCGTGGCCGGCGCCGTCGTAGCGGTGGAACTCGTGCGTCTTGCCGTGCTTCATTAGCTCGGCCTCGTGCTGGTTCACCTGCTCGGGGCTCGGCGCGCGATCGTCGTTGCCGAACAGGCCGAGCAGCGGACAGCAAAGGTCCTTGGTCATCTCGATCGGCGCGACCGGCGTCTTGGCATTGAGCTCCTCCTTGCCCATCACCACCCGGCCGCCCCAGAGATCGACGCAGGCATCGACGTCCTTCTTCTGACAGGCATAGATGAACGCGTGCCGGCCCCCGGAACAGGAGCCGAACAGGCCGACCTTGCCGTTGTGATCGGGCCGCGCGCGCATCCACTTCACGGCGGCTTCGGTATCGCCGACCATCTGGGCGTCGGCAATGCCGCCGCCGGCACGTACTTTAGCGGCGACATCGTCCGGGTTGCCGTCGTTGCCGCCGCCTTCGCGCTCATAGAGGTTGGCGCAGATCGCGAGATAGCCGTGATGCGCGAACCGGCGCGTGGTCTCGATGTAGAACTCGCTCCAGCCCGGCAGATGGTGGACAAGCACCACGCCCGGAAACGGGCCCGCGCCAGACGGCCTGGCCACGTAGGCGGCGATCGGGGTGCCCTTGTCGCCGTTGAGGGTCACGGTCTCGCAGGTCATGCCTCGGTAGAACGACATCGGTCTTCCTCCTTAAGGAATCAGAAGTGCGATTGCTGCCATTTTTTACTTAAAGTCCGCGCCAGTATTGGCTTTCCAGCCAAATTGCTGCCATTGGCGCATCGGCCCGCCAGACAAGACTCCCCGGCTCAGCTGCGCTCGACGATCTGCTCGAGTTTCCTGCTCAGGATCCACGACAGCACGAGAAACACGATCAGCATGACCAGGCCAAGGCGCGAGGAAGCATCGCTCATCAGCTTCTCTGACAGATGGCCAAAGGCGTGACCCGTCGAAACAACGACCCCCGACCAAAGGCCGGCCGCGATGAAATTGAACGCGAGGAAAGTCGACCAGGGCAAGCGCGACATGCCGTAGGCAAACCCGGCGACGCCGCGAATGCCGTGCGGATAGCGATGGAACAGGATCAGCCAGACGTAGTAGCGGTCCACCAGCCGGACCACGATCTGGCTGGTGCGGTGAAGGCGCGGAAAAGGCGCGAGCCAATCGTTGCCGAAACGCCGTCCAATCCAGAAGCGGACTGCATCGCCCGCAAAGCTGCCCGCCCACACGACCGCGATCAGGAGGCCGAGGTCGAGAGCGCCTGAACTGGAGGCATAACCGGCGAAAAGCGTAAGCAGCAGGCTATGCGAGGCAGCGAAAGCGAAGAGCAGGCTGTAGGCCGCATCGCCGTGCTGGCGCAACAACTCGAGGAAAGAGGCCAGGTCGGTCGGGAAGATCAATTGAGAATGCCGGTTTCCAAAACGGCGATCATAGCGTAACCGGCAGGCCGGGTATCCATCGCAACTGGGCACGACGGCCCTTTCCCTGGCAAGCGGATGAAGCGATGGCAAGACTTACCGTGAGCGTGGTAAATTTAACCACATGAACATCTATGAGCGTACTCTCAGGAGCTTCTGCGGCTGCGCCGGGCGGTTCCGCGTAATGCGGGCGCTCTTCGAGCCGCCTGCACGCGAGTTTCACGTTCGAGGGCTCGCTGCGTTCGCCGGAACCGATCCGAGTAACACGTCGAAGCTGCTTGCCAGGCTGGTGGACACGGGTCTTTGCGAGCGCATCGAAGCCAAGCCCTATCCGAAGTTCCGTGCCAATCCCGGAAATCCGCTGTTTGGCGAATTGACCGCGCTCTTCGCGCGCGGGAGCGCCGCGAGGAAGTTTCCTGGGGCGATTCAGGCGCCGGCTGATGACCAAGACTCCTTCCCTCGCGCGACCCTTGATCCGGTCATGGCCAAGACCTTTGCAAGGAAGTACCTGTGGTGGGCGAGTCCGGAGGAGGCCGTCCGGGATCACAGGAGGCTTGTCGCCCAGGTCATGAATCTCGGAACCTTCGAGGACGTGCGGTATCTCGAGGATCGATTGGGCGAGGATTGCCTGGCCGATATCGTGAGAACGGCGAGCCCCGGCTGCTTCCACGAGAAGTCCTGGAACTACTGGCATCATCGCCTGGGCATTGCAAGGGATGGGGCTGTCCCGCCTCTGCCGCAGCGTACATTCTCGTGAAAGCGTTCAGGCCGAAGCTCGGAACCCTGCCCCGGGAGCAGAAAGCGCTCTGGCCGCAACTCAAGCCGGCCAAGGACCTCGGTTTCACGTTATACGGCGGGACAGCCATCGCATTGCGACTGGGCCATCGGATTTCGGTCGACTTCGATTTCTTCACCGATCGCAAGCTCGACAAGAAAGCGCTCCTGAAGAAGCTTGCGTTCCTGAATGGCGCCCAAGTCCTCCAGGAAGGTCCGGACACTTACGTTGCGTCGGTCAAACCCAGGGGTGAGACGAATCCGGTAAAACTCTCCTTCTTTGCCGAAATCGGTTTCGGTCGATTCGGCGAACCTGAACTCACTGACGACCGGGTCCTGCGGGTCGCTGCGCTCGAAGATCTGATGGCGACCAAAATCAAGGTGATCCTCGATCGCACCGAGCAGCGGGACTACGAAGACCTGGCAGCTTTGATTCAAGCGGGCTGCCCCGTCGCAACCGCGATCGCGATCGCTGCGGAAATGTTTCCCAACCTCAGCCCCCAGGTTGCTCTTCAGGCGCTCGCCTTTCACAAGGACATCCCGAAGCTCTCTGAGAAAGCCAAGCGCATACTGATCAGGGCCGCAACGTCGGTTCGACATTTGCCGAACGTTGAGCGCGCATCCCACAGCCTCTCGGAGGATGGGGACGACGAGGGCGGCACCGCGGATCGCGCACTGGCACCTGCAAGGCGCCGCGGCCGGCTGGCCAGGTAGAACACTCTGGTCTTGCCGCGCACGGCCCGGTCTTCCGCTACCCTGTCGCCCACTTCACTCAGGAGCCCCCTTGTGACCAGCCGCACCCATGTTCTGCTCTGGACCGACTCGACCGCCGCCTACCTCGATGCGATCAAGGCCGCGGGCCTCGACGACCGAGTCGTGGTCGACACCTTGCCGCGCAAAGAGAAACCCTCCGCCGAGCAGATGGCCCGGACCGAGGCGCTGATGGGCTACGGCCCGCCGCCGGGCCTGCTGCCGGCGATGCCGAAGCTGCGCTGGGCCCAGTCGCTGACTGCCGGTGTCGAAGGATGGATCGCCCTGCCCGACCTGCCGGCGAACCTGGTGCTCACCTGCGCCCGGGGCACCCACCGGGAATCAATGCCGGAGAACATCATCGGCGCGCTGCTCTACGTCGCCAAACCCTACGCCGCAGCAGTCGAAAACCAGAAGCAGCGCAAGTGGGCCCATGCCACCGCGCAGCCGCTGACCGGCAAGACGCTCGGCATTCTTGGCCTGGGCGTGATCGGCCAGGAAGTCGCCCGCATCGCAGCCGCACTCGGACTGCGCGTCATCGGCACCAAGCGCCGCCCGGAACCCATGGCCAATGTCACAGATGTCTTCCCGCCCGAGCGCACGCCCGAGGTGCTGGCGCAGTCGGACTTCCTGCTGCTGCTCCTGCCGGCGACGAAGGAGACCGACAACTTCATCAACGCGGAGCGCCTGGCGATGATGAAGCCGACGGCCTGGCTGCTCAACTTCGGTCGCGGCCACCTGATCGAGGATGACGACCTGGTCGCCGCGGTAAAGGCGAAGAAGATCGCCGGCGCCATGCTCGATGTGTTTCGCAAGGAGCCGCTGCCCGCCGAGCACCCGTTCTGGACCACCGAAGGGATCATCGTGCTGCCCCATATCGGCGGCCCGCATCCGCAGCGCGACGAGATCGTCGCGCGCCTGTTCGTCGAGAACCTGGGCCGCTTCCTGGAGGGCAAGCCACTCAAGGAAGTGGTGGATCGCGCCGCGGGATATTGACGATGCAACCCACCGGCCTCGGCACCTCGAACGCCCTCAATCCGCCCAGGGATTGAACAGCATCACTCCGAAGGGCTCGAAATCGTCCACGTTTCGCGTCGCGACCGTGAGGTCGTGCTGAACCGCGGTGGCGGCGATCAATCCGTCGGCGAGAGGCTTTGGTTTCCCCGAGCGTTCCGCGCGAGCCGCGATCTCCGCCCAACGCGTCGCAACCGCTTCATCGACCGGCAAGACGCGTCCGGCAAAACTGCGGCTGAGTTTGTCCGCCCAAGCCGTCAACGCAGCGCGGCGCCGTCCGGGCGCGAGCTGTGCGGTCCCCCGGCGAATTTCGCCGATCGTGATGGCCGACAGGTAAAGGTCTTCCGGGCGCTCAGACGCGAACCAGCGCGCGAGCTCGGCATTCGGTTTCGGTTTGGTCAGCTCGGAGACCACGCATGTGTCGAGCAGGCACCTCATTCGAGATCGATCTTGCGCGGGACGGACCGATCGCGCGTCACGATACCGGTCAGGTCGACCGGGCAACTGCGCAATAGGGCGAGCAACTGTTTGGTCGTGCCGCGCGAGCGCTTTGTTGCCGCATTGGCGGCGATGGCGGACACGACGACCACCGGCTTGCCGTGCCGCGTCACAGTCTGAGGCCCCTCGGTCATGGCCCGCTCCACGACCTGACTGAACTGGTTCTTCGCTTTTTGCAACGGCCACTTTGCGTCCACAATGCGCCCCCGATCTGTCTAGTCTGGCCAGATTTTATCATGGACCGATCTTCCGTCTGGCCATCGGAAACCGCGATCACGAGGCCCGTTGTCTCCTGTGCCCTTCGTGGCGCTGACCCCACGAATTTCTACACGAATCCTTCGATAAGCGCTGCCAGTGCCTCCGGCTGGTCGTGGTGGATGTTGTGTCCGGCGCCCTCAACGCGTTCCACACCGGCGAGGCTCCGGAACGCCGACAGCCGTGCGTCATGGCGCTCCGGTTCGCGCGCGGCATTCTGCGCCGCCGCTGATTCGGCGCCCTCCACCCACAGCACCGGCGCGGTGATCTGGCTCCAGCAGCCGCGTGATTCCTCGAAGCTCAAGGCAACGGGCGAGACGAACTTGTGCGCCGGATCGGCGCGTCGCACCACCGTGCCGTCGGGCTCCTGCTGGCCCCAGTGCTGTACCAGGAACACGGCGCGCTCCTCGGTGAGGCGCGGGTTCTCGGCCATCATGCGCTCGGCGAAATCCTCGTAGCTGTCGTACGGGCGCTGCTTCTCGCCGCGCACCAGTTGCTGCATCCACTTGGCGATGCGCCGCGGCGCGTCCTCGGCGCGCGAGGGCGGTCCGCCGAACCCTTCGACGTTGACGAACTTGCGGATGCGCTTGGGCTTGGCGCCGGAGTAGATCGCCGCGATGTTCGCGCCCATGCTGTGCGCCACCAGCAGCGCCGGCAGCTCTGGCTCGAACGCATCCAGTACCGCATCGAGGTCGGCCACAAGGTCCAGGGACCAGTAGCTGTCGGCCTTGCTCCATTCGGTCAGGCCGTAGCCGCGCCAGTCGGGCGCGATCACGTACCAGTCGCGCTGAAGGGCATCGACGGTGAACTGCCAGGACGCCGAGACGTCCTGAAAGCCGTGCAGCATGAACAGCTTGGGCGCGCCGGCATCGCCCCAGGTGCGGAAGTGGTACTTGAGGCCGCGCACATCGATGAACAGGGATTGGCTTTCTTTCATGGCGTTCGGTTTCCTATGTGCAGAGTTCCTGTCGGCGATCAGGCCGCGTACCAGAGCACCGCAAAAAAGTGGCAGACGGTCCCGGCCAGCACGAACAGGCGCCAGACGAAGTGGCCATATCTCAGCCGCCAATCGGTTGCGAAAAACGCGACGCCAACGGTGTAGGCGAGGCCGCCCGCAAGCAGCCAGAGCAGGCCCGCCGTGGGCACCCTGGCCAACACCGGGTCGATCGCAACCACCACCATCCAACCCATCACCAGGTAGAGGACGGTGGACAGGATCAAATGCGGCCGGCGGCTGAAGGCCTTCAGCAACACGCCGGCCAAGGCCAGGCTCCAGATAATGCCGAACAGCGTCCAACCCCAGGCGCCGCTCAGCACACCGAGCGTGAACGGTGTGTAGGTGCCGGCGATCAGCAGGTAGATCGCCGCATGATCGAGGACCCGGAAGACGCGCTTCGCCTTGCCGGTCGCCAGCGCGTGGTAGAGCGTTGAGCCGAGGTAGAGGAGGATCATCGTTGCGGAGAAGACGCACACCCCGACGACGTATCCGGCGGTTCCGTGGCGCACTGCATGGGTGATGAGAAACGGCAGGCCGATCAGCGCGGCGAGCAGTCCCAGGCCGTGGCTGACGCTGTTGGCGATTTCTTCGCCGCGGGATTGCTCGCGGTCGAGATTCCTGGGTAATGGTGACGCTGAGGACATTGGCGCGGAGGTGAGTTCGTATGCAGGCATCCGGGTGTCGTCGCCAGTGGACCAGTTCCAGTCAGTAGATCGTCTGCTTCAGGCGCTCCGGATAGCGCAGGTCGTAATCATTGGCATCGACCTCGCCTTTGGTGATCTGCTCGAGAATCTGGCCCGAGGAGGGCAGCGCCGAGCGCGGCACCTGGGTTTCGGTCGACCACAGCCGCGAGCGAATCAGCGCCTTGGCGCACTGGAAGTAGACGCAGTCTGCCGTCACCTCGATCAGGGTCTGTGGAACCTTGTCGTTCATCGCGAACGAAGCGGCAAGTTCCGGATCGACAAGGATGCGCGCGCGGCCGTTGATGCGCAGCGTCTCGTTCACGCCGGGGATCAGGAACAGCAGCGAGATATGCGGATCGCGCACCAGGTTGCGCAGCGAATCGATGCGGTTGTTGCCGCGCCGGTCCGGGATCAACACGCGCTTGCTGTCGAGCACGCGGACGAACCCGGCAGGGTCGCCGCGCGGGGAACAGTCGGTGCCCTCGGGGCCGAAAGTGGCGACGACGAGGAACGGCGCCTTGTCGATGAACGCGCGGTAGTGCTCGGTGATGTGGTCGACTTCCTTGATCACCGCCGGACCGGCCGGGAGACCGTAGAGGGCCTCGAGTTCGGCGAGTGTGGTGATCTGCTTGGGCTCAACGACTGTGCTCATGGGCTGCTGCCTCGATGATGAATGATATGACCACTGAACGTTGCAGGCCGGTTACGCTTTTGCACCCAGCAGTTTCCCGAGCTCGCCCGTGTCAACCAATTTTTGCAGGTCATTTGCGCCGCCGACCAGCACACCTTTGACGAAAACCATCGGGAAAGTGGGCCATCCGGTCCACATCTTGAGCGCATTGCGGCGGCGCCAGTCGCTTAGGTAGTTTCCGTATTCCAGGTATGCGTAGCCGAGCTTTTGCCCGTCCAGGATCTTCTTCGCCCTTTTCGGCATCGGATTTTGCGCCATGCCGACGACGACGATGTCGCTCTTGGCGATGGCGGCGGTTACCTCCCGAACTATATCGGCGTGGCTGGCGGCAATGGCCTCGCGGATTGCCGGGTGGATCTGCGCTTCGTCGAGAATGGTGCGGGTCATGTCAGGCCTCTTTCGTGTGTTAAGACGGCATTTCGAATGCCTTGGCGGTAATCGGCTCGAGCTTTTCTTCCAGCAGCCGCCCATAACCGCGGATCGGCATTCGCAATCCGAGCATGCGCAAGCACGACCAGAAGCACGCGAGGTTGCTGACGATGACCGGCTTGTTGAACTCACGCTCGATTTCGGCGACCACGTCCAGCGATGACAGGGCCGTGCACGAAATGAAAATCGCCTGCGCTTCGGGCCGGTCGATGCGGCGCGCAAGCTGGAAAAGGGCCTGCGGGGGCACGCGGTTGATCGAGCGCCGTTCGGGCTGATCCTTGCCGAGTTCCATGCCATACATGGAGGTCACCTCGAACCCGTAGTCCTCCAGGAACTTCTTCTCGGCCTGGTTGACGAAGTCCACGTACGGGGTGCCCAGCGCCAGCCGCTTGATCCCGAAGGCCCGAAGCGCCGCCACTACCGAGCCGGCTGCGGCGATCGCCGGGGTGCCGGTCTTGTCGCTCATCTGCTTGAGGACCTGCGGCAACGGGCAGATGATCGACCCGGACGTGCACCCGTACGCGATGATATCCACCTCGGCCGTGGCCAGTTCCTCGGCGGCACGATCGAGTGCTTCGCCCATCTTGATGTAGGACTCCGCGGTCGTCTGCCCGAGCAGCAATACCCGGCTGGTGTGGATGGTGACCCCCGGCGGCGCGAGCCGCCAGAACTCGGGCTCGTTCACCGTATTGGTCGAAGGGACGATCAGTCCGATCCGGGCTTTCCAGCCGTAGGCATGGTAAAGGTCCGTCGCCGGCATGGGGTGCTCCTATGGGAAGGCAGGGTCATTGCAGTGTTGCAAAGGCACCGCCAAAGCGCAATCATGTGAGCGGAAAATTCTGCGAAACTCAGGAGATAAGATCATGCGTAGGGTGGGAAAACGCGGTTACGCACTTCAACTCTTCTGCGCCGTGGCGCTGGTGCTGGTTGCCCCCGGGCTGCGTGCCCAGCCCTACCCCTCCGGCCCAATCAAGTTCGTGGTCCCGTACGCTGCCGGCGGCTCGACGGACATCATTGCGCGCACGCTGGCCGACCCCATGGCCGCCAAGTTGGGCCAGCAGGTCGTCGTACTCAACCAGCCCGGTGCGGGCGGCGGGGTCGGCTCGGCCGCGGTCGCCCGCGCGCCTGCCGACGGATTGACCCTGCTTCTGGCGACCAACGGCTCGCACGCGATCAACCCCAGCCTGTACCCGAGCCTGGCCTACGATCCGGTCAAGGATTTCCAGGCCGTCACGATGGTAGCGTCCGTGCCGCTGCTGCTTGTCGTCCCGTCAGTTTCGGACATCAAGGCGATGCGCGACCTGGTGGAAAAGAAGCGTCCCATGAGTTTTGGTTCGGCGGGCGTCGGGTCGAGCGGCCACCTGACCGGTGAAATGCTGAAACTCGAAGGGAACCTCGACGCAAATCACATCGCCTACCGGGGCGATGGCCCGAACGTGCTCGATCTCATCGGCGGGCGGATCCATTTTTCCTTCGTGAACATGCCTGCGGCCACCAATCACGTGAAGTCCGGCATGCTGCGCCCGCTCGCGGTGACGACCGCACAGCGCTCCGCACAATTGCCGAACGTGCCGACGGTGGCCGAGGCCGGGTATCCGCGTTTGCAAGTGGACCCGTGGTACGGCGTGTTCGTTGCTGCGGCCACGCCACCCGAGATCGTCGCCAGGTTGAACCAGGTCATCAACGCGTCGTTGCAGGAGCCCGGAATCCGCAAGCGGCTCGAGGATCTGGGCGCCACGCCTCTTGGAACCACCCCGGAAGCTTTCGCGAAGGCCCTTGCAGCCGACATCGTCAAGTTCGCCGTGGTGGTCAAGGCCTCGGGCGCCAAGCCGGAATGAGTGAACTCGTCGATCAAGTCCGTACCCACACCATGAAGGAGAAATCAGTGAACCCTGCCCTGCCCTTGCGCCAAGCGTTGCTCTCCGCTGCCGTCTCGATCTTTGCCTGGACATTCGGCGCCTTCGCGATCGCCGCGACGCCCGTCCCTGGTCCTCTCGTGGATACCGCTTGGCTGGCAGCCCAGGCCGGCAATCCGGAGGTCGTCCTGATCGACGTTCGCGACGACCCCGCGAATTTCAGCAGGCAACTTTCGGACAAGGAAAAAGCCGATCCGAAAGCGCCGATCGTCGGGCATATTGCGGGCGCGCGGCTTCTCGATTGGAAGCTGGCCCGCGAAAACCGCCAAATTGACGGCGTGATGCTCGACAAGATGGTCCCTACCCCGCAGAGCTTCGAGGCCGTCATGCGCAAGCTCGGGGTGCGCAACGACCAGGCCATCATCATCGTCACCAACGGCAAGGACAGCGCCGCCGTCACCATGGGCACGCGCGTCTACTGGACCCTGAAGTATTTCGGTCACGACAACCTCGCGTTGCTGGATGGCGGCCTGAAGAAATGGCAGGCCGAATCCCGGCCGCTTGCGTTTGACAATCCCGCGGTCTCGCCCAGCCAGTTCAGCGTCGGCAAGATGCGGCCGGAACTCCTCGCGCAGCTCGACGATGTCGAGAAAGCGCTCAAGACCCCGGCAACGGGTCTGGTCGATGGCCGCACGGCCGACTACTACGTCGGTCAGAACATCACTGCGGACGTGAAGGGCAAGGGGCACATTCCCGGCGCACGCATGCTGTCGCACAAGGACCTGATCGACGAAAAGACCGGCACGTTCCTGCCCAAGGGCGAACTCCTGGCCTTGGTGAAAGAGGCAGGCATCAGCGTCGAGGGCGATTCGATCTCCTACTGCAACACAGGTCATCTCGGGAGCGGTCCATGGTTCGTCCTGAGCGAGTTGCTCGGAAATTCAAAGGCCCGGCTTTACGACGGATCGATGCACGAGTGGACCAAGAACAGTTCCAGGCCGCTGTCCAGAAAGTGGGAGATGAAATAGGCAGCCGGGCTTGCGCTTGGTCCAGCCCCCGGACCACATGCACTAGAGTTCCATTCAGATCGAGGTGAAAAAATAATGAAGCGCTCGACGTTCATTGCCGGAATATTTTTTGCGGGTTGCGCGGCGCTCGTGCCGCCGCTCTCCGCCCTCGCGCAGACCGACTGGCCGCAAAAGCCGGTCACGATGGTGGTGCCATACCCGCCGGGCGGGGTGAACGACGCGGTGGCCCGCGTCTACGCCAACAAGCTCGCGACCGAATTCGGCAAACCGATGCTGATCGACAACCGCGCGGGGGCGGCCACGACCGTTGCCTCCAACTATGTCGCCAAGGCGCCGGCCGACGGCTACACGATCTACGCCGGTGGCACTTCGCTGGTGATCAACCCCACGCTCACCGGCCAGGTTCAATACGACCCGCACAAGAGCTTCGAACTCGTGTCGTTGATGTCGTTCACGCCCTTCATCCTGCACGTCAACACCGCTTTCCCGGCCAGGAACATGGCCGAGCTGATCGCCCACGTGAAAGCGAATCCCGGAAAGTTCAACATCGCGAGTTCCGGCATCGGTGCGACCAACCACCTGATCGCCGAGCTGTTCAAGCTGCAGGCCGGCCTCGACATGACCCACGTGCCCTACAAGGGGGGCGCGCAAGCAGGCCAGGACGTGGCGGGCGGCCAGGCCCAGATGATGTTCTCCGCTTCGCTCGAGGCAAAGCCGATTCTGGCCACGGGCAAGACGCGCGCCATTGCCATCACCAGCGCCGTGCGTACGCCCGCCTTCCCCGACATCCCGACGGTGATCGAGGCGACGGGCATGAAGGACTTCGCGGTAGTGTTCTGGCAGGGCATGGTGGTGCCGGCCGGCACGCCCAGGGCCATCGTCGACAAGCTCGAGAAAGCGATCGCCAAGGTCGCGGCCGACCCCGACATGATCGAGCGCTTCAAGCCACAGGGCGTGGAGATCCGCGCCTCCTCGCAGGCCGAGTTCAAGGACTTCATGGGCAAGGAAGAGGTGCGCTGGACCAGGCTGATCAAAGAAAGGAACATCAAGCCGGAGTGATGTCTCCAGTCATGCGCTTCATTCTTGAGCGCTAAGCCGCATACTGCGCGCACGCTTTTTCGTCGAACTCCAGCCCAAGACCCGGCCGCTTCGGCACCTCGATCATGCCGTCGGCGATCGCCGGCGTTTCCTTGAAGAGTCGATTCGTCCAAGGCATGTACTCGACCGTGAGGCCGTTGGGAACGCCGGCGACCAGATGCACCGAGATTTCCGGATACAGATGGCTCACGACCGGCAGGTTGAACGCCTCGGCCATCGCGGCGATCTTGAGCCAGCCGCTGATGCCGCCGGTGCGCATGACGTCGAGCATGGCGATGTCGACAGACCTTGCTTCGAACATATGCCGGAACGGCACAATGCCGAACACGTATTCTCCGGCGGCCGTAGGCGTGTCGAGCGCATCGGTGACGCGCGCATGCCCGGCGTAGTCGTCGCAGGCGACGACATCCTCCAACCAGTACAGGCCGTACTCCTCGATGCGCTTGCCGATGGAGATGGCCTGACGCACTTCCCAGCGCTGGTTGATATCGCACATCAGGTCGATGTCATCGCCGATGAGTTCGCGCAACTTGCGGATCCGCTCGACCTCCTTGGTTACCGTGGTCTCGCCGGGCAATGCAAGCTGGGTTTTCATCTGCTTCCACCCGCGCTCACGCAAGGTCCCGGCGGCCTTGAGCAACTGGTCGAGCGAAGCATCGCGCGAAAGTGCCCCTGAGGCGTACACCGGCACCTTCGTGCGCGCCCCGCCCGCGAGGGTGGCCACCGGTACGCCGAGCGTCTTGCCTTTGATGTCCCACAAGGCGATGTCGATGGCCGACAAAGCAAGGGTCACCATGCCGCCCGGTCCGGCCAGCACCGTTCGGTTGATCTTCGCCATCACGGCCTCGATCGACCGGGGATCCTCGCCGATGGCCAATGTGGCGAGCGTCTCGAGCGTTGATTTCAGGCTCGCGGACAGGTTGCCGCCGAAGAAGGTGTAGCCGATGCCTTCGATTCCCTGATCGGTGCCGAGGGTCAGCGTAACGAAATCGCGCATCGGACCGAGCAACGGCGGGGCTCCGGCGAGCGGTTCGTCGGCCGGCAGGCGGAGGTGGCGGGTGCGCACAGAGGTGATTTTCATTCGCGATCCATCGGACGGGATTGAAAGGGCGGATCCTACGTAGGAAGGAAAGGGACCAGGTTCGATTTTCGGCAACGCTCATTGAATCTTCGCGGTCTGGAGAAAATGGGGCCAGAAAATGGGGCCAGGTTCGATTTACGGCAACGGTCGTTGAATCTCTGCGGGTTGCGCCGAAAATCGAGCCTGGCCCCATTTTAGGGCCCCATTTTAGGCCCCATTTTATTCAATGCTGCCATTTTTCCTCTGACCCCCTCGCTGACATTGACTTCCCAGCCGAAATGCTGCCATCGGCTGGCTAGGTCGGAACGAACTTGTGCAGCTCGAGCGAGGTCTGCTTCACGCTCATCGCCCGCTCGAACTCCGCCTTGATCTCCGCCGGCTGGCCGGACATGGAATAGAACTCGCGCAGGTACGGGCCCATCACTTGGTGCCTGAGCATCTCGGTCCGCGGCAATCCGTTCATGAGGTCGTCCCTGGCGATGCAGGGAAGTTCGATCTTCACGTTGCGCTCGGGATCGCGAATCAACCCTCTCGGGTCCTTTCCTTCGGCCATCGCTTCGAGATCCTCGAGCAACCGGCGGCGAAGCATCACGACGCCGCGATCGCTCGCGCCGAGCGACTCCCGCGTCCGGTCGGCGATCGGCCCCTGGCTGATCCATGCCACGATGTCCTGGTTGCCGACGTGGCTGATGATCCACTCGCCTTGCTCGTCCTTGATCGGCGCGTACCAGGTCGGGATGCGTTCCTGCACATAGGGCTCGCACTCCTTCGGGACATGCAGGTTGCTCCAGTTGACGAACAGCGTATGCGTGTCGTCGATCGGCACCTTCCACTCGAAGTGGTGGCCGAAGTACCAGCCGTTCGGCCACAGGATCGCGCGGCCCACGCTCCAGAGCGGCGTCGAGGCATCGGTGCCTTCCCGGTAGCGGCGCGAGATCAGCCCGTACTCGAAGTCCTCGATCTGCAGGTCCAGCGTCTTGGGCGAATAGGGGCCGTAGTCTCCGGCGCGGCGCTGAGGGCCGTTGTTGTGCATCCACTCGAAATGCACCGGGTCGACCGAGTTCTCCTGGCACTGCAGCCAGTTGCAGGGGATCTCCGCAATGATCACCTGCGTGTAGCAATTCGCCCAGCCGAAGGTCTCCCAGTCCGGCAGTTGCGGCGCCGGCCCGGACCCCATGTAGGCCCAGAGCATCCCGGCCTTCGCAATCACCGGATACCCGTCGAGTTTCGCAGTCTTCAGGCGGCTCGCATTCGGCGCCACGGTTTCCTCGAACGGGCGATTGGAGCATTCCCCTCTGCGGTTGTAGCACCAGCCGTGATAGCCGCACCGGATGCCGTCCTCCTCGACGAAGCCGAAGGCGAGATTCGATCCGCGATGCGCGCACCGGCTGCTCACGAGGCCGAATTCTCCGTTCAGCGCCTTGAACAGCACGAGGTCCTCGCCGAACAGGCGGATCTGCTTGATCGGCTTCGCATCGAATTCGGAAACGCCCGCAATCGGATGCCAGTAGCTTCGCAGCAGGCCACCCATCGGCGTGCCGGGGCCGACTTGGGTGAGCAATCGGTTATTTTCTGCGGATAGCATCACGGACCTCTTTCGGCTCAGGCCGCGGCCGCGATCATTTTCGAGTCCACAAAGCGGCCTTTCTCCAGCACCTTGTTGCCGTCGAGCAGCACGGTGCATTCGCACATCGGCATGTCGATGTGGCCCTTCGTGTCGCGCTTGCCGCCCATGTCGGTGTTCGGGCCGGTCGAGAAGAGGAAATTCCCGGCGAACGAACGCGCGGAAATGTGCAGCTCCTCGTAATTGTTCCCGTGGCGCATGATCTGGTCCCAGCGTGCATTCGGATGCAGGCCGAAACCCAGGTGCGAAACCGCATAGGGGTCGAGGTCGTCTTCGGAGCGCTTGTTGCTGTCGAGCCAGTGCCGGAATGCCATGGCATCCAGCCCGCCCTTGACGCTGCGAATGAATCCGTCCTTGACCTCCAGCGTCACCGTGTTCTCGATCGCGCGGATGTAAGGCAGGATCCACAGGTCGCCCGGTTGCAGGACCACGGTTCCGTTGGCCGAGCCTTCGTCCGGGAAGTTCGTGATGTGGCCGGCGCCCCAGGCATCGAAGCGGCCCCGCTCTTCGGAATAGCCGTACTGCGCCTTGACCTTGAATTCCCCGCGCGTCCAGCGCAGGTCCGTTCCCGCATCGCTCAGCAGTCGGATCTCGCGGGTATTGCCCCAGCGTTCCGCGGCATGGAGCACCGCGGACTTGAGGCCCGGCGGCGAGATGAGCCTTGCCAGCACATCGGGTGAGTCGGCGATCGACAACACGCGGGCGCCCGCCGCCCTCACCTGCTTTTGCCAGTTGGAGAAATTGGGCGGATGAAAAGCCACGATCAGGTCGCCCTGGACCAGCGCATCCTTCATGCCTTTCGCTTCGCCCACCACGTCGACTCCGATGCGCAGCCAGTCGGGCGAGCGGCTGACCCCGATCTCGTAGGCATTTGCCCCTAGTTCTTCGACGGCTGCGAAACAGGCCAAGACGTAGTCGCGGCGCGTGTTGAAGTCGGTCAGCAGGATGACGGTCTCGCCCGCCTTGACCTTGCAGAGCTCGAACTGCTTGCGAAAAAGGGCGGGCACGCTTGCCGGGTTGATCGCCTGTCCAGCCATGACTTTTCTCCTAGGTGACGAACTGCAGGACTGCGTTGTTGAACTGTTCGGGGTATTCGAGGAACAGCCAATGCCCCGCGCCTTCGATCGAAACGAAATCGGCCCCGGGGATGGATTCGGCGATCTTCCTGTTCAGCGCCGGCGGCGTCACCTGGTCGGCGGTGCCGCAGATCACCCTCGTTGGCGCCTTGATCCGCGCGAGGTACGGAAAGATGTCCGATGCGCTCACCATGCGAGTGGCCTGCGGAAATCCGGGTTGCCTGATCTGCGCCATGACGCTCACGGCCTCCTCGAAGACCTCGGCAGACGGCGCGGGGGAAAGCACGTTCTTCACGCGCGTGCGCGCATAGGCGGTCGGACTCCCGGTGGAGAACGCGTCGAGGCGCGTGCGCAGGATCGACTGCCTTTTTTCCTCGTCGTAAGTCGCATGTCCGGACGAACAGGCCGTGAGTACGAGGCGATCGATGCGTTCCGGGTACTTCGCCGCGGCACAGGCGGCGATCAGCCCGCCGAGCGAGTGACCGACAACATCGGCCCTATCGACGCCAAGACCCTCGAGCGTCGCAACGAATGCATCGGCGTAGTCCTCGAGGTTAGGGGCTTCGGCGGCGAAATCGAACGACTCGCCGTAGCCCGGCGCATCCCATGCGACTACGCGGAATCGGCTCGAGAAGGCTTCGTGCTGCTTTCTCCAGCCGCCCGAATTGCCGCCGATCCCGTGCAGGAGGAACAGGCACTTGCCCGTTGCGCCCCGCTGGCGGACGGACACCGGCCCCCATTTCGTTTCGACTGAAGTTCGCGCAAATGCGTCCACGTCTGCGATCAGTTGGTCGCGAGCTTGAGGTCCCGGACGACCTTCGCCCACTTCTCGACCTCGGCCTTGACGAACTGCGCCGACTCTTCCGGCGTCGTGCCGTTGGGATCGATCCCGCCTTTCTTCATGACATCGATGACGTCGGGTTGCTTGAGCGCGTCGTTCACCGCCTGGTTCAGACGCAGCACTATGGGCCGTGGCGTGCCTGCCGGCGCGGCGAGCCCATACCAGGAGTTCAGGTCGTATCCCGGAAGCGTCTCGCTGACGGCGGGAATATGCGGCGTGTTCACCGATCGCCTGATCGTGCTCACGCCCAGCGCACGGACCCGCCCTTGCTCGGCGAAACTCAACACGCCGGAAATGCCGATGAAGGCCATCGAAAGGCGTCCGCCCAGCAGGTCGTTGAGGATTTCCGGGCCGCCTTTGTACGGGATGTGAACCATGTCGATCCCGCCCATCATCGACAACATTTCACCGGCCAGATGCGTCGTGCTTCCGACGCCGACCGAGCCGTAAGAGAGCTTCCCCGGGTTGGCCTTGGCGTACTCGATGAGTTCCCTGACGCTCTTGACCGGGATGTCGTTGCGCACGACCAGCAGCGTGGGGCCGAGCGAGACCTGGGAGATGGCTTCGAAGTCCTTGACCGGGTCGTACCCCGTGTCCTTTCTCATTCCCGGGACGATGGCATGCGAACCGAGGTGGGAAAGAAGAATCGTGTAGCCGTCCGGCGCGGACTTGGCGACGAACGAGGTGGCGATCGCGCCGCCTGCGCCGGGCTTGCTTTCGACGATGACCGAAGTCCCGAGCGTGTCGGCCATCTTGGCCGCAAGCGAACGCCCGAGAATGTCGCCCGGGCCGCCGGAAGAGAAGACGTTGACGATGCGGATGGGCTTGGTGCCGGGCCAGGGCTGGCTGAAGGCCGTGGCGCAAACGCACAGCGCAATCGTCGCGACTGCATAGCGCAGGATGCGCAACGCTACTTTTCCATGTTCCATGGCACCCTCCGAGAATCCCGAAGCCGGAGTCTTCCAGCTTGCGACCGGAAATGCGAGGGTGTTTCGAAATTTCGGTGGCCGCCGCGCCAAGCCCAAGGACCTCGCGCGGTTCCGGCAACGGGCCGCCAATGCTGCCATTTTTTGGCGAAGGCCCGCGCCGTTATTGATTCACCAGCCAAAATGCTGCCATCGTCGGTTGGCGAAAGAGCGCTTCCTGAAGGCGCTCACGCAGGCGTCCCGTACCCTCCCCCGCCCGGCGTCTCGATCACGATGACATCCTGTGCTGCGACTTCGATCGTTGCGCAACCGCCGAGTTGCTCGATCCGCCCGTCGCTCCGCTGCACCCAGTTCACGCCGGTCTTGCCCGGCTCCCCGCCCGCCATGCCGAACGGCGCGATGCGCCGGTTGTTCGACAGGATGGAAACGGTCATCGGCTCGAGGAAACGCAACCGCCGCGTGCCGCCATTGCCGCCGCGATGCGCGCCCCGGCCGCCGCTGCCCGGGCGCAACTCGTAACCTTCCAGCAGCACCGGATAGCGAAACTCGAGGACCTCGGGGTCGGTGGTCCTCGAATTCGTCATGTTCGAGTGGACCAGGTCCGCGCCGTTGGCATCCGGACCCGCCCCGCATCCGCCGGCAATCGTCTCCAGGTACTGGTATTTCGCGTTGCCGAACGACAGGGTGTTCATCGTGCATTGCGACGAACCCAGCACCCCGAGCGCGCCGTACAGCGCGTTGGTGATGCACTGCGAGGTCTCGACATTGCCTGCGACGACCGCTGCGGGATAGCGGGGATTGAGGAGCGAACCTTCCGGGATGACGACTTTCAGCGGCTTGAGGCATCCGGCGTTTAGCGGGATCTCGTCGCCGACCAGCGTGCGGAATACGTACAACACGGCGGCCATGCAGATGGCCGAGGGCGCATTGAAATTGTTGCCCATCTGCGCCGAAGTGCCGGTGAAGTCGATCGTCGCGCTGCGCTCGGCGCGGTCGACGCTGATTTTCACGCGGATCAGCGCGCCGTTGTCGGTCTCGAGGCTGAACGCGCCATCCTCCAGTGCGGTGATGACACGGCGCACGGCCTCTTCGCCGTTGTCCTGGACGTGCCTTGCGTACGCATGCACCTGGTCAAGCCCGTAGGTGCGGGCGATCCTGCGCAGTTCCTGCACGCCCTTCTCGTTGGCCGCGACCTGCGCCCGCAGGTCGGCCATGTTCAGTTGCGGGTTGCGGGCCGGGTACGGGCCGCGGGAAAGTTCGGCGAGCGTTTCCCGCTCGCGCAAGCGCCCCGCTTCCACCAGCTTCCAGTTGTCGAACAGCGTGCCTTCCTCCAGCACCGAAGTGGAATTCGGCGGCATCGAGCCCGGGGTGATACCGCCGATGTCGGCGTGATGGCCGCGCGAGCCGACGTAGAAAATGATCTCCCCGCCCTCTTCGGCGAACACGGGCGTGATCACCGTGATGTCCGGCAGGTGCGTGCCGCCGTGGTAGGGGTCGTTGATGACGTACACATCGCCCGCCTGCATGCGGCCCGCGTTCTCGCGGATCACGGTCTTGATGCTCTCGCCCATCGAACCCAGGTGCACCGGGATATGCGGCGCGTTGGCCACGAGGTCGCCCTCGCGGTCGAAGATCGCGCACGAGAAATCGAGGCGCTCCTTGATGTTGACCGAGTACGCTGTCTGCTGCAGCCGCAGGCCCATCTGCTCGGCGATCGACATGTAAAGGTTGTTGAACACCTCCAGCCTGACCGGATCGACGCTGGTGCCGATGGCGCGCCGCTCGGGCAATGCTTGCGTCCGCGTCATCAGCATGTCGTTCGTGGGCGTGATCTGCGCCCGCCAACCCGGCTCGATGACGGTCGTCGAGTTCCGTTCCGCAATGATTGCGGGTCCATCGACCGCATCGCCCGGCCGCATCTCCTCGCGCAGGTAGACCGGTGCCTCATGCGCGCGCAGGCCGCTGAACAGGCTCACCGTATCGGCCGGCTGCAATGCGAGCGTCCGCGGCGGCAGGCGTGCTTCCGGGGCGCCGGTGGAGTCCGACGCCCCCGTGACTTCGACGGCGACGCTGCCCGCGATGATTCTGCGTCCCGGCATCAGGAACGAGAAACGCTTTTTGTAAGTGGCTTCGAACTCCTGCAACATCGAGGCGCAGTTGCCGAACCGCACCGGAAGGAACGTGTCCGTGCCGTCATAGCGCAGGTGGAGGTGCCGCACGACGGTGATCCGGTCTGGTGCGACGTTCTGGCCGGCCAGTTCGGCACGGCCGTCCCGTTCAAGCCGGGCGAGGGTTTTTTCCAGCGCCGGCAGGGCCTCGTCGTCGAGGACGAGCTCCACCGACTGCTCGCGCATCGCCGTGACCTCGGCCAGGCCGATTCCGTAGGCCGAAAGCACGCCGGCGAACGGGTGCAGGAAGATGCGTGTCATGCCGAGCTGGTCGGCGACCAGGCAGGCATGCTGCCCGCCCGCGCCGCCAAACGTGTTCAGCACGTATTCGGTGACGTCATGGCCGCGCGCGACCGAAATGTGCTTGATCGCGTTGGCCATGTTGCCGACCGCAATCTCGATGAACCCCTCCGCCACCTCTTCGGGCGCGGGTCGCCTCCCGGTCGCCAGGCCAATCTCGTCGGCAAGCGCGTTGAAACGCTCGCGGACGACCGTCGCATCAAGGGGCGCGTCGGCGTTTGGCCCGAACACCCTCGGGAAGTACTCCGGCTGGATCTTCCCAAGGAGCACATTGCAATCGGTGACGGTGAGCGGACCGCCGTGGCGGTAACAGGCCGGGCCGGGGTGCGCGCCGGCCGATTCGGGGCCGACACGCAGGCGGCTTCCGTCGAAGCGCAGGATGGATCCGCCGCCGGCCGCAACGGTATGGATGCTCATCATCGGCGCGCGCATGCGTATGCCGGCGACTTGCGTTTCGAACTCGCGCTCATATTCGCCCGAATAGTGCGACACGTCAGTCGAAGTTCCGCCCATATCGAAGCCGATGACCCGGCCGAACCCTGCCAGGCGGGCCGTGCGCGCCATCCCTACAACGCCTGCGGCCGGTCCGGACAGGATCGCGTCCTTGCCCTGGAAGCGGTGCGCTTCGGTCAGTCCGCCGTTCGATTGCATGAACATCAGGCGCACGTCCGGCATGGCGCCGGCGACCTGATCGACGTAACGGCGCAGGATCGGCGACAAATAGGCGTCGACCACCGTGGTGTCGCCGCGCGGGATCAGCTTCATCAATGTGCTGATCCTGTGCGATACCGATATCTGGCCGAACCCGATCTCGGTCGCCGCTTTCTCGATTGCGAGCTCGTGCTGCGGATACTTGTAGGCATGCATGAGGACGATGGCGACGGACCGGTAGCCCTCGTCAAAAGCCGCCTGCAGGTCTCTCCTCGTTCCCGCCATGTCGAGCGGCTCGACCACGGATCCGTCGTTGGCCAGCCGCTCGCCGACCTCGAAGACCTTGGCGTAAAGCGGCTCGGGCAGGACGATGTTCAGGTCGAACAACCGCGGGCGGTTCTGGTAGCCGATGCGCAACGCGTCGCGAAAGCCGCGGGTGATGAAGAGGGCGGTTCTTTCCCCCTTGCGTTCGAGCAGCGCGTTGGTGGCGACCGTCGTCCCCATCTTGACCGCTTCGACCAGTTCATCCGGGATGGCGGCGTGGTTTTCCAGGCCAAGCAGCCGGCGAATGCCTGCGACCGCTGCGTCCCGGTATTGAGCCGGGTCTTCGGAAAGAAGCTTGTGGGTAAGCAACGTCCCATCGGGCTTTCTTGCCACGATATCCGTGAACGTGCCCCCCCGGTCGATCCAGAATTGCCAGCGCGAATGGCCCTCGAGCATGCCCGGTTCAGGACACCGCGCCGGCGCCCGGCGCGGCCAAGTGGCAGGCCGCCGAGCAGCCGATGACCCCCGCTCCGATGACGATGACGTCGTAACGATCCATTTCCGATCCTGGCAGCAGGCGACACGATATATCGAAAGGGGATCGCCCGGGGCGTGCTTGCCGGCCCCCGGCAAGTGTCTGCTATGATTGATTTTCGTTTCGGCGCGGTGCTTGCGTCCGCACAATGCACACAACAAGGAGGGTCGTATGCGTTCACAGATCGTTGCAGCCTTTATCGCGGGCATGGCCGCCCTGAGCGGTGCCGCGCACGCACAGACGCTGGACAAGAAGGAGTTCAATGTCGTCGGCACCTGGAACTTCCTCACCAACTGGCAAAAGCTCGAGCAGCCCTTCTGGGTCACCGAATTGCCCGGCGCTTCCGGCGGGAACCTCAAAGGCAACATCAAGTCCATTACCGAGGTGAACCTCAAAGGGACCGAGTTGCTGCGCCTGCTGAAGCTGGGCGTGTATGACGCCGCGGCCGCGTTGCCGATCTACATCGAAGACGGCGGCGCAGTCATCGAGGCTTCGGATATCGCCGGCGTTGCGCGGGACTTCAAGATGGGACGCGACATCGTCACCTCCTGGCTGCCTGAAATGCAGAAGGTCATGAGCGAGCGGCACGGCGCCATCATCCTCGGAACCTTCCCGTTCCCCGAGCAGGTGTTCTACTGCAGGGGCGACATCAAAAACATCGGTGATCTCAAGGGCAAGAAGATCCGCGTGCAGGGCACCTCGCAGGGCGACTTCGCCACCGCGGTGGGCGCTGCCGGCGTGACCATTCCGTTCGGGGAAGTCGTTCCCGCGCTGGAAAAAGGCGTCGTCGACTGCGGCATCACCGGCACCATGCCCGGCTACAAGGCCAAGTGGACCGAGGTCACGAACACCCTGTTCCGCCTCCCGGTCGGTTACACGATCGGGATCTGGGTGATGAACGCCAGCGTATGGAACAGGCTTTCGAAAGACACCCAAGGGTTCGTGCAAAAGCAGATGCGGGCGCTCGAAAACAAGTCCTGGCAGGTGATCGAGGCCGAGACCGAGGAAGGCGTGGCGTGCAGCACGGGCACCGGCGCCTGCTCGGTCGGGCCGGTGGGCAAGCTGAAGCTGGTCAAGCCCTCCGATAGCGATCTCAAGGCGCGCGAAAAGGCGCTCAATGACGTCGTGCTTGCGCGCTGGGCCAAGCGCTGCGGCGACGCCTGCGCCTCGAGGTGGAACGAACTTGTCGGCAAGAAATACAACCTCACCGCCAAGGCCAACTGACATTCGGCCGGAAGCCAACGGCTGGACAGCGCCCGGTTCGTGAATCCGACCAGACTCCTGGACCGGGCCTGGGCGGCGGTCGCCTCGATCGCGCTCATCGCTATCTGGTTGGGCGGCGCGATGCTGTTTGTGGCCTCGGGCATCGTCACGGCCGAGGTGGTCCTGCGCAAGGGACTGGGCGCCCTGTTCGGCTGGAGTTTCGTCTTCTCCGGATCCGACGAGATCTCCTCCTACCTCTTCGCGGTCGGCACGAGCTGGTCGATGACCTATGTGCTCGTCATGCGTGGGCATGTGCGGATCGATGTGCTCTATGGCCGGTTCGGTCTGCGCACGCGGGCGATCCTCGATCTGGTCGCCATGCTGGCCCTTCTCGTGTTCGTTGGCGCGCTTGCCGAGCGATCCTGGGATGTGGCGATCACCAGCATCAACGACCAGATCCGCTCCAATACGCCGCTGCGGATTCCGCTGGCCTGGGCGCAGGTGCCGTGGTTCGGCGGCATTGCGCTGTTTACCTTCGCATTGGCGCTCTCGGTCCTGCGCACGCTGCTTGCGCTCCTGCACGGGGACTTCGCCGCGGCCTATGCAATAGCCGGGGCCGCCACGCAAGATGAGGAAATCGAGAACGAACTCCAGGGACTCGGGTTAGGCGCAAAAAAGGCCGCCAGCGAGCGCTGACCGATGCTCTCCACCGCCCTGCTCCTGCTGATTTTCCTCCTCGCGCTGAGTGTGCCGGTAGCCGCGGTCATGGGCGTGCTCGGCCTTGCGCTCAACCAGTTCTACGCCTCGATGCCGCTGCACCGGGCGATGGGCGAAATCATCTGGAACGCGTCGAGCGAGTACATCCTGATCGCAATACCGCTGTTCGTGATGCTGGGCGAGATCCTGCTTCGCTCGGGA
Organism: Betaproteobacteria bacterium; assembly: GCA_947482825.1. Taxonomy (GTDB): domain Bacteria; phylum Pseudomonadota; class Gammaproteobacteria; order Burkholderiales; family SG8-39; genus SZAS-79. The sequence continues at coordinate 10,584 of CANKMT010000006.1, read as the reverse complement.
ATCGCGGAACGGGTCTATAACGGCATCGCGCAGTGGCTGTCCTGGCTGCCCGGCGGACTCATGCATGCCAATATCGGCACCTGCGCGATGTTCGCCGCGACTTCAGGTTCCAGCGTGGCGACCGCGGCGACCATCGGCACGGTGGCGATCCCGGAGATCAGGAAACACAATTACCACGAGGCCCTCTTTCTCGGCACCATTGCGGCCGGAGGGACGCTGGGCATCCTGATTCCGCCGTCGATCAATTTCATCCTCTACGGACTGCTCACCAACACGTCGGTGCCGCGCCTCTACCTCGCCGGGTTCGTGCCGGGCTTTATGCTCGCCGGCTTCTTTATGATCATCGTGCTGGTTGCGTGCCTGCTCGATCGCGCCAAGGGCGGCACGCCGATCGAGACCAGCTGGGGGCGGCGCCTGCGGGCGCTGCCGGCGCTGCTGCCGCCGCTGGCCATTTTCCTGGTCGTCGTCGGGTCTATTTACGTCGGCATCGCGACGCCCACGGAAGCGGCCTCGCTCGGCGTGATCGCGGCGCTCATCCTCGCGGCGAGCGAGCGCCGGGTGTCGTTCGTGATGTTGCGCGGCGTTGCCGAAGGCACCATGCGCACCACGGCCATGATCATGCTGATCATCATGGCCGCCCAGTTCCTCAATTTCGTGCTGGCCTCCATCGGCCTCACCGACGGCTTGGGCAAGCTCATCGAAAACCTGGGCCTGGGCAAGATCGGCACCATGCTCCTCATCATCGTCTTCTACCTGATCCTGGGCTGTTTCATGGAGACCATCTCCATGATGATCCTGACCACGCCGTTCATTGCGCCGATCGTTTTCAAGCTCGGTTGGGACCCGGTCTGGTGGGGAATCGTGCTGACCATCCTGATCGAGGCGGCGCTGATCACTCCGCCGGTCGGCCTCAACCTCTACGTCGTGCAGGGAATGCGCGGGCGCGGCTCGATCAACGAGGTGATTCGCGGCTCGTTGCCTTTCGTGGGGGCGATGATCGTTCTGATCGTGCTCCTGATGGCGGTACCCGAAGTCGCGCTCTGGTTGCCGAAGTTCGTGATGGGTTGAGCGTTTTCGGCCCTACCAGGGCTCGATCAGCAGCACCTGGAGCGGCAGGCCGGATACCGCATCGAGCAGCACCGCGCCGTCGCGCTTCCTTCCCCGCAGAGGCAGGAACCTGAGCGACTCCTGCGACTTCCCGCTCGATTCCAGGTAGTGCTTGAGTGTCCCGTCGTCGCGCTCGAGGAGTTTCGCCAGCGGCTTGGCGCGTCCGAGCGCATTGCGCGCCTGCTGGGTGTACGGCACGTAAAACTGCGGATACGCCTGCAGGTCCTTGCCCCCTTCGAGCGCATTGTCGAGGATGCGCTGCGCCTCGCGGGATTCGGCCGGCGCAACGGCCGCCACGTACTCGGGTCCTCCCAACCGGCGAGCAGGACAATTTGGCCGAGGACCGTCGCCTTGAGCGCTATCGGCGCAAGCGGCCGCCCGCGCCGCGCCGCCAGGAGGGCTGCGAGCGGTCCGATCAGGACCGCGACGACCGCAAGGAAGCCGGGCAGCCGGGCGGTGCCGGCTGCATCGGCGAGCGGTCGCGGATACCAGGTGAGGAGCATCGGAACGATCACGGCCGCGCCGGCGAGCAGTCCAACCCGCAGCAGAACCTGCCACGAGACTGACCGGGGCAGGTTTCGGGAACCCTGGCCGGTCAAACCTTGCCCGGCGGGGTCAGCGGCTCGTTGGAGCCGGGTGCATGACGCACCTCCACTACTTCCGCCAGGCGCTGGCCCAGGATGCCGCTGATGTTGAAATTGAGCTTCGCCATGATGTGCGGGAAGAAGACCAGGTCCTTCTCCAGCCTTTCGTGGTCAAAGCGCAGCACCGAGACCGGCCCGCGCGCGACCACGTCGGCCGTGCGGCGAGTGGCGCGCACGTAGCCGATTTCACCGAAGACTTCGCCCGGGCCGAGCGTGGCGATCAGCCGCTCGCCCGAATCGCTGCGCCGCACGACCTCGAGCTTGCCGCTCACCACGAGGAACATGCTGCTGCCCATCGTGCCCTGCTCGATCAGGCGATCGCCGTCCTTGTGCTCGCGCAGTTCGCTGATGAGGATGGTCTTCCTGATCTGGTAGCCGCTCATGCCGAGGAACAGCGCGCTGCCCTCCAGAGCCGCGCGCTGGCGGGACATTGCAAGGATCTCGTACAGGCCCACGAGCCGGATGCGCGACATCACCAGCGGGGTGACCAGCAGGTTGGCGAAGATCGAGAACAGCATCGTCGTCGCCGCCAGTGCGCCGAACTGCGCGATCAGGGTGAAATCCGACAGCAGCAACACGCCGAAGCCCAGCGCCAGCGCGAGGCTCACCGCGATCACCGGGGCGGCTTCGTCCTTGACCGTCTCGATGACCGCCTCGTCGTAGTTCGATGTGCTGCGGCAGAGCTCGCTGTAGCGCGCGAAGAGGTGGATGCTGCCGTCGATGGCGATGCCGATCGCGATCACCGCGACCATCACAGTCCCGGCATTGAGGGGAATCTCGAGGATCCGCATCACCCCGAAGATCATGAGGATGGGCACCACGCTGGGCACCAGGGCGATCAGGCCGCCCTTGGCCGACGTAAACATCAGCGACATCACCACGAACACCACCGCAAGCAGGCCCAGCAGCGCCACCGCCTGCCCCTCGAGAAGCTTCTCGGCCGCGGCGTTGATCATGAGGTTTTCGCCGACCACCGAGGTGGCCATGTCTGGTCCGGCGTAGTGCCCGACGACTTCGCGCAATTCGCGGATGTGGTGATTGAGCGTGGAGGATTCGCGCACGTTGTGGCGCACGACGATATTGGCGCGCCGGAAGTCGTGGCTCACGTAGGGTGCGAGATCCCCTGGCGGATGCAACAAGAGGTATTCGGCCACGAGCTTGCGTGTCGGTGGAATACGAAAGGCGTCCGGGCGCCCGCCGCCGGCCTGCTGGTTGGCCTGCGAAACCACGTCGGCCAGCGACAGGCTGCGGTCGAAGATCGCCTGCTTGGCGATGAAGGCCTGGATGTCGGCCAGGCGCTGCAGGTTCGCCGGGTCGCGGAAAGCCCCTTCGGTGTTCGACTGCAGCGAGATGTAGAAGATCTTGATGCCGGCAAGGTCCCGCTGCATTCGTTCGGCTTCCTGGACCAGGGGCCGTTCGGGCCTGAAAAAAGTCAGCGGCTCGTTGGTCGCGTGCAGGCTCGAGGCCTGCTGCACGAAGACGATGCAGAGCAAGGCCGCCAGCACCAGCGCAGCCATCGAGAAGCGGTGCCGCATCACGCGGAAAGCGCGGCCCGCCATGGTCGAAAGCCCCGCCGAGGACGCAAAGGCCGGCAGGCGCCCCTTGAGGGGACCGAACGAGGCATACAGCATGGGCACGAGCAGCACCGTGACAAGGCCATTGGCGAGGATCGCGAAAGCCGTCGCGAGCCCGAAATCCCTGATGATCGCGATCCCCGCGATCGCATTGCTCGCAAACCCGAGCGCCGTGGTGAGCACCGTGAGGACCGCCGGGGCTCCCATGCTGCGCAGCATGAACGCGGTGGCGGCGGTCCGGCTGGGCACCTCGTTGCGCGACTTGGCGTCCTGCAAGCCGCCGTAATAGCCTGAGATCATGCGCATGATCTCGGTTGCCCCGATCACCACCACCAGCGAAGGCAGCATTGCAGTGAGGATGCTCACCGGAATCCTCGCCCAGCCCATCATTCCGAAGGTCCACAAGAGGCTGATCGATGCGACGACCAGCGGGATCACCGCCGCGAACACGCTGCGGTAAAAGCCGAACACGGTCAATGCAAGGAGCAGCGCCGAGGCCGGCACCAGCACGCGCAAGTCGTGCAACAGCCCTTCGCGGATTTCGGCGTCGATCCGCGGCGGACCCACCTGCGTGAGCGAAGCGAACTGGCTGCGCGCGCCGGCCAGCACCCTTTCCAGCGTCTCGTGAACTTCCCGTTCCTTGAACTCGCGCCCTCGCTCCCGGATCGAAAGGCCGATGGCGATCGCCAGGCCGTCCGCGCTGACGATATTGCGAGCTGCGATCGGGTCTTCCAGCGCTTCCTGGCGCGCGCGTTCCGCGCGCTGGAGGCTGGTGGGCGCCGCATCGAGCAGCGGGCGCGAGGCGATGCGACCGTCGATGCTCCTTGCCGTGCGCAGCGTGAACAGGTCATCGACGCGCTCGACGAAGGGCAGCTGGCGCAATTCGTCGTGCAGGCGCTCCAGTGCCTGGAGCTTGGCCGGCGTCCAGAGCTGCGGATCGCGCACGTAGACGAAGGTGCGATGGTCCGAGCCGAACTCGCGCGACACCCGGAGATAGGCTTGCCGTTCGGCGTCGTTCCTGGGTACCAGCCGCTCGAAGCCGGTATCGAGCGTGAGGCGCGGCAGGCCAACCGCGGCCAGGAGGCTCACCGCGAAGAGGAAGACCAGGCAGGGCAAGGGCCGCAGCGCGCCGAGGCGGAAGAACCGCTGCAGCAGGCTTGGCGTATCGGCCGGATGCGGCGCGGGTTCGTTCATCGCGTTGCCACGGGCAGGTCTCCAAACACGGCATCCGGCACGTAGTCCGCCGAATGCACCCGCCGCTCGACCTTTAGGAGTGTGCGCCGGTCCGCGCGCAGGTCCTCCACCTGGATCATGCTGGCGCGCCACGCCCCCGACTCGTCGGGCCGGGGATCGCGGAAGGTCTGGCGCCGCAGGCTGCGCCCCTGGCGATCGAGGAAATCCATCCGGCTCATGAAAAGGTTGTCCTTGCGCAGGAAGATGCGCCGTTCCCCATAGCCGGTTGCGCGCTCGACGGCTTCGTCTTTCGGCAGGGCCTTGACTACGTGGTGGGAGACCCGGTCCAGGTCCTGGGCCTCGTCCAGTTCATAGGTGAAATCACCCGGGCGCACGCCTTCGAAATCCGCCACGGTCAGATTCGAGCCGAACACAGGGCTCGAGGGCGCCGGCCCCTTGCGCACGCCGCTTGCGGCGTCGTTCGTGACCAGGACCGCCATGCCGCGCAGTTCCTCGGGGGTATTGATCACCGCGAGGCGCTTGGCGCCGCGCGTGTCGCGCTGCGCGTAATAGCGCAGCGTGAGAACGTTCAGCTGCCCCGGAGCGCCGCTGAGGATCAGGGTCTGTTCCTGGTAAACGTACGCGGGCAGTTCGTGCCGCCGCAGGGACTCCTCGATCAGCTCACGGGCGCCCTGCGCGCGGGCCTGCGGCGCGAACAGGATGAGCAGTGCAGCGAGGGCCGCACAAACCGAACCGAGGGCGCGTGTCGGGAGCAGTGTCATTTCTGCTCCGGAGGGTTCTTCCTGCCGAAGATCAGCGATTGGGGATCGCGTTCGAGCATTTCCACTAGCGTGCGCACGGACTTGGCAGTGGCCGCCAGTTCCTGCGTGAGCTTTATGACGTTGCCTTGCAGCGGCGAGTCCGCCGCGAGCACGCCGTCGGCGATCGCCATCGTCGACTTGGCCTTGTCGAGCGTCGAGCGTGCGGCGGCCAGCGCCTGTTCGAGGTTCTCCGTGATCGGCTCGGCGCGCGCGTCCACCTTGCGCAGGAGGCTGCGCATGCTCGCGAGCGATGCCGCGAGGTCGTTCAGCGACGCCTCCAGGCTGGGCGCATTCGCGATCGCATTGGCGCCCTTGAGCGTGCCTTTGAGTTCGGCGCCGATGCCCGCGTAGTCGATCCGGTCGAGCTTGTCGAGGATGCTGGTCACCGATTCGGTCACCTGCTCGAACTTGCCCTGCACCGTCGGCAGCTCGGGCTCGGCACGGCCCGCGGCGACCAGCCGGATCGGCGTTTTGGGCTGCATGTCGAGGTCGACGAAGAGCTGCCCGGTCAGCAGGTTGCCGGTCTGCAGGCGCGCGCGCAGGCCTTTCTTGACCAGCGCCTGGAAGACCTCGCGTGGCGCTTTCTTCATGCGCTCTGCGCGATCCGCAACGCGTTCCGGTTCAAGTTCGACCAGCACGGGGATGCGGAACGCGCCTTTCTTGTCGTCGTACTGGAGGTGGATGTCGATCACCGAGCCGACCTTGATGCCCTTGAACTCGACCGGAGCGCCGACCGACAAGCCGCGCACTGAATCCTCGAAAAAGAGGACGAACCGCACTTTGCTCGCGTAGGCCTGGTCCTGGATCGCCTTCTGGTTGTCGTGCAACGTGAAGACCAGGCCGGTGATGTCCTCCGCGCCTGCGTCCTGCGCGTCGGGCGTGTCGAACGCAATGCCGCCGAACAACAGCGCCTGGATCGATTCGGACTTGACCTTCAGCCCGTCGGGGCCGACGGACAGGTCGATCCCGCTCGCGCTCCAGAAGCGCGTGTTGCTGCGGACCAGGCGGTCGAAAGGCGGCTTGACGAAGGCATGAATCAACACGCTGCGATAGTCGTTGGCCATCTCGTGGCCGAGCACTTCGCCGGCGAGGACGCCCTGGAAGTGCACCGGTGAGCCGCGGTCGAGCGAGCCCAGGCGCTGGGCCATCAGCGTGATCTGCCTGCCGGCTTCGTCGGCGCGCACCACCGGCGGGGACTCCAGGCCGACGAAGAGCGTCTGCGGCGCGCCCTGCCCGGGTTCGATTTCGATGTACGAGCCCGAGAGAAGAGTTCCGAGGCCCGAGATCCCGCGCGCGCTCAGGGTCGGCCGCACCACCCAGAAGCGCGTGTCGCGGCGCAGGAAGTGGTCCGCATCCTTGCTCAGCCGCGCACGCACCTCCACCCGCGAGAAGTCGGAACTGAAGCGCACGCTCTCCACCAACCCGATGTCGAGGCTCTTGTACTTGACGCGCGTCTTGTTGATCTCGATGCCCTCGGCGGTGCGGAACGTGATCGTCACCAGCGGCCCCCGGTCGGTCAGCGTGTGGACGACGAGCCACGCGCCGATGAGCGCGGTCAGGATCGGGATCAGCCAGACCAGCGAAGGGCCGCCGCGTTCGCGCACCGTGGGCGACAGCGCATCGTGCTGCTCGCCCGCGCCGTCGCGTCCGGCCGATTCGCTCATACCCGCCCCCGCGTCTCGTGCACTGCGCGGTCCCACATGAGGCGCGGGTCGAACGCGCGCGCCGCCAGCATAGTGAGGACGACTGCCGCGCCGAAGAACGTCGCGCCCAGGCCCGGTATCACGGTGGCGAGCGTGTCCATGCGGACCAGGGCCACGAGGATGCCGACCAGGAAGATGTCCACCATCGACCAGGCCCCGACCGCCTCGGTCACGCGATAGAGGAGCGTCCTGTCACGCACGCGCCAACCGGATCCGCGCTGCACGGTGACAAGGAGCAGACCGAGCGCTCCGATCTTGGTGATCGGCACGACGAAGCTCGCGAAAAACACCAGCGCCGCGAGCGGCCAGGCGCCGTCCTCGGCGAGGTGGACGACGCCCGAAAGGATCGTGTTCGGCTCGCCCTGACCGAAGCGGATAACGGTCATGACGGGCAGGAGGTTCGCCGGAATCATCAACAGCGTCGCGGCCGAAAGCAGCGCCCAGGTGCGGGACACGCTTTCCGGCAGGCGCAGGCCGTGCATTTCGCTGCCGCACCGGGGGCAGTGCCAGGGCCGCCGGCCGGAGTCCGGACGCGCGACCAGCAGGTCGCAGGTGTGGCACGTCGCGTAGCCCATGCCGGCCGCGCTTCCCGCGGCAGCGGCCTTCGGAACCGGGCCCTGCCGCGGCCACAACACGCCCGGATCGAAGCTCGCCGTCGCCGCGGTCGATACGACCAGCAGGCCGACGAATGCGAAGAACGCAACGCCGGGGATGACCGACGCGAGGTCCTGCAGCTTCACGACCGAAACCAGCAGACCCAGCATGAACACGCCGATCAGGCTCCACGGGCTGATCGCGCGCACGAAGCGCCAGACCTGCGCCATCCGGCGCGGCCGCAGGCCCAGGCGCAGCGGGATCAACAGGTACAGCATCCCGCAGATGGTGAGCAGCGGGAACAGGAAACTCGTGAGCAGGACGAGGAGGCCGATCTCGGGCATGCCGGCTTTCTGCAGCGCGAATGCGCTGGACACGAGCACGGTCTGCTCGACACGGTCGCCGTACTTGAGCGCGACGAACGGAAAGCTGTTGGCCAGCACGAACAACACGAACGCGGCCAAGTAGAGCGCAGCCGAATGGTCGAGGCTCTTCGGCAGGTTGCGGTAAAGCAGCCCGCCGCAGCGCGAGCACAGGGCTTTGCCGCCTGCCGGGACCGGGACGATGCGGTGCGCGCCATCGCATGCGTGGCAGGCGATCAGCCCGTCCGGTGCGTATCCCGGAATTCCCAGTCCCTCGTTGCTGCTCGACACCGTGCGATCAACCCCGTTTTCATTCGTGCGCGATACCCGGGCGGCATGATAGCGCCTAAACGCTCTGGTTATACTCGGCGGCATGGGCACAATGCACACGTTTCCAGCAGTCGGCATCGAAATGATCGACGTCGGTGCGAACCTCACCCACGAATCGTTTCGCGACGACCTTCCCGGCGTGCTCGAACGCGCGGGACAGGCTGGTGTCAGCACCATTGTCGTCACCGGAACCAGCATCGCCGGGAGCATGGCCGCGCAGGCGCTTGCGGCGGCCCATCCGCAGCTCTATTGCACCGCCGGCGTCCATCCGCATGACGCATCGCGCTGCGATGCCAGCACGATCCCGGCTCTGAGAGCGTTGCTGGCGCTGCCCAAAGTGCAGGCTGTGGGCGAATGCGGCCTGGACTTCAATCGCAACTATTCGCCGCATCCCTCGCAGGAAAGGTGGTTCGAGGCGCAAGTGGAACTGGCCTGCGAACTGGGCAAGCCGCTGTTCCTGCATTCGCGCGATGCCCACCCTCGGTTCGCCGACATTCTCGGGAACCATCGCCGCAGCCATCCGAACGGCTTGCCGCCCGCGGTGGCGCATTGCTTTACCGGAGAACGCGACGAATTGCGCGCCTACCTCGATCTCGACCTGTACATCGGCATTACCGGCTGGATCTGCGACGAGCGGCGGGGCACGCACCTGCTTTCGCTCGTGCGCGAGATCCCGGCCGACCGCCTGATGCTGGAAACCGATGCGCCCTACCTCACGCCGCGCACCCTGCGGCCGCAGCCCAAGTCGCGGCGCAACGAGCCGGCTTATCTTTCGCACGTGCTGGCAACGGTGGCCGAAGCCCTCGGCCGGCCGATCGAGGAAGTCGCCCGCGCCACCTCCGAAAACGCACGCCGCTTTTTCCGCCTATGAACATTGCCCGTTTCATTCATGCCAACGCGCGCCGGCTGCCGGACCAGCCGGCAATCGCCCATGGGGCGCGCACCGCGCTCACCTACAGCGAACTGGCTTCGCGTGCGGCGCGCCTTGCCGCGGGCCTGCAAACGAAGCTGGGCCTCTTGCCCGGCGAGCGCGTGGCGCTTTGCATGCAGAACTGCGTCGAGTACTTCGAAGTGCTGTTTGCGATCTGGTACGCCGGGCTGGTGGCCGTGCCGGTGAATGCAAAGCTGCATGCGCGCGAATTAGCATGGATCCTCGGCGACTCGGGCGCGAAAACCTGCTTTGCGATCGGCGAAGTCGAAGGCGTGAAAGTCATCGATGTCCGCGGCAAGGCCTTCGAGGCGTTGCACCTGGACAGCGGAGGCGCGCCGGCGGAGGTGCGTCCGGACGACGCGGCGTGGCTCTTCTACACGAGCGGCACCACCGGCGTTCCCAAAGGCGCCATCCTCACGCACCGCAACCTTCTGTTCGTCACGCAGGCCTACTTTTCAGACATCGACCGGCTGTTTCCCGGCGACTCGATGCTGCACGCCGCGCCGCTCTCGCACGGCTCGGGCCTGTATGCCCTGCCCCACTTCGCAGCCGGGGCGACCAATGTGATTCCGGAAAGCGGCGGCTTCGAGGCCGACGAAGTGTTCGGCCTGATCGATGCGCACCGCAACGTCTCGTTGTTTGCCGCACCGACCATGATCGTGCGCCTGCTCGCGAGTCCCGCGGCCCGCCCGGTGCCGAACCTAAAGACCATTTCGTACGGCGGGGCGCCGATGTACGTGGCCGACGCAGTCCGCGCGATCGAACTCTTCGGCCCGCGGCTCTACCAGCTTTTCGGCCAGGGCGAGAGCCCGATGACGATCACCGGATTGCCGCAGTCGCTGCATACCGGGAAGAGCCATCCGCGATTCCTCGAGCGCCTGGCCTCCTGCGGGTTTGCGCGCACCGGCGTCGAAGTGCGAGTGGTGGACGACGAGGACCGCGACCTGCCCGAGGGCGAGATCGGCGAGATCGTCACGCGCAGCGATTGCGTCATGCCCGGTTACTGGCAGAACCCTGAGGCCACCGCGAAGACCCTGCGCGGCGGCTGGCTGCATACCGGCGACCTTGGCAGCCTGGACGCCGAAGGGTTCCTCACGATCCGCGACCGCTCGAAGGACATGATCATCTCGGGCGGCTCGAACATTTACCCGCGCGAGATCGAGGAAGTCCTGCTCCGTCATCCCGGCGTGGCCGAGTGCTCGGTCGTCGGACGGCCGCATCCCGAATGGGGCGAGGAAGTCGTGGCCTTTGTGGTGGTTCGCGGGGGCGCCGCGCTTGCGCCGCAGGAGCTCGACACACTGTGCCTGGCAAACATCGCCCGCTTCAAACGCCCGAAAGACTACCG
>CANKMT010000005.1 GCA_947482825.1 Betaproteobacteria bacterium | reverse complement strand
ATCGAGTTGCTCCACCATCTCTTTGCCAACGTGGAGCGCCACTACGCCCAACAGGCTCACCAATATCGCAAGCATCAGCAAGAAATCCAGTACCGCCACCGCAAATCACCGTCCTCGCGGCTCATCGCTCCACCGTCCTGAGAGGCATCCTCGCGGATCGCATACAGGGAGCCAATGCGCAGCATGATCCAGTGCACCAGGCCCTCAGGGACGGATGCCGCTGTGGCTCCATACCCGGCCGTGAAGTTGACCGTCACAGCGCCGATTTGCGGCAGGGTGACCGGCCACACCAGGCCGAACCTGGGCTCCACCCGGCCGCGAACTCCCGACAAATCGGTGGCGTAGTCGGTAGGTGGCAGGGTTTGCAGCGTGTCCGACATATCCAGGTACGTGATGCTGTCGATGCTCTGGATCGGTCCGTGTTCCAGGAACAGCAGCCCGCCGGAGGTCCAGTACCCTGGGAACGCATCGAGCACCAGGCTCCACTGCTGCGTGATGAAGCTCGATCGGGTGTGCGTCTCGGCGTACTGGCGCGCGGCCGCCGTGATCCTGGCAATGACCAGGTCGTCATCGGTGAAATCCTGGTCCACGTTGAGCTGGCGTTTGGCGTCCGCCAGCGTGAGGGGCTCGATGGCAGGACCCACCAGTAGTTTGTATGCCATTGGTGGTCAGGTCCGAACGTCTGGTCAGCCGATGATCTGCACGACACCGGCCTGATCGAAGGCATCGGCCGATGCGTACCGAGGATTGACACCGAGCAGTTGGCCAGACACCAGGCTGGCGGCCACACCGACGGTGAGGGTCAGGCGCACAAACCCGAAGTTGTTCGCGTTGTCGACATCCTCGGGCTTGAGGTTGATGAGCGCTTGCTTGTTGTCGCCGCTGGCCTTGAGGATCTGCACGATCGCCTTGCCAGTGACGTCCTTGACGCCGGTGCCTGCGTTGTCCTGCGCCTGCTGGACCTTGGCGTCCAGCGTGCCCGAGGCACCCATCACGCCGGTTTGTACGACGGCCAGGAACGTGTGGAAATTGACCACATTGATCCAGGGTGTGGACACGGTGCCCACACCTTGGCTGATGGGATCGATGGTGGCGAGAATCGACAGCGCTTCGCTGCCCTTTGCATTGGGGAACATAGAAATCTCCTGTGGGAATCAAAAAGGGAAGGGGAAGACAGGGCGCTGCGGCCCCGTCGTAGCGCTGGCCCGGGCCTATCGCGCGCCGAGTTGGATGAACGGCGACAGCGTGTTGCTGCCCTTGGCCGGCGAGATGGCGCTGGTGATCTTGGACTGGCCGTCCATCCGGAATGTGGTCCGGAAGGCGGTCAGATCTGCATCGAAGTACAGGTGCATCGAAGTCGCAGTCTGCATGCCTCCCGCCTTGGTGATGGTCTGGTAGTACGACAGGTCGACCAGCAGCACATCCCCCTGGCTGGAGAACGAGTTGGCGTGCTGCGAGACGAACACCGGGCGACCCAGCAAGGTGCCATAGGGCGAGATCTGGATGCCCCCGACTGACAGGCCTGTGGGCAGGTAGATCGGGAAGTTGCCCAGTGACAGCGTGAACAGCGCCGGCAGCACATCGTTGTTAACGATCCACACGGCGTTGGTGAACGAACCCGGGGGCAGGCGCGCGATCATCTTGGCCAGGTTCTGCGGCACCAGGGTCTGTGTGGCCTGGCCGGACTCCTTCACGACCGTGACGATCGCACCGGCGTTCATGCACCCTACCGGGATGCCGTTGCCGGCGCCGAACAGGATGGACTCATTGGCCTTCCAGCGGATCGACAGCGCCACCTTCTGCGGCAGATAGCTGGTGAGCGCATTGGCGTCGTCCAGCAGTTCGTCCGTGGTTGGCACGAGCGCCATGAGTTTCTTCAGGCGCAGCGTGGCAAGACCGAGCACCGGTTTGGTCGGCACGCCGGAGGCCGCCTCACCCTGCCAGTACGCCCGGATGCCGTTGGTGCCCCAGGGCGTGGTCTCGTCCTTGGGGAACGCCATGCTGTTGCCGCTGATCTCGACGTTGTCGGTGAGCGGCAGCAATGAATCCTCACCCAGGGACAGTTTGAAGATCTCCTGCGAGAACTGGGGTGGCACCAGGAAACCACCGTCCTGGCCGGCAGCCTCGTTGCTGAAGGTCGACGGGGCAGCAGCACCAATGCCATGGGGCAGCAGACGGGCGTCCAGGGACTGACCCGGTTTGTCGGCCTGGTACACCGCCTGCATGAATTCGCCAAGCGAGTAGAACCCGCGCTTGGCGTCGCCCTCGCGGTTGTCGGTGACGATGGGGCCCATGGCGCTGGCGATGCCAATGCGGGCCTCATCCGCGATAAGCGCAGCCTCACGGTCGATTGATGCGGATGCGGCATCGATGCGGGTTCGAAGGGCATCGAACGCGTTAACCTCCTCATCGGTCATATCGCGGTTGTCCGCCGCGACGCGGTCGGTCAGGGCTCGTGCCTCCTTGACCAGGGTGGACTTGCGAGATTGAAACTCGCGCAGTTGCTTGCTCATGAATAGTTCTCCAGAAAGTAAAAAACCCGCCGTCTGCAACTGCATGGGCGGGCTGGATGGACGTAAAAAAACCACCCGGAGGTGGTTGGTTGGGGTACGACCGATGGGTCGCTTCAGGGGGCAGCGTTGCTCAACGGAGCATTGCCGGGTTACAAAACTTCAAATATATTCGCTCGATTCGTTTGGTCCGGACGACCGCAATAGACTGGGGCCGGTCATTCGACATTGCGATCTGCCTGCTCCAGAGCAGTCGTTGAGGACAGTCGAACGCTGGCATGCGCCGCCGGCTCACATCCGGAGTTCATAACCTTATCAGCGGCACGCCCTGCACCGCCTGGTAGACCGTGAACCCGATGATCGCGAAGATCAACGCTGCGGCGGCAAGGACGGCGGTCAACTTCGCGGCCATGGACCAGTGCTCGCGCCGGTTCACGAGCCATCCGACCACGGGCAGGACCTGCACGGCGTGTATGCCCAGGAAATGCGCCGGCCGGAAATCACCGCCTTCGATGCTCCAGTTGAGCAGTGGCAAGCCGGGGCCTTCGGGCTCCACCCCGACGACCGCCGATCCGCGAAAGACCATCAATTCCCCGACAGCGGAGGACACCAGGAACAGCAGCAAGCCAGAGGCGATTCCCCACACGACAGGACGCGATAGATCGTACATCGACCGAAACGCGAACACCAACAGGATGACGACGAACACGCTGTTCACCGGGTCCACGATGTCCATGATCATCGAGACCGCGCCGTCAAAAGGAGTGTCCGTATTGAAGTGCGAGGTCGTTCCGCGCGCGGCCTGCAGCGTGATGCAGAAGATCGCTATCGTCAGGCATGCGGACACGCCCCAACTGATGCAACTCTTCCACCACTTCGCCGCGCGCAGATAGTCCAGCAGCCACATGACGGTCATGAGATACACCGCCATCGACTGGGTGAAATTGAGCGGCTTGGCCCAGCGAGCGCGCCCCCCGATCTCCATCGAATCGAACGGCAGCATCAGCAGCAGCACGACCATCAACAAGAACTGGATGCCGATGGACACGGCGAGCACGTTGTTCGGGCTTTCACGCCGATGCCGCGCAAACCAGGCCAGGCCATCTTCCCGCAGCGCGCGCAAGAGCGAAGCCGGCGGCGCGACGCTGGTGGAAGGCGAATTACCCAGCGCCGATGATTTTGGTGGTATCGACAAGTACGTTCCCCATGCAATGTGAGTCAGGCCGTTCCGACGATCACAAAAGTGCCGGCGCGCGCATGCGCGATCTACGCAGGATTCCCATAGCTGAGACACGGATCGAAGACTGGCACGATCAACGAGTGCTGCTAAGCCGCACCTGCTGTGTTTAGGCCTGTTTAATATTGTAATATTTCAGAGCGCCAAACTAATGATACCATGCAGGCACAAACCGCATCGGGAGTAGTAGGGTGACCGTTCCTGCTCTGAATCCAGCGAGCCCCGAACCGCTGCCGACGCGCGGAAGCAGACTTAATCTTCGCAGCAAAGGCAGCACATGAGCGACCGTCGTACCGTCTTGAAACTTGGAATTGCGGCGGCCGCCGGCCTGCTCCTGAAACGGAACGCATTCGCCTCCGACCCCATTCGCCTGATTGTGGGATTCGCTCAAGGCGGCCCCACGAGCACCATTGCCAAGCTCATTCAGGAGCCCTTGGGCAGGGCCATGGGAATGGCGGTTGCGATCGACTATGTAACGGGCGAAGGCGGCAAGCGCGCCGCGCTGGAGGCTATCCGCGCCGCGCCCGGCAGCCGCACCCTGCTGCTGCATTGGCCGCTGATACTGTACAAGTGGGACTTTGAACTCGCCTGCAACCAGCCCTCGCGCCTGCCCCGGCATTGGCAGTTGACCATGTGCCAGTGGGACGAAGACGGCCCCATCTTGCTGGGATCCGGCCTCAAGCCGGTGGCCAAGGTCACGCGCGGCATGTCGGCCGCACTCGTGGTGCGCGAGGATTCTGCCCTGAAGGACCGCGCCGGGCTGGTGGCGCAGGCAGGGCGCTTGCCGCTCAAAGTCGCGGCTGCGGAGGGGCTCGTGACCGGGATGGACGCCTTCAAGAAGCGCACCGGCGCAGACTTCAACGCGAGGCTGACCGACAGCCAACCCGCCGCACTCGACCTCGTCTTGGCGCGTCAAGCCGACGTCGGCTTGGCCTTCACCAGTCACGTCGCCGCTCACAACGAGGGCGCCGCCGCCAATGACAAGTTGCGGGTGCTGGCCACCTCGGGAGCGGAGCGCGCACCTGAGTTCGCCAGCGTACCGACATTGGCGGAACTGGTGGGCAACCGAAAGGCGGCGTTCACCTACAGCGCGCTGGTCTTTTCCTCCGCCGGTGCCGACACCGCCTTCACATCCAAGGCCACGGCGGCACTGCAGTCGATCGCGCAGGACCCGGCTTTGCTCGAGCAGGCGGGAAAATTGCGGATTCCACTGCAGGTCGATGGGCCGCAAACGGCGCTCGAAACCATTCGGCGCGACCGCAGGGTCACCAAGGACGTGTACGGCTGAGGTTGCGCACGGCGCCCGCGCCAGCCATACGACCTGGTGCTGATGGACGTGCAGATGCCGGAGATGGACGGGTTGGAGGCTTCAAGGCGAATCACCGCCAAATACAAACCGGGGCAGCGCCCACGCATCGTGGCCATGACCGCCAACGCCATGCAAGGCGACCGCGAGGAATGCCTGGCGGCAGACATGGACGACTACGTGACCAAACCGATCCGCGTGGATGCGCTAGTAGTCCACGCACTTTTGAGCGTGCCTGCGCAGCCGCAGTGAGCCCAATATCGACGACTCGTCATCGGCAATCGAACAATCGCAAATTGACTTCCAGATAGCCGCCGTTGGCGAAAGACGGCAACCGCTGCTTTGGAGCCATAGACAACGCGCAGCCCCGACGTCAAGCCACTGCACCAACAATTGCCAGTGCTCGCTGAGCCTGAGCCAGCCGATTGACACTTGCTTTGCCGGCTCCCTTCGCATCGCGCCGCATTTTCCTGACGACATCATCAAATGTGGCCACACCGTCGACCATGTTCTGCGCCAGCGCGGCATCGGCACCCAATACACGCCCCTGGCCCATGCCGTCGCGCACTTGCGCAATCGGCACGCCGCGCCCTCGCGCCACGCCCTTCGTGAATGCCGCGTAGTAGTCGTCGACCCGGGACTGCATGAAGCCCTGCGCCTCTTCATCGAGTGGCGCATATGGATTGCCTTCCACCTTGTACTTGCCGGCAGAGATCAGCGTCGGCGCGACGCCCTCGGCGGCCAACGCCTGTGAGTAGTCGAAATGCGCCTGCCACACGCCGATTGAGCCCACCTCGCCGCCAGGCGTCACGTACAGCTCGGACGCGGCACAGCCGATCCAGTACGCCGCTGACGCCGCCAGGCTGTTGGCGAGCGCCACCACCGGTTTTTGCGACCGTGCGCTGATGATCTCGTCGGCGAGTTCCGCCACGCCGTAGACACTCCCGCCCGGGCTGTCGATGTCAATCAGGATCTGGCTTACCGTGTCATCTGCCAGTGCCTGGCGCAGCGCCGATGCAAACTGCTGGGTGCTGACGCTCCCTGGGCCAGAGACGTCCTCGACCATGTTGCCGCGCTGGGTCACCACGCCGTACAGGGGCAGGACGGCAATGCCGCCGCTGGACATCCCGGAACTGGCCTGTCGGCGTGCCTCGCGCACAGCACGATCAGCCTGAATCGCGGACATCGTCTCGTCGCTGGGTTGACCACCGGCCGACCAGCGCCGCATGACGGTGGCCATCGCGCTCAGTCGCTCAGGCATCAGGGCCCAGGGCGTGGACAGGAATTCGGACATCAGCAAGGCTGTTTTCATATTGGTGTTCTCAAGCGGCCAGCAACAGCGCTGCCGCAATGCGTGCCTTTTGGCGGTTTCGTGGAATTCGGTTGTCAACATCTGCCTGCCCCTGGGCTCTGCCCGGGCCCTGTTTACACGCGCCGGCACCGACGATGGGCAACAGCACTCGCGCAAAGCCACTGGCCTCGCCCGGACCCTGGCAGGATTCGCTCCATCCAGCGATCTCCAACGCGGCCTGGCCGCGCACCTGCGCGCCACCCTGGGCTGACTCGCAGTGCCCTCGAATCTGGGGCGGCGGCCGCCACCGACCGCGGGTTCGGCCAGCGCCCATGTAGACCACAGCCGCTTCAGCGTCCGCTGCGCCACTTGTCTCCTGGCCGCCCTGGCCGCTGTCGCCATTCCCCTCGACAGCGGCGTCGCTGTCTGCACCACCGCTCGATTGGCTGCCCTGGCCCGTGGCCACGCTGGCGGCGTAAGTTAGCCCGACCGCGACCTGAATCGACTGGCTGCCCTGCGCGGCGTCACCAACGCACTGCAGAATCTGGCTGGCCGCGGCGCTGGCGCCTGAGCTTCCCTGGCCCGTTACAGTATTGCCGGCGAAGGCCAACACGGCCAAAGCCACCTCGCTCTGCGCACCCTGCCCAGTACCCCCCGCACCGGAGATCGTCTGAACGGCCAATCCCGACGCAGGTTGCGTCCCCTGGGCGGTGATCGCCACCCCGGCGAATGTCAGCGCCGCCGTGGCCGCGGACCCCTGGCCACCTTGGGCAGTGAGCGCTACACCCGCAACGGGTACAGGGCTGCCAGCGCCCGCCGACAGCAGCAAGGACATGGTCTACCTCTTCACAGTGCCGGGCGTTGGCGTCCCCGACGGATCATCCACGTCAGTAGCTGGTCACTTCGGCAAGTTCAATGTTCACGTGCCATTGGATGACACCCGCTGCGCCCATGGCAATTCCGTTGGCAATCACCAGGCCTTCGTTCTGCGCCAGGATGATCGGATGGTCTCCCGCGTCGTGTGAAAGCAGCGCCGTCATCGGCATGGAAGTTCCCAGCCCGTTACTCGTGCCGCCCGCGATGCCCATGGATACGGTCTCCAGCGACCGCGTGCCAGCCCCCAATGCTGCGGTGGAGGCAATACGGATGTCCGGTGCCGCCGTTATGTTCGTGAAGCTGAGCCGATGCTTGTTCTGCCCGGCCGCGTACAGCGCCGTGCCGCCGGTATCAGACGTCGTAAATCCATTGGCCTTGAGCAATTGGTAGACCAGGCCCTGCGCTGCCGTGAACGCGGTGGTCGTCACAAACCCCACCTGCACCCGGCGCACCATCAGCAGGTTCGCACCCGTATTGCGCAATGAAAACACCGGCCCGTTGGCGGCCACGCCGGTCAGTGCACCAGACGCCGCCCCATAAGACAGCCAGTTGATGACGTCGACCGGGCGGATGCTGACCCGCGCAGCCTTGAAGGCGGTATCCACCTCTTGAACCGCCGCACCTGTCCCAATCAGTTGAATCGCCATTGTGTTTTCCTAATTCCAAACCCAGGCCACGGTCCACAGTCCATATGCTCGACCCGCATTTGCAAGCGCGAAGATGGTGAATCCTGTGCCCGTAACGATGTCGCCGGCCACCACCCTTGGCGGAGAGGGTGGGATTCGAACCCACGTTACGTTTCCGTAAACCAGATTTCGAGTCTGGCGCATTCGACCACTCTGCCACCTCTCCGGTATGCCGAACGATTCGGGGCGAATTTTAACAGGTGGGACGCCGCACGGCAGCGACCGCGCGCCCCCTACGGCGCGATGCGCGTGATCGTTTCGCGTCCGCCCATGTACGGCCGCAGCGCCTGCGGGACCGTCACGGATCCGTCGGCGTTCTGGTAGTTCTCGAGGATGGCCACGAGCGTGCGGCCGACCGCGAGGCCCGAGCCGTTGATCGTGTGCAGCAGTTCCGGCTTGCCTTTTTCATTTCGGAAGCGCGCCCGCATGCGCCGAGCCTGGAAGGCCTCGAAATTCGAGCACGACGAAATTTCGCGGTAAGTGTCCTGCGCCGGCAGCCAGACTTCGATGTCGTAGGTCTTGGCCGAGGCAAAACCCATGTCGCCGGTGCAAAGCACGACGGTGCGGTAGGGCAGCTCGAGCATTTTCAGGATCGTCTCGGCATGCGCCGTGAGTTCCTCGTGACAGCGGGTGGAGTCCTCCGGTCGCACGATCTGCACCAGTTCCACCTTGTCGAACT
The DNA here is from genome assembly GCA_947482825.1 of Betaproteobacteria bacterium. GTDB lineage: Bacteria > Pseudomonadota > Gammaproteobacteria > Burkholderiales > SG8-39 > SZAS-79. The sequence continues at coordinate 77,754 of CANKMT010000005.1, read as the reverse complement.
GGTGCTGCCTGATCATTCCTCGCGTGTCCTTGCCGTAGGAGCCGGCCTCCGAGCGGAAGCACGGCGTGTGGCAGGCGAACTTCATCGGCAGCCGGTCGGCCGGCACGATCTCGTCGCGCACGAAGTTGGTGACCGGCATTTCCGCAGTCGGGATCAGGTACAGGTCGCGGCCTTCGATCTTGAACAAGTCGTCCTTGAACTTGGCGAGGCTGGTGACGCTGTCGGCGCACTCGGCGCTCACCATGTAGGGCACATAGACTTCGGTGTACCCGTGGTCCCGGGTGTGCACGTCGAGCATGAACTGCGCGATCGATCGGTGCAGCCTGGCGAGGTCGCCTTTCATGACCGAGAAGCGCGCCCCGGAGAGCTTGATGGCGGTGTCGAAGTCGAGCAGGCCCAGTGCGTTGCCGACATCGACATGGTCCTTGACTGCGAAATCGAACTTGCGCGGGGCACCCCAGCGGCGCACTTCGACGTTGTCGTTCGCATTCTTGCCGGCCGGCACGTCCGCTTGCGGGACATTGGGCAGCACCGAAAGGAATTCCTGCTGCCGCTTCTGCACCTCCTCCGCGCGCGCCTCGAGCGAGCCGGCATCGGCGTTGATCGCCGCGGCTTCGGCCAGCAGCGCGGCCGTGTCCTCGCCCCTGGCCTTGGCCTGGCCGATCTTCTTGGCATGCGCGTTTCGCGCCGCCTGCACTTCCTGGGCGCGCCCCTGCGTCGCGCGGCGCTCCGCCTCGAGCGCCAGGAAGGTATCGCGATCGAGGACGAAACCGCGGTCGGCCAGCCGCGCGGCCACCGCGTCGAGGTTGTTGCGAAGCAGGTTCAGGTCGAGCATAAGATATCATTTCTCATATACAAACTGCCCGGAGAGGCGCGCAGTTATTAAGTCTACATAAATTAAAGTCAAGAATTCCTGCGCTTTTCGGCGTCCAGCGAGCGCAGGTATTCGAGCTTTTCGCGGATCTTTCCTTCGAGCCCCCGGTCGGTAGGCACGTACCACTGGACCGGCGGCATGCCGTCCGGGAAGTAATCCTCCCCGGCCGCGTAGGCGCCTTCTTCGTCATGCGCGTAGCGATAGTCCTTGCCGTAGCCCAGGCCTTTCATCAGCTTGGTCGGCGCGTTCCTCAACCGCAGCGGCACCGGCCGCGTCTGGTCGCCTGAAACAAATGCACGGGCGGCATTATAGGCTGCGTAGACTGCGTTGGACTTGGCCGCGCAGGCCATGTAGACGACGGCTTCGGCCAACGCCAGTTCGCCTTCGGGCGAGCCGAGGCGCTCGAAAGTTTCGCAGGCATCGAGCGCGAGGCGCAGCGCCCGTGGGTCGGCCAGGCCGATGTCCTCCGCAGCCATGCGCACAATGCGCCGGCCCAGGTACAGGGGCTCGGCGCCGCCGTCGAGCATGCGCACGAACCAATAGAGCGCCGCATCCGGGTTCGAGCCACGCACCGACTTGTGCAGGGCCGAGATCTGGTCGTAGAACTGCTCGCCGCCCTTGTCGAACCGGCGCAGGTTCTGGGCGAGCGTTTTTTCGACGAAATCGGCATCGACCGCGGCCACGCCCACCGTCTGCGCGGCGGTGGCGAGGATCTCGATCGCGTTCAGCAGGCGCCGCGCATCGCCGTCGGCATATCCGACGATGCGCTCCCTGGCCCCCGCATCGATCGGGACGCCCGGCAGAATGCGCGCGGCGCCACGATCGAAAAGGGTGACGAGGTCCGCCGCGGAAAGACTCTCCAGCACGTAGACGTTGGCGCGCGACAGGAGCGCGCCGTTGACTTCGAAGGAAGGATTTTCCGTCGTGGCTCCGATGAACGTGACAAGGCCCTTCTCGACGTAGGGCAGGAAGGCATCTTGCTGCGACTTGTTGAACCGATGCACCTCGTCGACGAACAGGATGGTCGGCCGGCCGCTGCGGTCGAGCTCGTTCTGTGCGGCCTGCATCGCTTCGCGGATGTCCTTGACGCCGGAAAAAACCGCCGACAGCGCGACGAATTCGGCGTCGAAAGCCTTGGCCATCAACTGCGCGAGCGTGGTCTTGCCCACGCCCGGCGGCCCCCAGAGGATCATCGAGTGGGCCTTGCCGGACTCGAACGCGAGCCTCAACGGCTTGCCCGGTCCGAGCAGGTGCTGCTGGCCGACGACTTCGCCGATGGACGCCGGGCGCAACAACTCCGCCAGTGGCGCGGCCGGAACCGCCGGTGCGAAAAGATCGGCCATCGACGAAGCCCGGCGCCTACTGGCCGAGCAGGTCCGCGCCCTTGGGCGGCGTAAACCTGAAGGTGCCCGGGTCGAGCTTCGGGTTTCTCTGCAGGTTGGCGAAGCGCAGCATCGTCACCTGGCCGAACTGGTCGGAGAGTTCCATCGCCTGCAGGCCGGTCGCGCTGAATCCCAGGCGGATGCGCTCGAAGCCCGCCTCCTTGTCCTTGGGCGTTGCATCGAGCCATTGCAGCCCGTCCTGGTCGCCCGATTCGGTAAACACGAACGCCTTCTCCACATCGGCGCTCCCCGAGATCAACGCAGCCGGCGTGGCGCCCAGCGCATGGGAAAGCTTGCGCACGGTGACCTGGTTGAGGTCTTCGTCGTGGACCCAGACTTTTTCGCCGTCGCCGACGATGAGTTGCGAATACGGCTTGGCGAACGCCCAGCGGAATCGCCCGGGACGCAGGAAAGCGAAGCTGCCCTTTGACTCCTGCACGAGCTTCTTGTTGCGGTCATACACCTTCTGCTCGAAATCGGCGCTCGCCGACTGCGTGGTTCGGATGAAGGACTGGAAGCGTTCCAGGGCCGTGGCCGAAGCCGGCGGAACGACCGCGAAACACGCAGCCAGTGCAAAAGCGAATCGCACCATCAGGCGCATTGAGGCCTCACTCGGGCTTCGCGGGGACCAGCACCTCGCGATTACCGTTCGACTGCATTGGCGACACCATGCCCGCGCGCTCCATGTCCTCGATCAGCCGGGCCGCGCGGTTGTAGCCGATGCGCAGGTGGCGCTGCACGAGAGAGATGGAGGGCCTGCGCGTGCGCAGCACGATCTCCACGGCCTGGTCGTAGAGCGGGTCCTTTTCGCCCGTGGGGCCGGCCTCTGCGCCGCCGTTGCCGTCCTCGCCGATCTCGGGCTCGAGGATGGCGGTGATGTACTCGGGCGAGGCGAGCTTCTTGAGGTAGTCGACGACCGCATGCACTTCGTGGTCGGCCACGTAGGCGCCGTGCACGCGCTGCGGGTACCCGGTGCCCGGCGGCAGGTAGAGCATGTCGCCCTGCCCGAGCAGCGCTTCGGCGCCGGACTGGTCGAGGATCGTGCGTGAATCCACTTTGGAAGACACCTGGAAAGCAACGCGGGTCGGGATGTTGGCCTTGATGAGCCCGGTGATGACGTCCACCGAAGGCCGCTGGGTGGCAAGGATGAGGTGGATGCCGGAAGCGCGCGCTTTTTGCGCCAGCCGTGCGATCAACTCCTCGACCTTCTTGCCTACGACCATCATGAGGTCGGCGAGTTCATCGATGACGACGACGATATGCGGCAACGCGGTGAGCGGTTGCGGATTGCCCGACTCGATCGTCGCCGGGTCGTCGAGCGGATGACCTTTTTTCTCGGCGTCGGTGGCCTTCTGGTTGAAGCCCGACAGGTTGCGCACGCCGTACCACGACATCAGCTTGTAGCGCCGCTCCATCTCGGCCACGCACCAGTTGAGCGCGTTGGCGGCCTGCTTCATGTCGACCACGACCGGCGCCAGCAGGTGCGGGATGTCCTGGTAGACCGAGAGCTCCAGCATTTTCGGATCGATCAGGATCAGGCGGACGTTCTTCGGCTCGGCTTTATAGAGCAGCGAAAGAATCATCGCGTTGATGCCGACCGACTTGCCCGAGCCGGTCGTGCCCGCGACGAGCAGGTGGGGCATCTTGGCGAGGTCGGCGACGATCGGGTTGCCGGCAATATCCTTGCCCATCGCCATCGTCAGCGGCGAGGCCATGGCGTGGTACGCCTCGGACCCGAGGATTTCCGACAGGCGCACCGTCTGGCGGTGCGGATTCGGGATCTCGAGGCCCATGCAAGACTTGCCCGGGATCGTCTCGACCAGGCGGATCGAGACCACAGACAGCGCGCGCGCAAGGTCGCGCACGAGGTTCACCACCTGGCTACCCTTGACCCCGACCGCCGGCTCGATTTCGTAGCGCGTGATCACCGGCCCCGGATAAGCGGCCAGAACCTTGACGGCGACGCCGAAATCCGAAAGCTTCTTCTCGATGAGGCGCGAAGTAAACTCGAGCGTTTCCACGCTGACCTGCTCGGCATCGGATTGCGCGTCGTCGAGCAGCTTCAGGGGCGGCAGCGGCGTGTCCGGCAGGTGCTCGAACAGGGTCGCCTGCTTTTCCTTTTGCACGCGCTCGGATTTCCTGATCTCCACCACTGGCGGCGCGATGAGAATGGGCTCGTGGTTCTCTTCGCGCTTTTTTTCGATCTCGACGACGTGCTCGCGTTCCTCGCGCGCCATCTCGCCGATCTTGCGATCCTCCCGGCTTTCGCGCGCTCGCTTGGCCAGGCCATACAGGCCCTCGAGCACGAGTCCGGTGAATTCGGCAGCGGCGATCCAGGAAATTCCGGTGAAGAGGCTGAACCCGACTGCCGCAAGCGTGAGAAGGAGCAGCGTTGAACCCGTGAATCCCAACGCTCCAGAAGCAATTGAGCTGAATATTGCCCCAAAGATCCCGCCCGGCGACTGGGGAAGCTCGACGTGCAGCGAGTGAAAGCGCAGGGCCTCAAGCGAAGCGCTGGAAAACAACACCAGTGTGAAGCCCGCCAGCGCGATCAGGATTGAGCGCCGATCGATCAGCGAGCTTCCGTCAAGGCGTCGATACCCCCAAACAACCAGGTACAGGCAAAGCAACACCCACCAATACGCCGAGACACCAAATAGTTCGAGCAGTAGCGAGGACACGGACGCGCCAAACTGCCCTCCCGCATTCTGAACCGTCGCCCCCGTGGCACTGTGCGAAGTGCTCGGATCGCTACGGTGAAATGTCGCCAACGCCAGCAGCAGGTAGACCGCGACGGCGACGAGCGCCAGCCATTTCGCCTCGCGCAACAGGTTGCCGAGCTTGGCGGGCAGCGGAGCGGTTCGGGGGGAAGCGCCGTCGGCTTTTTCGGCTACGCTCATACGGGATCCGGGTTGCGGGATTATACCCCCCCCTACCTGGGCCGCGCCCCGGCAGGCACTTGAAAAGGAATCAAAAAATCCCGCCGAAGCGAGGAGTTAGGCCCGATTGCTGAGAGGGGTTCTTGCAGTCCCTCTGGCGGCGGCGGGCGCTCTATGAAGGCAGCAGGATCGAGTCGCGAAGAACGATGGTCGAACCGCGCACCTCGATGAAGCCGCCAAGCTGCAGGTCCTTCATCACGCGGCTCACCATCTCGCGCGAGGCGCCGATCATTTTCGCGATGTCCTGTTTGGGCAGGCGCTTGGTCACCACTTTCTGGCCGTCGACTTGTTCGGACATGTCGATAAGCAGGCGCGCAACCCGGCCGTACACGTCGAGCAGGGCAAGGCTGTTGATCTTGCGGTCGGCCTCGCGCAGGCGCTTGACCAGCCCGCGCATCACGGCCATGGCCATCTCGAAGTTTTCCGCAAGGCATCGGTTGAAGTCGCGCTTGGTCACGCAAAGCAATTCGCAGGTCTCGATCGCCACCACGCTCGCCGAGCGCGGGCTGTCGTCGATCAATCCCATCTCGCCGAAAAATTCCCCCGACCCGAGGATGCTGAGGATCACTTCCTTGCCCTCGGCATCGCTCATCATGACCTTGAGGCGGCCCGAGATCACGATGTAGAGCGAATCGACCGGATCGCCCGCCGACATGACGGTCGTCCCCCGAGGGGTGCTCTTGCGCGTGATTAGGGTCGAGAGCACGCGGAGCGGCTCGTCGGGGAAGCTCGCGAACATGGGCACGTTCTTGAGTACCGCCGTTGATACCGTAGTCGACATTGCAGCCATGGCCGTTCCACTCCTCGTCGATGCACGCGGGATGGTGCGCCGGTTGGTGAACCGATCCTCGACCCGCTATCACCAATGTTAGCAGAGTCACTTACCCGTTCGTCCTGCACAAGGGCCACCGTTCCGCGAAACGCTTTTCCCATCCACTTACGGATCAAGGCCTTAATCATTGCGCTTATAATTCGCGCGCTCGCCAGACCAACTGCAAACACAAGATGCCGACACAACATTCCCGCCTGCTCATCCTCGGCTCCGGTCCCGCCGGCTACACGGCAGCCGTCTACGCCGCCCGCGCGAACCTGAAACCGGTCCTCGTCACCGGCCTTGCGCAAGGCGGGCAGCTCATGACCACGACCGACGTGGACAACTGGCCTGCCGATGCCCTGGGCGTGCAGGGGCCGGAATTGATGGAGCGCTTCCAGAAGCACGCCGAGCGCTTCGAGACCTCGATCGTGTTCGACCATATCCACACCGTAAAGCTCGGCCAGCGCCCGTTGGTGCTCGAGGGCGACTCGGCCACCTACACCTGCGACGCGCTGGTCATCGCAACCGGCGCTTCGGCCAAGTACCTCGGCCTGCCCTCGGAAGAAAAATTCATGGGGCGCGGCGTGTCGGCCTGCGCGACCTGCGATGGCTTCTTCTACAAGAATCAGGACGTGGCCGTGATCGGCGGAGGCAACACGGCGGTCGAGGAAGCCCTTTACCTGTCGAACATCGCCAGGCGCGTGACCGTCGTCCACCGCCGCGACAAGTTCCGCGCCGAGAAGATCATGATCGACAAGCTGATGAAAAGGGCAGCCGAGGGCAACGTGTCGATCGAGTGGAACTACACGCTCGACGAAGTGCTCGGCGACAATTCGGGCGTCACCGGCCTGCGCATCAAGGACGTGAAAACGAATGCGCCGAAGGAATTCGACGTGAAGGGCCTGTTCGTCGCAATCGGCCACACGCCCAATACGCAGATCTTCGAGGGCCAGCTCGAAATGAAGGGCGGCTACATCATCACTCGCGGCGGGAACGAAGGGAACGCGACAGCCACAAGCGTCCCAGGCGTGTTCGCCGCCGGTGACGTGCAGGACCATGTGTATCGCCAGGCGGTGACCAGCGCGGCGACCGGCTGCATGGCGGCGCTCGACGCGGAAAGATTCCTCGACGAGCCGGCCGCTTGATGCAATGCCGGACGACGAATTCCGCAAAGCGGTCGCCGATGTCCGGCCACTGAAGGCGGCTCGCCGGGCCCACGCGCCCAAGCCGCCGGCGCCCCCGATCCCGGTGCAGACACTGCGCGACGAGCGAGCCGCGCTGGTCGAAAGCATCGAGAGGCCGGTCACGCCCGAGGAAGCCCTCGAGACCGGGGAAGAACTCGTCTACCTCCGGGAAGGGCTGGCGCGCATGGTGCTGCGGCGCCTGCGGCGCGGTCACTGGGTCGTGCAGGCCGAACTCGACCTGCACGGACTCAACCGGCACGAGGCCTCGGCGATGGTCGCGGAATTCCTGAAGGAAGCCGCACAACGCGGGCGGCGCTGCGTGCGCATCGTCCACGGCAAGGGCCACGGGTCGAAGAACCGCGAGCCGGTCCTGAAGGCGAAATTGCGGGGCTGGTTGACGCCGCGCGACGAAGTGCTGGCTTTCTGCCAGGCCCCGCCGCACGCGGGCGGCGGCGGCGCGCTGCTGGTACTGCTTAAGTCGAGGTAAACGAACAGGGGAACCTCAATGCGGTTCCCCCGTTACCCCCTCCCCTTCGAGGGACCATTCAGTACATTCAGACCGCAGAGTCGTTGATTTCGCCGGTGCGGATGCGCACCACATGCTCGACCGACGTGACAAAGATCTTGCCGTCGCCGATCTTGCCGGTGCGCGCCGCCTTGACTATGGCTTCGATGGCCGGCTCGACCTGGTTGTCCGGAACGACGACTTCGATCTTCACCTTGGGCAGGAAATCTACGACGTACTCGGCGCCGCGATAGAGCTCCGTGTGGCCCTTCTGGCGGCCGAACCCCTTCACCTCGGTGACCGTCAGCCCGGTGACGCCGACCTCGGAGAGGGCCTCGCGCACTTCGTCGAGCTTGAACGGCTTTACGATGGCTTCGATCTTCTTCATGCCGGATCCTCCAGACCCATTCCTGCGGTTGCACAATGGGATGACCTTCATTGTAGCAAGTTCGTGGCCGGCGACAGGCCGTTGAATATACCGCAAACACGGCGCTTGCCCGGCGGGCAGCCGCTCCTGAATAATGCCCGCACCTCACCGCAGTTCTCCAATGTCCCAGGCTGCTGCGCAGCGCCCACAAGAATCCGCACTTGCTCAAACTCCGCATCGCCGAAACGCTCGGCGGCATCGACGCCGCAGCATGGAACCGCTTGTGCAGCGGCAATCCCTTCCTCAGGCACGAGTTCCTCCACGCCCTGATCGACACCGGGTGCGCCTCAGCGCGCACCGGGTGGCAGCCGCAGTTCATCGTGCTCGAGCGTGATGGCGAATTCGCCGGCGCGATGCCGCTGTTCCTGAAATCGCACTCCTACGGCGAATACGTTTTCGACTGGGCCTGGGCCGACGCCTATTCGCGCCACGGGCTCGAGTACTACCCCAAGCTGCTCTGCGCGGTGCCCTTCACGCCCGTCACCGGTCCCCGCGTGCTGGCCGCCACCGACGCGGACCGCGCGTTGCTGGTTGGCAAGGCGCTCGACCTCGCGAAGGGCGTATCGTCACTGCACGTGCTCTTCCCCCTGGAAGCGGAAGCCGTTCTCATGCACTCGCGCGGCATGATGATGCGGCGCACGGTGCAGTTCCACTGGCAGAACTCGGGCTACGCGGACTTCGATGATTTCCTGTCGCGCCTGACGCACCAGAAACGCAAGAACCTGAAGCAGGAGCGGCGCAAGGTGCGCGAGGCCGGCGTCACCTTCCGCTGGCTTCGAGGCGAAGAGATCCGAGATGAACACTGGGAGTTCTTCAACCGGTGCTACCTCAACACCTATCGCGCCCACCAGTCGACGCCCTATCTGAACCTGGAATTCTTCAAGCGCATCGGCAAGGCCCTGCCCGAGCACACGCTATTGATCCTCGGGGAGCGCAACGGCGCACCCCTCGGTGCGGCCTTCAACTTGTACACGCCGACCACACTGTACGGCCGCTACTGGGGCGCGATCGAGTATGTGCCGCTGATGCATTTCGAGGCCTGCTACTACCAGGCGATCGACTTTGCCATCGCGCAGAAGCTCGATCTCTTCGAAGGCGGCGCCCAGGGCCAGCACAAGCTCTTTCGCGGACTGCTGCCGGTGGAGACGCTGTCGGCGCACTGGCTCGCCCACCCGCAGTTCTCGAAGGCCGTGGAAGACTTCCTCGAAAGGGAGACCGAGGGCATCGCCAAGTACGTGAACGAGCTGAACGAGCACTCACCGTTCAAGAGAGAAGCCGAACAGGGAGGGGGGGCGGGGGAACCGTAGGTTCACCTGCTCCGATCGTTAGAACTTCGGCTTCTTTTTCGACCGCTTGTAGCGAGCGACGCCGTCCAGGATTTCCTTCTTGGCCTCCTCGGGGCCGACCCAGCCCTCGAGCCTGACCCACTTGCCCGGCTCGAGGTCCTTGTAGTGCTGGAAAAAATGCGCGATCTGCGCGAGCACCGATTCCGGCAGATCGCGCGGCGAGTTCACCGTGCGATAGAGGCTGGTCAGCTTGTCGATCGGCACCGCGAGCAGCTTGGTGTCCTCGCCCGCCTCGTCTTCCATCTTGAGCATGCCGACCGGCCGGCAGCGCAGCACGACGCCGCTGATGAGCGGAAAAGGCGAGATCACCAGCACGTCGACAGGGTCGCCGTCGCCCGAAAGCGTGCGCGGAATATAGCCGTAGTTGCAGGGGTAATGCATCGCCGTCGACATGAACCGGTCGACGAACAGGGCGCCGGTTTCCTTGTCGACCTCGTACTTGATCGGCTCCGCGTTCATCGGGATCTCGATGATCACGTTGACGTCCTTCGGCACGTCGCGGCCGGTGTTGACTCGATCGAGGTTCATTGGGCTTTCCCTGGAAGCGACGGGCGATTCTATAATGCGCCGACACACCACGATAAGACTGGAGACAACATGCGGCTCAAAGACAAGGTGGCGATCGTGACTGGCGCCGGTTCGGGGTTCGGCGAAGGCATTGCCAAGCGATTCGCGCAGGAAGGCGCCAAGGTCGTCGTCAATGACATCAACGCGCAGAGCGGCGCGCGGGTGGCCGGCGAAATCAAGGCAGCCGGCGGCAACGCGCTGTTCGTCAAGGGCGACGTCACCAGCGGCGCGGACTGGGCGAACCTGGTCGACAAGGCCACTTCTACCTTCGGGCGCCTCGACATCGTGATCAACAACGCCGGGTGGACCCATCGCAAGAAGCCCTTCCTCGAGGTCACCGAAGCCGAGTTCGACCAGGTCTACTCGGTCAACGTGAAGAGCATCTACCAGTCGGTGAAGCATGCGCTGCCGGTCTTTCGCAAGCAGGGCGGCGGCAACTTCGTGAACGTGGCCTCCACCGCCGGCCTGCGCCCGCGGCCGGGACTCGCGATCTACAACAGTTCGAAGGCGGCCGTGATCCTGATGAGCAAGTCGATGGCCGGCGAATTCGGGCCGGACAACGTACGGATCAACTGCGTGAACCCGGTGTTCAGCCCCGAGACGGGCTTGTCCGCAGAGTTTGCCGGCGGCGCAGTTACTCCTGAAGCTCGCAAGGCTTACCTCGCCACGATCCCGCTGGGGCGTTTCTCGACGCCCTTGGATGTGGCGAACGCCTGCCTCTACCTGGCCTCGGACGAGGCCTCGATGATCAGCGGGTCGTGCATCGAGGTGGACGGCGCGCGCTGCGTCTGAGGTATCCAAATTTTGTAATACGAATTGGCTGGAGAACCTCGCGGATATTGGGTCTCAGGAAGTTATTCTTCGACTATTCGATGGCGGAATCGTCAAGCTGGCACCCAATCTGCGCGGAGCAGTTCAGCCTGCATTAGCAATCTCACCGCAGGATGCGTCTAAAATGATGCCCTAGGAGAGTTCCCCGGTGGATACCCGAGACCAGACCTTTCGCGACAAGGCGGCCTACACGCTGGCCGAGGCCGCGCGCTACCTCAAGCTGCCGCCTGCGACGCTGCGCTCTTGGGTGGTCGGCCGTCCGTATGCCACCAGGAAGGGCGATGCCCGGCATTTCCGCCCGCTGATTCAACCCTCGGTCAAGGCGCCGCCGACTCTGTCGTTCTACAACTTGATCGAGGCGCATGTGCTGCGCTCTCTCAGGACCGAGCACGGAGTGGCCGTGCGCGAGTTGCGCAAGGCGATCGCGTATGCGGAAAAGACGCTCAAGGTCGATCGCTTGCTGTTGCGCAAAGACCTCAGCACTCACGGCGGCCGTGTGTTCCTGGATGAGTACGGCAAACTGATCAAACTAACCGCGTCTGGACAGCTCGCCATGCGCGTGCTTTTGGAAGAGCACTTGCAGCGGGTCGAATGGGACAAATGGCAATTCCCGGTTCGGCTCTACCCTTTCGTTTCGGGGCAGACTTTGGCGCCCAAGCCGATTGCCATCGATCCGCAGATCGCGTTTGGCCGTCCGGTGGTTATCAGGGCTGGGGTGTCTACGGCTGTGATCGCCGAGCGCATCGATGCCGAAGAGTCTCCGCAGGACGTTGCCGCGGACTACGACCTCACCCTGCAGGAGGTCGAGCAAGCGGTTCTGTATGAGCGCGCCGCTTGAGCCGTGTTTATTTCACGGATCGTGATTTAGGCAAGCGTTTTCCTGCAATTCTTGTGGCGGCCGGGTTGAAAGTAGAGCGGCATCTCGACTTGTTTCCGCCAGATGGGCCCGACGAGCAGTGGCTCGAACACTGTGGCAAGAACGACCGCGTTGCGCTGTCCCACAATGAGCGTATCCGGTATACCCCCAATGAACTGGCCGCGGTCATTGAGCATAGGGTCCGGCTATTGATCGTGAGTGGGAAAGCGCCGTTTCCAGTACTGGCGGAGAATTTCGTGCGAACTCTGCCAAAAATTGAAGCCTGCCTGGAACGACACACGCCTCCCTATATTGCCAAGGTATATCGATCAGGCTCGTCGTCGAGAAGTACAAAGGGCCTGGACGGCGGTGGCACTATCGAATCGTGGTACCCCAAATGAGGCTTCCGACCGCCAGCCAGAGCTTGGCCTCGAAGCCGAGATCGGCGGAGAAGTCCTTGGAGCCGTTCGATTTAGCACGAGCCATGATTTTCGGAGTCCTCAGGGGGATGCTCCTCCGTTGGAAACAGGAGAGCGTGCATCGTATCCAAGGATTTGCCGGACTGGGCACCCGGGGGCGGCAGTCGGCCCTAAGCGGGCAACTGCGACAGCGATTGAATGACCCACGATGAACCTGTACTGATACGCCAACTGGCGGGAGAGCCAGTATCCGCGCGGGCCTTCAAAACCGAAAGTTCAGCTTTTACGCAATCCGCCGAGCAGCGCGCCGATCGGGCGGGCGCGCCGCTGGGACGCGGGGCGGGATTCGCCATTCGCCGCCGGGCTGCTTGAAGGCGAAGTGCCCGGCTCGTAGGGCTTGCTGAAGATCGGGTCGGCCGGCGCCGCGGGCGCGCGTGCCGGCTGCGACGTGCGCACTGCATGCGGACGCCCGGTACGCGCCTGCCTTTCCGGACGGTCCCTCTCGGAGCGATCCCTTTCCGGGCGTTCCGAATACTCGCGGCGCGGGCGACCGGACGAAACCGGCGCAATCGGCGTGGACACGTGCTTCACCTTGTCGGCTTCTTCTCTGCCAAGCAGTGCCGTCAGCGTGGCCGGGTCCGGCTCGTAACCCGGCACCAGCACGCGATCGATCTTCTTCTTGATCAGCTTCTCGATCGCGGCAAGGTCTTCGAGGTCATCCGGCGAGACCAGGGAGATCGCCTCGCCCGTGGCGCCTGCGCGGCCGGTGCGGCCGATGCGATGCACATAGTCTTCGGGCGAATGCGGGATGTCGAAGTTGATCACCTGCGGCAGGCCTTCGATGTCCAGCCCGCGCGATGCCACGTCGGTGGCGACCAGAACGGCGGTCTTGCCTGCCTTGAATGCTTCGAGCGCAATCAGGCGCTCGGCCTGCGTCTTGTCGCCGTGGATCGCGTCCGCGTGGATGTGCGCAGCGCGCAGCTGGTGCGCGAGGCGGTTCGTGCCGATCCGCGTGCCGCAGAACACCAGCACCTGCTTCAGGTCCCTCGAGCGGATCACGTGCGCGAGGAGGTCGCGCTTCTTCTCCCGCGCGACCGGATGCACGATGTGCGTCACCAGCTCGGCCGGCGCGTTTCTCGCGGCGATCTGCACCTCGGCCGGGTTCCTGAGGATCGACCCGGCGAGCTTCTTGATCTCGTCCGGGAAAGTCGCCGAGAAGAGCAGGTTCTGCCGCTCGACCGGCAGCAGCGCGATGATGCGCCGGATGTCGGGCATGAAGCCCATGTCCATCATGCGGTCGGCCTCGTCCAGGATGAGGACGCTCACCTGGTTGAACATCACGGTCTTGTTCTGCACGTGATCGAGCAGCCGGCCCGGCGTGGCCACCAGCACTTCGACGCCAGCCTTGAGTTCGGCGATCTGGGCTCGCATGTCCGAACCGCCGTAGACGCAGGTGGAGCGGATCGGCAGGTGCTTTGCGTAGGCCTTGAAGCTCTCCTCGACCTGGATCGCCAGTTCGCGCGTCGGCGCGAGCACAAGCACTCGCACCGGATGCTTGGCGGGCGACGTGCTGGTGGTCGCCATCGGGGCGAGGCGCTGCAGAGTGGGCAACGCAAAGGCGCCGGTCTTGCCGGTGCCGGTCTGCGCGCCGGCCATGAGGTCGCGTCCTGCGAGGACGATGGGGATCGCCTTCTCCTGGATCGGGGAAGGCTGCGTGTAGCCCAGATCGGTAACCGCCTGGAGGAGCGGCGGGATGAGGCCGAGTTGTTCGAAACCGGAACTGATGGCGATTGCCTGTGATTTTGGCGAGAGGTTGCCGAGGGCGCGCATTATACTCCGTTCCCCTCTGATTCCCCGGGGTTTCCTGCATGATCCTGTTTCGCAATCTGGCCATCGCCCGCGGTCCCCGGGTCCTGTTCGACCGGGCTTCGCTCACCCTGGAGCGGGGCTGGAAGATCGGGCTGGTCGGCGCCAACGGCTCGGGCAAGTCGAGCCTGCTGTCGCTGATGGCCGGTGAACTCACGCCCGATCGCGGCGAATGCGAGATCCAGCCCGGCACGCGCATCGCGTGGATCGAGCAGGTCGCGCCGGCCCTCGAGCAGCCGGTGCTCGAATACCTGCTCGACGCGGACACGGACCTGCGAGCCGCCGAAGCTGCGATCCGCGAGGCGGAGGACGCCCACCACGACGAAGACGATGGCCACGCGCTGGCGCTGGCGCACGAGCAGTTCGCCCACGTGGACGGGTACACGGCGCGCGCGCGCGCGGCGGCCCTCCTTGCCGGATTGGGCTTCCCGCCGGACGCTGCCGATCGCGCCGTGAAGGAGTTCTCGGGCGGCTACCGCATGCGGCTGAACCTCGGCCGCGCGCTGATGAGCCCCTCGAACCTGCTGCTGCTCGACGAGCCGACCAACCACCTCGACATCGACACGGTGCTCTGGCTGGAGAACTGGCTGCGCTCCTATCCCGGCACGCTGCTCGTGGTCTCGCACGACCGCGACTTCCTCGACCGCGTCACCGAACGCACGCTCGCGATCCTGCCCGGCGGGGATGCCGGGTCCATGCGGCTCTACACCGGCAACTATTCTTCTTACGAGCAGCAGCGCGCCTCGGAACTCATCCAGCAGGCGGCCTTCGCCTCGCGGCAAGAGCGCGAGATCAAACGCATCGAGAGCTTCGTGGCGCGCTTCAAGGCCAAGGCGAGCAAGGCCAAGCAGGCCCAGAGCCGCATGAAGCAGCTAGAGAAAATGGAGAAAGTCGCGCCGGTCTACGCCGCGGACACCTTCCACTTCGTGTTCGACGAGCCCGAGCGCCAGCCCGAACGCATCGTCACGCTGGAAGAAGTCTCGGTCGGGTACGGCGATCGCGTAGTGCTGCCGAACGTCTCGATGAGCCTCACGCGCAACGACCGGATTGCCGTGATCGGCGCCAACGGCGCCGGCAAGACCACCCTCGTGCGGCTGCTCGCGGGCGAGCTCGAGCCCACCGGCGGCCGCCGCACCACCGGCCGCGACATCGTGGTCGGGTACTTCGCCCAGCACCAGATCGAAACGCTGCGCGCCGACGAAACGCCGCTCGCGATGATGACGCGCCTCTTTCGCGCCGACCGTGAGCAGCACCTGCGGGATTTCCTCGGCGGCTTCGGGTTCGCCGGCGAGGCTGCGCAGCGGCCGATCGGCCCGCTCTCGGGCGGCGAGAAATCGCGCCTGGCGCTGGCTGCGCTGGTCCGCCGCAAGCCCAACCTGCTGCTGCTCGACGAGCCCACCAACCACCTCGACCTGGAAATGCGCCGGTCGCTTTCGATGGCGCTGCAAAGCTACGAAGGCGCGCTGATCATCGTGTCGCACGACCGCCACCTGCTCTCGACCTGTGCCGACCGTATCATAGTGGTGTCAGACGGCAAACTCGCCGATTTCGACGGCGACCTCGAGGACTACCGCAAGACGCGGCTGAAGACCGAGCGTGCTTCACGCGACGACACGCCGAAGACGAGCCGCAAGGACGAGCGACGCGCGGATGCGGCCGCGAGGAAGGCCGTGAGCGACGCGGTGCGCGCCCAACTCAAGCCGCTGGAAAAGAAACTGGCAACAATCGAGGCACGGGTCGCCAAGCTCACGCGCGAAGCCGAGGCAGCGCGCGCCGTGCTGGCCGATTCGTCGATCTACGAGGACTCGCAGCGCGAACGCCTGAAATCCTCGATCGGCGCCGAGTCGCGGCTCAAGGCGGAACTCGCGCAGGCCGAAGACGACTGGCTGCACACTTCGGCAAAGATCGAGGCGCTGCGCGCCGAGGCCAACGAATCGGCGGGCGAGACGGTCGGCTGATTACCGCGCCGATCCGCAAGCAGGCTTAGTTGAGTGTCCTTGGCTCGGCTTGCTCGGCGGGCTCGGCTTCGGCCCCGGGGAGCCTCAGGTCGATGTCCCAGTCGCTCTTGCTCACCGCCGCCTGGAGCAGGCGGCAGACCGAGTGGAGGAGCACTTCGTCCAGGGTCAGCGTGATGCCTTGCCCGTTCGTAGGATGAAGCGACACCACCGGCAGACCCTTCGGATCGTTGCCGGTCTGGATGCGCGCAAGCAGCAGGGGCTCGGCGCCCAACGGGGTCGAGCGCGGGGTCTCCTGGAAGGGCTTGGAGAAATCCGCCTTCTGCACGGCTTTCTGGTGCTCGATCCCGAGCAACGCCTTGCGCGCCTCGACGTTCGCCTGGACCTTGATGCGCGGGCTCGCTTCCTCGGCAAGCTTCACCAGCAGGGGCCACAACAGTTTCA
Source organism: Betaproteobacteria bacterium (assembly GCA_947482825.1). Lineage (GTDB taxonomy): Bacteria > Pseudomonadota > Gammaproteobacteria > Burkholderiales > SG8-39 > SZAS-79. The sequence goes on along the minus strand of CANKMT010000005.1, from coordinate 61,345 downwards.
CGAACCGGCGCGTCAGCCACATCCGCACTTCGGCCCCGTCGTCGGTCGATACGAGCATCAGCAGCCGGTCCTGTTCGGCGTTGAAATCGATCTTGAGCTGGTGGAGTTTCATGCGCCGAGTTTACCTCGACAACCTGCGCCTGCAACGCACAGAATTGCACATGGAAACAAGCCTCCAGGCGGCGCAGCCGCACGATATCGCGGACCTGCGTGAACTTTTCCTCGAATACGCCGGCTGGCTTGGCGAGGACCTTTGCTTCCAGGGTTTCGAGGCCGAACTGGCGGGGTTGCCCGGAGACTATGCAGGTCCGCGCGGAGCCCTGTTCATTGCGAAGTCGCAGGCTGGCGCTGCAGGTTGCATCGCGCTGCGCCCGTTCGACGCAAGGACCGAGAAATCAAGCGGCTCTACGTACGGCCGGCATACCGCGGCAAGGGCCTGGGCGAGCGCCTGGCGGCGCGGTGCCTCGATGCGGCGCGCGCCGCCGGTTACGAGCGGCTGGTGCTCGATACGCTCGATCGAATGGACGCAGCCGTGAAGCTCTACGGGAAGCTCGGGTTCAGGCCGATCCCGGCCTACTACAACAACCCGATCGCAGGCGCCCTCTACTTCGAGCTTCTGATGCGCTGAAGCAACGCGGTCGTGGAGCGCTCATGCTCGAAGGGAATCGAAAAGACCCGCCCGCCGCGTGCCCGCACGCCGGTGGCGCCGACGATTCTTTCCAAAGCCCAATCGCCGCCTTTTACGAGCACCTCGGGACGGATCGATTCGATCAGTTCGAGGGGCGTGTCCTGCTCGAACCAGGTGACGAAATCGACGGACTCGAGCGCCGCGACAACCGCAAGGCGGTCGGCGAGCGGATTGACCGGGCGGTCAGCGTCCTTGCCCAGGCGCCGGGTCGATGCATCGCTGTTCAGCGCCACGATCAGAGCCGCACCCAGCGCCCTTGCCTGCGCAAGGTACGCCGCATGTCCGCGATGCAGGATATCGAAGACTCCGTTTGTGAAGACAAGCGGACGCGCTGCTCCGCCGCAACCCTTCGCGAGGGATTCCGGCGGCCGGATCTTCCTTTCGAAAGCCGGCGCCGGGAACCGCGCCGTGCCCGCCACCCTATTTCCTGGGCGGGACCTGCTGCTGCTCGGGGACCTTCGCAGGCGGCCAGCAGGCTTCGTCGGTCACCTTGCAGTACTCGAACAAACGAACCACCTTGCGCGCCCCGCCTGTGGTGCGCGCAAGTTCGGTGGCCGCTTTCGCTTCGGCTTCGGTGACGATGCCGATCAGGTAGACGGTGCGGTTCTCGGTCACGACCTTGACGTGGAACGGGTTGAACTGGTTTGCATCGACGAAGCGCGCCTTGACCTTGGACGTGATGAAGGAATCGTTCGCGCGTGCCGGCAGGGTCGAGATGCCGGCGACCTCGATCTCATTGGTGATGCCGCGCACGTTCTGCACGCCGCTGGCGAGCTTTTCGACTTCGGCCTTGATCGCGGCGCTCGAGACCTCTCCGGAGAGCAGCACCGCCCGGTTGAACGAAGTCACGTTGATGTGAACCTTGTCTCCCCAGCGCTCGGTGATGCGGTTCGAGGCGCGCAGTTCGATACCCTCATCCTCGATCTGGGTGCCCGAGGTGCGGCGGTCGTTCGCCGAGGAGACCGCAGTGCCGATCCCGACGGCCGCGAAGGGAAGGCAACCTTGCAATGCGGGGACCGCTGCAATTGCGCAGGCCAGCGCGAGCCATCCGGCTTTATTCATCACTTCGCTCCAAAAAGAATTGCGTCGATCCCGTCGCACAGGCAATGCAGCGCGAGCAGGTGAACCTCCTGGATGCGCGCCGTCACCGCATGCGGCACGCAGATATGCACATCTTCCGGCGCTAGCTTTTCGCCCATCTTTCCGCCGCCCCGGCCGGTCAGGGCGACGATGCGCATGCCCGCTGCAGAAGCGGCGCGCATGGCGAGAACAACGTTTGCGGAATTTCCAGACGTCGATAGGGCCAACAACACGTCGCCAGTCCGCCCAAGAGCCTGCACCTGCTTCTCGAACACCTGGTCGTATCCGTAGTCATTGCCGATCGCCGTCAGGGTCGAGGTGTCGGTGGTCAGCGCAATTGCGGCAAGCGGCGGCCTTTCGACTTCGAAGCGGTTGAGGAGCTCGGCCGAAAAATGCTGTGCATCGGCCGCCGAACCGCCGTTGCCGCAGACGAGAATTTTTCCCCCGGCCTGCAGGCTCGCGGCCATGACCCGGATAGCTTGCGCAATGGGCGCGGAAAGCGCCTGCGCGCAGTCCGACTTGAGGCTGGCACTGGCGCGAAAATGACCCGCGACCCTTTCGGCAAGCCCGGCCTGGAGTTGCGTGCCCTGAGCTATATCTTCTGCATGACCCATGGTTCGATTTTACACCCCTGCGTTCGGCGCTCCGGTCATTCCACGAAGACATCGAAAGCGATGCGGCGTGCGGGGTTCGGATGCCACTGGGCTTTGCTGATGCGAGCGTGCAGGGTCTCGCCGCGGTCAAGGGCCCACGCCAAAGCGGCATTGTCGCGACGGGGCACGTAGCCGAGCATGCGGCCGCGCCAGAGGACCCGCACCGCATTTGCATCAAAAGGGTTATCGGCATCGCGGACCAGGGAAAGCGGATCGCCTGGACGCAATTCCGGCCAGACCGCCGCCGCCGCACCGTGACGGAAGCCTGCCAGAGGCGAAGTCTGCACGAGCATCCGGATCCGGGGGCTGTTGTCCCGCGGTGGCTCGGCCGGCACCGGCGCCGACGCCGCGAGGCAAGCGCCGAAAAGCAGGGCGAGGCTACACCGTGAAAGCATTCCTGATCCAGCGGATGCGCGCTGCGTCCAGCGTCTGCAGGAGCAGGACGTCGAAGCGGCAGGGGGCCTCGGGCCGCGCGGTCAGGAAGTAGCGCGCAGCGGCGGCGATCCGGGCCTGCTTGCGGCCGGTAATGCTTTCTTCCGCGCCGCCAAAGTAGGCGCTGGTACGCAGGCGGACCTCGCAGAAGACGAAAGTATCGTCTTCGCGGGCGATGAGGTCGATCTCGCCGTGGCGGCAACGGAAGTTGCGCGCGATGATCGAGAGGCCGGCGCCGGTAAGCAGGCGCTCGGCGAGCGCCTCGGCCTGGCGGCCCGCGGTTGCTGTGTCCATGACCTTTTCCGTCCCTGGGTTGCTGGGCTGATACCCTTGGCTTAACGAACCCGCCCTGCCGGCGTTGACGAAGGATTTCATGGCGCATGAACCCCTGCCTGCCGGAACGCTCTACGTCGTCGCGACGCCCATAGGCAATTTGGCGGATCTCTCGGCGCGCGCAAAGGAGGTGCTCGCGGCTGCGGACCTCGTCGCGTGCGAAGACACCCGCACCACCCGGCCGCTGCTCGCCGCCCACGGCATCAACGCAAAGACCGTGGCGCTCCACGAGCACAACGAACGCGCCGCCTGCGCCAAGCTGGTCGAAGCCCTTTCGGCCGGGAAGTCCGTCGCGCTGGTCAGCGATGCGGGAACGCCGGCCGTGTCGGATCCGGGCGCCCTGGTCGTCGAAGCTGCGCACCGCGCCGGCATTCGCGTCGTGCCGGTCCCGGGCGCGAACGCGGCGGTTGCGGCCTACAGCGCCAGCGGCTATCTCGCCGACCGGTTCCTGTTCGTCGGATTCCTGCCCGCTTCGGCAAGTTCACGGCGCAAGTCGATCGCCGCGCTCGATGCCGACTGCCCGGTGGTGCTGTATGAAGCGCCTCACCGCGTGCTCGAAACCGTCGAAGACCTTGCCGCGGCCTTTGGCCCGGAAAGGGAACTGGTGATCGCCCGGGAACTCACGAAGAAGTTCGAGGAAGTCGCGCGTCTTTCCCTCGGTGCAGCGCGCGAATGGATCGTTGCCAATCCGCACCGGCAGCAGGGCGAATTCGTGCTGGTGCTCGGTCCCAGGGCGGCGCCCGAGGCGAAGGAAGACGGCGAAGCCGAGCGGATCCTGCGCATCCTCCTGGAAGAGGTATCGGTCAGCGAAGCCGCCCGCATTGCGGCGCGCCTGACCGGCGCATCCAAGAACGCGCTCTACGCGCGCGCGCTCGAACTGGCTGCAGGGCCGGGAATCAAGCTTGCGAAGCCACGGTAGAATCTTCTTTCCTCCAGCCTTGCTTCACCCACTCCGGTAGACACGCCTTGGACATTCTTTCCCTCACCCGCCCGGACGACTGGCACCTGCACCTGCGGGACGGGGACGACATGGCCTCGGTGCTGCCGCATACGGCGCGCTGCTTTGGGCGCGCGATCGTGATGCCCAACCTCAAGCCGCCGATCACGACGACCAAGCGAGCCCTCGATTACCGCGAACTGATCCTCGATGCGCTGCCGGAGAATTCGCGCTTCGAGCCGCTGATGACGCTGTACCTGACCGACGACACGCCGCCGGAGGAAATCGCGCGCGCAAAGCTTTCGGGCCGCGTGCAGGGCGTGAAGCTCTACCCGGCGGGCGCGACGACCCATTCGGATGCGGGCGTCACGCGCATTTCGCGCTGCTTCCATACGCTCGAAAAGATGCAGGAACTCGGGATGCCCCTGCTCATCCACGGCGAAGCCACCGACCACGAGATCGATGTGTTCGACCGCGAGAAGGCTTTCATCGAGAGCACGCTGGGCTCGCTGGTCGACCGCTTTCCCGACCTGAAGATCGTGTTCGAGCACATCACCACGCGCGACGCGGTCCATTACGTGGAAGTCACCGGACCGAACATTGCGGCGACGATCACGGCCCATCACCTGCTCATGAACCGCAATGCACTCTTCATGGGCGGTATCCGGCCGCACAACTACTGCCTGCCGGTGCTCAAGCGCGAAGAGCATCGCGAAGCCCTTGTGGAGGCGGCCACTTCGGGCAACCCGAAATTCTTCCTCGGCACCGACAGCGCCCCGCACGCCAAGCACACGAAGGAAGCCTCGTGCGGCTGTGCAGGCCTCTATACCGCCCATGCCGCGATCGAGCTCTATGCGAGCGCATTCGAAGAAGCCAACGCGCTCGACAAGCTGGAGGGCTTTGCGAGCTTCCATGGCGCCGACTTCTACGGCCTGCCACGAAACAAGGATCGGATCACCTTGGTGCGCAAGGAATGGCGGGTGCCGGACTCGTACAAGTTCGGCGGGAATGAAGTCGTGCCGATGCGCGCCGGCGAGACGCTCGCATGGCAGCTCCGGTAGAGATCCTGCCACCGCTCCTTCCTCTCGGCGCGACGTCCCACCCCGCCTTCGACCCGCTGCGCGAGTGGCTGGGGCGACTGAGCGGGTATCCAAGCCTCGAGGACCTGAACGCGCTGGCGGAATCCTCTGTTTCGCCGCCGATCACTGCCGCCGGTCATGCGGTGCGCTTTTGCCCACCCGCATCGACCAGCGCCAAGGAGTACGAACAGCGGGTGTTCGATTCCGGCCAGGTCGAGACGCGCGCGGACAACCTTCACGATCTCTTCAATGCGCTCGCCTGGCTTGCCTTTCCGCGGACCAAGGCGGCGATCAATGCGCGTCACGTCGCACGCCTGCCGGCCGATGGCAACGTCCGGGGACCGCTGCGCGACCTGCTGACGCTGGTCGATGAGGGTGGCGCGATCGTTGCCTGCACGAAGGACTGCCTCGCCGAATTCGAACGGCTGGTCCGGGAATTCCGGTGGCGGGAACTCTTCTGGGAGCGGCGAGCGCAACTGCTTGCCGGATTGCGGTTCGTTCTGGTCGGCCATTCAGCCTACGAAAAAGCCCTTTCCCCCTACCCGGGGATCACCTGCAAGGCCTTGTTCCTCCCGGTCGACCCAAAGCTGCTCGAATCGCCGCACCTGGTCGAGGTCCTGGATGCAGCCGCAGCGGCCTGGATCCTCGAGTTGCCCGCGGACGCCGCCCCGCGCCGGATGCCGCCCCTGCCCGTATTCGGCTACCCCGGATGGCTGCCCGACAGCGACCGCCCGGACTTCTATGCCGATCGGCGATGGTTCCGACCCGCGCGGAAAGCTTGAGCACACGACCTGATTCCGTGTAGACTCTCGCCTTTTTCTGCGGAGCCCCCCATGTCCAGAGTCTGCCAAGTCACCGGCAAGAAGCCGATGAAAGGTAACCTGGTGTCGCACGCGAACAACAAGACCAAGCGCACCTTCCTGCCCAACCTGCACTATCGCCGGTTCTGGGTCGAAAGCGAAAACCGCTGGGTCCGGCTGCGCGTGTCCACCAATGCACTGCGCACGATCGACAAGAACGGCATCGACGCCGTCCTCGCCGACCTGCGCGCCGAAGGCAAGATCGCTAAGGCCGGCAAGGCCAAGGGAGCCTGAAAATGCGCGAGAAGATCAAGCTCGAATCGAGCGCCGGCACCGGCCATTTCTACACCACGACCAAGAACAAGCGCACCACGCCCGACAAGCTCGAGATCAAGAAGTACGATCCGAAGGCGCGCAAGCACGTGATGTACAAGGAAACGAAGCTGAAATAGCCCGACGTCCCTGCAATGAAAAAAGGCCCGCGATGCGGGCCTTTTTCTTTCCTGCCGCTAACCGCTATGCGTAGCTGCGAAGACGCTGGCTGAACTCTGCAAGGGGAACGATACCGCTTGTTTCGGCGCGGTGGCACCAGTCCTTGAATTCCTGCAACAATTGCTCCTTGGAAGCATTGGAGCGCTCCCACAGGGCGACCAGGTCGTCGCGCATCGTGAGCACCGTCTCGAGCGCCTTGCTGTGCTTCAGCGCGTCGATGAGGCGCTCCTTCTCGGGCGCTGGCAGCGCGCTGGTGCGCAGCAGGTCGGGCTTGAGCGAGCGCAGCGAGGCCGCGTGCACCGGCGACCCCTGCTTGAGGCGCTCCAGTTCCTGCGCGTAAGTCTTCTTGATCGATTTCGCGAAGCGCGCGAGCACGTCGTAGCGGTTGGCGATCACCGCATGCAACGTGTCCGCATCCAGGTCCGATACCGGCTTGGCGTCGGCAAAACGGGGCTTGGGAGCGACTTTCTTCACCGTGGCCAGGCCCGCCTTCTCGAGGATGCAGATGTACATCCAGCCGATGTCGAACTCGTACCACTTGGACGAGAGCTTGGCCGACGTGGCATGCGCATGGTGGTTGTTGTGCAGCTCTTCGCCGCCGATGAGGATGCCCCAAGGGACGATGTTCGTGCTCGCGTCGGCCGCATCGAAATTGCGGTAGCCGAACCAGTGGCCGACGCCGTTGATCACGCCCGCCGCCCAGAACGGGATCCAGACGATCTGGGCGACCAGGATCACCATGCCGGGCACCACGCCGAACAGGAAGATGTTGATCGCGCCCATGAGGATGAGGCCCCAGACGGCGTGCGCCGAATACAGGTTGGACTCCATGTAGTCGTCCGGCGTGCCGTGGCCGTAGCGCTCGATGGTGTCCTTGTTGTAGGACTCCTTCACGTACAGGAACACCCCGCCCCAGAGCACGCGGTTGATGCCGAGGATCTGCGGGCTGTGGGGGTCATCGACCGTCTCGCACTTGGCGTGGTGCTTGCGGTGGATGGCGGCCCACTCCTTGGTCACCATGCCGGTGGTCAGCCACAGCCAGAAGCGGAAGAAATGCGACGCGATCGGATGCAGGTCGAGCGCCCTGTGCGCCTGGTGGCGGTGCAGGAAGATCGTGACTGCCGCGATCGTGATGTGGGTAAGGACCAGCGCAGTCGCGACAAGGCCCCAGACGGGCAGATCGAGGAGTCCGGAAAAGAGCATCGGGAGGGGATTTATAGTAGTTATGGGAATGAGAATTGCGGGCGATTCTACGCGAACCGCCTTCTCGTGCAACAGGTAAATGGCGGCGGTTTGGGCGAAGTCAAGCCGCGTCCCGCGCGACCAGTCTAACGTCCCGCTGCGGAAAGGGGATTTCGATGCCGCGGACGCCGAATTCGGCCAGGATCGAGACCATGATTTCAGAGCACACGTTCTGGCGGCCTTTCTCGGGATCGTCGATCCAGAAGCCGGCTTCGAGGTCGATCCCGTTGTCGGCCAGCGCGAGAACCAGGGCGTTTGGCGCCGGCTCCTTGAGCACCCGCGGATGCCCGCCCGCGATATCGGCAAGCAACGCCAGCACCGCCGCGACATCCGTGCCATAGGCCACCGATACCTTGACCGTCAGCCGCAACTGCTTGTCCGCGTAGGTGTTGTTAAGGACGGTCGAGGTGACGAGCGCATCGTTCGGAATGATCGCATCGATCCCGGCGAGCGAACGCACCACGGTGTAGCGCGTGGTGATCTTCTTCACCTCGCCATAGTGGTTGTCGGCCGTGATCCAGTCGCCCAGCCTGATCGAGCGATCCAGCAGAATGATGAACCCGGACACGTAATTGCTGGCGATCTTCTGCAGCCCCAGGCCGAGACCCACGCCGACCGCGCCGCCGAACACCGACAGCACGGTGAGGTCGATTCCCATGACCGGCAGCACCACGAGGATCGCGGCCACGAGGAGCACTGCCTTCCCGAGCCGCGCGAGCACCACCCGCAGGCTCATGTGCAGGCTTTCAGCGCCCATCAGCCGCTTCTCGAACACGCTTCCGGCCCAGAGTGCGAGCAGCAGCGTCAAGAGGAGCCAGAAAATGGATTCGAGCGCGAGCATCAGCGTGAACTTCTGCTTGCCGATCGACAGGTGGATGTCTTCGAGCAGCGACCGGATCTCGGGCAACAGCCCGGTGAGGTAAAGCACCGCCACCGCCCAGATCACCGCCGCCGCGCCACGCTCCCAGGCTGCCAGCATGCCGCCCGGCGCGAAACCCATGCGCAGCAGGTAGACGAGGAACCGGATGCCGGCCAGCGACCCGAAAACCGGGATCGCGACCGAGAGCAGGTGGGAATTGCCCCAGCGCGAGAGCACCGCGCGGGCCGCGAACAGCAAGCCGACGACGACAAGCGGGAAGATGATCCGGTTGAAACCGCCCGCGCCGCACCTGACGGCGGCCGATTGCTCGCCGGAAGTCTTGACGCGCGCCATGCGGGACATCGCCCAGGCCACCAGCATGCATGCCGCAATGGCGGCAATCTGCCAGAGCAGGTCGGGCTGCTTCAGGTCACCCCAGAGGTCGGCGAGCGCGCTTTGGATCGAATTTCCGGCCATTGGTAGCGCCGCCCGCGGCAATTCGTCGGAGGCGGCAACGTGTCTGTAATATGAGCAGTGTAAGGATGCTCTGCTGTTTTTCGCAAACCGGATCCGGTATTGCCCGACCCTATGCTTAAGCGCGGCCTGCTACTGCTGGTCCTTCTGCTGTGCTTGCCGATGGCGGCCCATGCAGCGCGGCCTTTCGTTACCGATGACGCCCGTGTCGTCGATGAAGGCGGCTGCCAGATCGAAACCTTCATCAAGCGGCAGAAGAAGCTCGATGAGCGCGAGTTCTGGTTCCTGCCTGCATGCAATCCTTTCGGCAAAGTCGAGCTGACCGCGGGGCGCAGTTGGATCGATGGCAGCGCGCCAGGCGACAGCCGGTTCAACATCCTGCAGGCGAAAACGCTGCTCAAAGCCCTGCAGACCAACGGCTCGGGCTACGCGCTGACGCTGGGTGCCTTTCGCGTGTCGCCGTTTCAGGCGGCGCACACCACCAATGCCTACGTGAACGCCATCGGCAGCTTTTCCTTTGCCGACGACCGGGTGGTTATCCACGCAAACCTCGGCGCGATCAACGACCGGCAGGCCGGCATGACCCGCCCGACCTGGGGGCTGGGCGCCGAAATCGCGTTCCATGCGCGGCTCTACGGCATCCTGGAGTCCTACGGGCAACGCGCCGACAAGCCCACGCTGCACTACGGGTTGCGCCTCTGGATCGTTCCGAACAAGGTCCAGATCGACGGCACCGCGGGGTCGCAGAACTCAGGTCCGCCGGAAAGGAGTTTCCGCTCGCTCGGGCTGCGGATTCTTTTCTAGCTCCCTGAGCAATTGCGCACGAACGTGGCGTCTCTTGCAGGCGCGGCGGACAGACGGTCGTAGCGATCTTGCGGGCTGACGAAGATCCGCTCGCAACACACTCCGATCGCAGCCTCTTTGCCGATCGGGAGCCTACTGATAACATCGCTCAATCAATCGCTTTCGGAGTACGCCATGTCCGCCGCACCCATTTTGCTTCCGATGCGGCTCTCCAAGCGCATCGAGAAGCTGGCCCATGAAGCCGGCCGAACGCCGGACGAAATGCTGAAGTTCGTGATCCGCGACGGCCTCGAATACTGCGAATATGCCGTCAAGAGCGTTGACGAAGGTCTGGCCGATCTCGACGCGGGTCGCAGTGTGACGGCCAGTGAAATTCGGGCACACTTCGAAAAACGCCAATCGGCGCGCCGTGCCCGGAAAGCAGCTTGAATACGCTCTTCGCGCGCGGCGCGATCTCGAAGCGATAGAGAGGCACCACCTCGAAATCGCCGGTCCCGTTGTGGCCGATCACGTCGTTGACGCCATCCTGTCACAAGCGGAGAAAATCGCCGCGCTTGGTCTGCAGTTTCGGCCGGGCATCCGGCAGGGGACGCGCGAATGCGTGATGAACCGATATCCCTATACCCTCGTCTATCGCATCGGCCCGCGACGCGTCGGGATTGTCCGGATCATCCATCAACGGGCGGAATACTTTCAGCGCCGGCGTGCATCCTCAAGGGCCAGGTCGTGAATGCGCCTTGAGAGCGATTGCGGCTCGCTCAAATAGTCCTGTCGTTGTTTGAATACACAACAAGATTGGCATGAAAGCCGCTAGCCAGCTTGTGATTTTAGGATAAAAGTTTACGTTTATCGGCGGCGTTCGAACGCGGCGGCAAAGAACCCGTCCGTGTGATGCAGGTGCGGAATCAGCCGCAGTTGGGGCCCGGTATCGAGCGCGATGCCCTGCGAGCGCAAGATCTCGGCGCACGAGACTTGCGCGTAGCCCGGGTGTGTCGCCAGAAATTGCACTGCAATGCCCTCGCCCTCCTCGCGCAGCACGCTGCAGGTGGCGTAGACCAGCCGTCCACCAACGCGAGGCAGCCGCGCAGCCGCCGCAAGGATGCGCGACTGCTTGGCGACCAGTTCGGCGACATCCTTCTCTCCGAACCGCCACTTGAGGTCGGGGTTGCGCCGCAACGTGCCGAAGCCGGAGCACGGCGCATCCACCAGCACGCGGTCGATCTTGCCGGCCAGGCGCTTGGCGCGCAGGTCGTTCTCGGTGGTGATTGCGATCGGATGGACGTTCGAAAGCCCGGAGCGCGCGAGGCGCGGATCCAGCCCCGCGAGCCGCTTGGCCGAAACGTCGAATGCGTACAGGCGACCGGTGTTCCTCATCATCGCGCCGAGCGCGAGCGTCTTGCCGCCGCCGCCGGCGCAGAAATCGACCACCATCTCGCCTCGCTTGGGCGCAACGACCGACGCCAGCAGCTGGCTGCCCTCGTCCTGCACCTCCACGCGGCCGTCGGCAAACAGCGGCTGCTTGTTGATCGCAGGCTTCCCCGCAAGGCGAATCCCGGTCGGCGAATACGGCGTGGGCTCGCAAGCCATGCCCGCCGCGCGCAGGGCCGCCAGCGTATCGTCGCGCGACCCCTTGATCGCGTTTGCGCGCAGGTCCATGGGCGCCGCACCGAGCAGGCCTTGGGCGAGCGCTCGCGCCTCGGGCTCGCCGTATTCGGAGACGAGCCGCTCCCATAGCCAGTCGGGCAGGTCGGCCTGCACGGCCGCGGGCAGATCTTCGGTCCGCGATGCGAGCGCACGCTCCAGCAACAGCAGGTCTTTCTCGCGCACGGCATCGGCTGCGGAACGCACCGAAAGCCCCTGCAGGCGAACGAGCGAAGCGAGCACCAGCGAATAGGGCGATTCCGATTGCGCGGACATTGCAAGCGAACGCCGCCTGCGCAGCGCCCCGAAAACGGTCTCGGCCACAAAGGCGCGATCCGACTGGCCGAGTTCGCGATTGTTGCGGAAGTGGCGCGACACGGCCTGGTCGGCCGGCCCGGAGAATCTCAACGCGTCGGACAACGCTTCCGACGCATGGGCGATCAGCGCCTTGGTCGGTTTCAACGATTGGCCAGGCAGGAAGTCACTGCACTGTCACCCGCGTGGCGACCTGGTCGATGCGCGTGCCGTCCTTTTCGACCACGAGCACGCGTACCGGCACATACCCGTGTTTTGCCGAGAGCCAGATTTCCGAGGTGCGGTCCTCCGGCGCTTTCTTCTCCCGCTCGAGCTTGAGGGCGTCGAACTCACCGGCGGGTGTGCCGACTTTTTCGCGCCCCGCCACCTTGTACGATGAGGTCGAGGTCCCCTTGCCGTCGGTCACACTCACGCCGACCGGCGCGGGGCCCGGCACGCGGAAAGAAAAGTTGTAGGCGAACGACAGCCTGTCCTGCAGGTCTGCGGGAAGCGGCCGGGTTTCGACCGCACCGTCTTTCCCGTGCAGGGTCATGACCTTTGCGGGCCAATCGAACGTGGCGCGCACGGCGTCGCGCCCGGTCCTCTTGTCCTCGAACTCGGCAGGACGCAGCCCGTCGGCCGCGATCGAGCCGCGGCTGGTGCGCGTGGCGTCGCCGCGCAGCGCGAACAGACCCTTGCCTTTCATTTGCGCCGAAAGGCGGTAGGTCTTGCCGTCGTGCTCGAGCCTTTCCACAAGCTCCGCAATCGGTGTTCCATTGCGGGTGAGGTCGTAGGCGATCTCGACGCGATGCGCCGGCGCCGCCGATGCGTACGGAACACACGCAACGACTGCAGCCAGCGCGGACGCGCTAAGGCTGTTCGGAAAAGAGCGTTTGCTGCGCATCGGGTTCCTTTACCTGCACCAGGCCGTCCACGACGGAAAGCTTTCCCTCGAGGAGCCAGCGCAACGCCTGCGGGTAGATCCTGTGTTCCTGCCGGAGCACCCGCGCGGCGAGTTCGTCCGCGGTGTCCCCCTGCAATACCGGCACCGCCGCCTGCGCGACGATCGGGCCGTGGTCCAGCTCCGCGGTAACGAAATGGACTGTGCAGCCATGCACTTTGACACCGGCGGCGAGCGCGCGTTCATGCGTGTTCAGGCCGGTGAACGAAGGCAGGAGCGACGGATGGATATTGAGCAGGCGGTCGGCGTAGCGGGTGACGAACCGCTGCGTCAGGATACGCATGAATCCGGCCAGCGCCACGGCGGCCGGCGAGTGCCTGGCCACTTCAGCGGCCAGCGCCGCGTCGAATCCCTCGCGGGTCCCGTAGTCGTTGCCCTGCACGACGGCCGTCGGAATGCCGCGGCCGGAAGCGATCGCGAGGCCTGCGGCGCCCCGCTTGTTGCTGATGACCGCGGAGACAGGCAGGCCGGCGTCGAGGATCGCCTGCATGTTGCTGCCCCGGCCTGAAATGAGGATGACGATGGACATGGCGGGCCGCAGTTTAGCAGCCGGCCCTCGTCACAACGCAAAGACGAAGGCTCAGCGGATCTGCCAGAGAAACATGCTGTGGCTGTTGCCGTCGATACTGACCAGCGATTGCTCGTCCGGCGCCCATCCGGGAATGCCGAACTGGTACGCGACGATCCGCGCGCCCGGGCGAAGGTTCGCGCGCAGCCTCGGCGCCAGGCGCTCGTTCAGCTCGGAGAACAGGAACAGCGTGACCACCGTCGCGCTCGAGAAATCGGTCTGGAAGAGGTCTTCCTGGCGGAAACTCACGCGGCCGGTGACACCCGCGCGACGAGCGCCGGCGACCGCCTCGGCCAGTCGCCGGGGATCGAGATCGATGCCCACGCCGCGCGCGCCGAATTTTTCGGCGGCCGTGATGACGAACCGGCCGTCGCCGCATCCGAGATCGTAGACAGTGTCCTTGGGTCCCACTTTCGCGAGCCGCAGCATTTCCTCGACGACCGGCTGCGGTGTCGATACGTAGGGGGCGTCGAGCTTGATCCCCGGCGTCGAGCAGCCTGCCAGCGCCAGCGCCGGCACGGCCGCGAGAAAATCGCGGCGCCTCATTGCGCGCGCCCCTGCGGCTTGAGCATGTCTTCCGCCCTCACCCATTTGTCGAAATCCTCGCCCGTGACGAATCCGAGCGCGAGCGCCGCTTCGCGCAGCGTGCTTCCGCTCGCATGCGCGTGCTTGGCGATGCGGGCCGCGCGGTCGTAACCGATATGTGGCGCGAGCGCGGTGACCAGCATGAGCGAGTTGCCGACGAGTTCGCCGATTCGGTCGACGTTCGGTTCGATCCCGCGCGCGCAATGCGCCTCGAAACTCGCCATCCCGTCGGCCAGCAGGCGCACGCTCTGCAGGAAGCCGTTGATCAGCAGAGGCTTGAACACATTGAGCTCGAAATTGCCCGATGCACCCCCGACGTTCACCGCGACGTCATTGCCGAGCACCTGCACGGCGAGCATGGTCAGCGCCTCGCACTGCGTCGGGTTGACCTTGCCGGGCATGATCGAACTGCCCGGTTCGTTTTCGGGAATCGAGATTTCACCCAGTCCCGAGCGCGGCCCCGAGGCGAGCAAACGCACATCGTTGGCGACTTTGATGAGCGTGGCGGCGAGCGTCTTGAGCGCCCCATGGGCGAACAGCAGCGCTTCGTGCCCGGCCAGGGCCGCAAACTTGTTCGGCGCACTCACGAAAGGCAAACCGGTTTCGGCCGCGAGGCCGGCCGCGATCCTCACTGCGAATTCCGGGTGCGTATTGAGCCCGGTGCCGACCGCGGTACCGCCGGCGGCCAGTTCGCAGAGCCCCGGCAGCGTCGCGCGAATCGCACGCTCGCATTGGTCCAGTTGCGCGACATAGCCCGAGAACTCCTGGCCCAGCGTGAGCGGGGTCGCATCCTGCAAATGCGTGCGTCCGATTTTGATGATGGTGTCGAAGGCGTCCCGCTTCGCGGCCAAAGTGCCGCGCAGATTGGCCAACGAAGGCAGGAGACTGGATTCGATGGCGAGCACCGCGGCTACGTGCATCGCCGTCGGGAACACGTCGTTCGAGGACTGGCCGAGATTGACGTCGTCGTTCGGATGCACGAGCCGTTCCGGCCCGCGTACGCCGCCCATCAATTCCGAGGCGCGATTCGCGAGCACCTCGTTGACATTCATGTTGCTCTGGGTCCCGGAGCCGGTCTGCCAGACGGAGAGCGGAAATTCATCATCGAGCTTGCCAGCCAAGACCTCACCCGCCGCAGCCTCGATCGCCCTCGCCTTGTCCGTCGCGATCAGCCCGAGCGTCTCATTGACCCGCGCCGCGGCGCGCTTGGTCATCGCAAGCGCGCGCACCACCTCGAGGGGCATGCGCTCGGTGGAGATGCGGAAGAACTGCCGGCTGCGCTCGGTCTGCGCGCCCCACAGCCGGTCGGCCGGGACTTCGATCGGCCCGAATGAATCTTTTTCTGTGCGTGTTCCGGCCATGCCTGGTTGGCGCGCAGCTACTGTTTCTGCAGCAGCGAGCGCAGCATCCACGCGTTCTTCTCGTGGATCTGCATCCGTTGCGTGAGCAGGTCGAGCGTGGGCTCGTCGCTGGCCTTGTCGGCCACCGGCAGCACCGAGCGCGCAGTGCGCACGATCGCCTCCTGCCCTTCGATCAGCAACTCGATCATTTGGGTCGCCTTCGGGATTCCGTCGGTCTCCTTGATCGAGGCGAGCTTCTGGTACTGCTTGTAGGTGCCGGGCGCATAGTGGCCCAGTGACCGGATCCGTTCGGCGATCAGGTCGATCGCGTTCCACGCCTCGGTGTACTGCTCCATGAACAGGATATGCAGCGTCTGGAACATCGGCCCTTCGACGTTCCAGTGGAAGTTGTGCGTCTTGAGGTAGACCGTGTAGGTGTCCGCCAGCAGGCGGGACAGCCCTTCCGCGATCTTCGCGCGATCCTTGGTGTTGATTCCGGTGTTCATCGGGAGGGCCATGATGACGTCCTTTGGGTTCGATGCGGTTGGCCTCAGTCTACGCATCGCGCGCGTGGGAGCCAGTGAAATTGATTCATTGCGGCAATTGCCTGGCCCTATCGAAGAGCAGGATCGACAGCCTCTGATCGGTCTGCGGTGGCGCGATCAGGCCAGGTCGAAAAGAATGACTTCAGCGTCGCGGCCTTTCTCCAACACCAGTTCGGCCGTGTCCGTCACCTTGAGCGCGTCCCCCGCCTGGAGCGCCGTGCCGTTCACCGTCAGCTCACCGCGCGCCACGTGCAGATAGGCCCTGCGCCCGTTGGCGAGCGCATGCGCCGCCTTTTCGGTACCGTCGATTAGTGCGGCATAGATGCTCGCGTCCTGGTGGATCTTCACCGAGCCGTCGCGGGCATCGGGCGAAGCGATCAGGCGCAGCCGGCCGCGCTTGGACGCCGCGTCGAAATGCTTCTGTTCATAGCCCGGGGGGATACCCCGCTCGCCGGGTTCGATCCAGATCTGGAGGAAATGCGTCACCGCTTTGGCGTGGTTGTATTCGCTGTGCCGTACGCCGGTGCCGGCGCTCATCCGCTGCACGTCGCCCGGCACGATGGTCGAGCCGTTGCCCATCGAGTCCTTGTGGGCGAGTTCACCTTCCAGCACGTAGCTGATGATTTCCATATCGCGATGCCCGTGCGTGCCGAAGCCTTGGTCCGGGTTGATCCGGTCCTCGTTGATCACGCGCAGCGCGCCGAACCCCATGTGCGCCGGGTCGTGGTAATCGGCAAATGAAAAGGTGTGGAAAGAGCGCAGCCATCCATGGTCGGCGAAGCCACGGTCGGCCGCCTTGCGAACCTCGATCATCGATGCCTCCAGTTCGTTAAGTTCATAGAATTTGAATCATATAGACTTAGTATCCTATTGCCTCACAGGGAAATAAAGCGGAAACTTTTGAACAATTGATTCAATTTCTTTAACCTATGTTCCCCAAGCTTTCCCTCGATGGACTCACGGTACTCGACGCGATCGAACGCAAGGGCAGCTTTGCGGCGGCTGCGGCGGAACTACACCGCGTGCCCTCGGCCCTGACCTACACCATGGCCAGGCTCGAGGAAGACCTCGGCGCCCGGCTCTTCGACCGCAGCGGACGCCGCGCCGCCCTGACGCCGGCCGGCCGGGAACTGGTTGAGCAGGGGCGCGGCCTCCTTTCGCTCACGGGAGAACTCGAACGCCGGGTGCAACAGGTCGCGCACGGCTGGGAGGTCGAACTGCGGATCGCGATCGACATCACCCTGACCGCGGAAGCGCTCCTGCCTTTGATCGCCGAGTTCGACGGGGCGCAAAGCGGCACCCGCATTCGCCTCTCCTACGAAGTGCTCGGCGGCACCTGGGAGGCGGTGCAAACCGGCCGCGCCGACCTCGCGATCGGCGCAGGCGGCGAACCCCTGAGCCAGGCCGGGTACAGCGTGCGGCGCATGAACCCGATCCCCTTCCTGTTCGCGGTCGCCCCGGGGCATCCGCTTGCCGCGGAACCCGAGCCGCTCGCCCCCGCGCAGATCCAGAAGTACCGGGCCATTGCAGTTGCGGACACCTCCCGCAGCCAGCCTGCGCGCAGCACGGGATTGCTGCTCGGTCAGGAGACGCTGACCATGCCGGACCTGGCGGCCAAAGTGGCGGCGCAGCGCGCAGGTCTCGGTGTCGGTTACCTGCCGGAACCGATCGCGCGCGACGAACACGACGCGGGGCGCCTGGTGATCCGGCATGTGGCCGAGCCCCGGCTCGAGTCGTTCCAGTACCTTGCGTGGAAGACCGCCAACAAGGGCAAGGCGCTGGCGTGGTTCGTCGAGCGCCTGGACGCAGCGGCCTGCGGCGCACTGGTGCGCAGGAAGGTCGTGTAATGCTTTCCAGAGGATACTTGATCGAGCGAGCCGTCTATGTGCTGATCGCGCTGGCGCTGGCGGGTTTGGCCTGGCTTTCCGCCGGCTGGACTCAAGGGCACTACGCCGACCTCATGCGCTACGGGGGGCCCGGCCATTGGCTGCAATGGTTGACGCTCGTTTCAGGTGTACTCCTGGCGGTTAGTTTCGTGCTTGCTGCGGCAGCCGGATTCGCCGGCCTGTTCTTCCTTTTCATCTCGTGGGCAATGGAGGCGCCCGGGGACAGCCTGAAGAATCCGCAGTGGTGCGAGTTGCTGTTCAAGGAGCATCCGAAAAGGCAGCTGCGCGAATGGGCACGATCGATGCGCTATTTTCGCTTCATCCGCGGCTCCGGCGGCGGGATGGACGACTACGGCGACCGCCTCGCTGTCGTATTGAAGGCGGACTATGGAAAGGACATCCAACGGATTCTCACGGCGCTGGCCGCATCGGACCCGGCAGCGCCCCTATCACGCTCCAGCGACTTCGTTAGGGTCCGCGGCGTGAAAGTCGATATCCATGACTCGGGCGGCAAACTGGAACTCTCGATCAGGGACAGCGAGCAAGACTGGGAAGTCACCCAGGCCGCCGTCGATGCTGCGCGTTCGGTCGAGACCCTGCTCGAGCCGTTGGTCGAAATGCTGATCGAACCTCCGCAAGACGACAAGTATTGCGTGTGCCCGAAGTATTACCCTTCGTTCTGGCAGGACGAGGGCGCCGCCCAGCTCGGCAAGTAGATCAACGACCGAAATTTACGGCCGGGATGCGCCCGGACGCGGCCGCCTCGCGTAAACCAGCGGTATCTTTCCAGTGGGCCGCCACCTCGGCGGCCGGATCCGGGTGAGTTCGCGGACCAGGTCCGGATGCAACTGCGGGTCGTCGCGCTTGCCGTCCTCGACGATCATCCTGCCGCTGAACTTGCGCATCTTGGTTCTCATGCCGCGGCCGGCGCCGTTGTCCCCCAACGAAGGCTCGCCGTAGGGTTGCGGGTTGCGCTCTCGGGCGTTGCGCTCCCGGCTCCGTGACGCCGGCCCTTCTGGAGTAGACGACGACGGTGTCGGTGAGCACGTCGTAGAACGCACGGTATTCCATTTCGAACTCGAATTCCTCGCTCACGCGCCACGAGGCGAGGAACTCTTCGCGTGCGCTGCCCTGGACGAAGGCACCGGCGATCGGCGCCGCTGTGCCTGTAATTTGCGCGCGTGGCCGCGCGGGATCCGACTCCAGCATCGCGAACACCTCGACCGGCAGGCGCGTGGCCGCGCGAACCCCGGGCGCTCCCAGATCCGCAATCGCGTGGTACTTCACCACCATCGACATGAAGCTCGTCAACCCGCAAGACGGATCGTGGACTTCGACGATCGTGCCGTTGTCGGCATCGTGGAACGCCGCATGCTCGATTTCGTCCACGGTCCAGGTCTGCAGCAGGCGCAAGCTGGCCGGCGCATGGCCGTAGGCATCCCGGATCGAGGGCATGGGCTTGCCCTCCTCGTCCGTGGCGAGGGCCTGGGTCACCTGAAATCGGCGCCCGGGCACCAGGCCGGCACGCAGCTTTGCGTTGAGTCCGATAAGGAGGTTGCACGCGATGGCGCTCGAGCGCCCGGGCCCCGGGGCGCGCGCCCTCTCCAGTACCTCGATCATCAGATCGACCTGGCCGCCCTCGAGCGGCTCCGTCCCGGCCTCGCGCGAGGCCAGTTCAGTGATGGCCTGCAACACGAGTTCGTGCGGAAAGGCGTCGTCCTCGAGCCTCTGGCGCAGAATCGCAAGCGCGCGTTCACGCCGCGCGCCCAGCGAGTGGAGGCCGCACAGGCGTGCCGCCCATTCGGGGGCCGCCTGCTGCAGCCGCTTGCCGATGCGCTCTACGGCTGCAGTCAGGACACTCGTGCGAACCGCCAGCCGGTCGGCCACCGGGCGGGGCCGGTCCGGGAGCGCAGCCAACAATTCGAGCAACACGCGGTTCTCTCCGAGGGTCTTGGCCGCGTTAAGGTCCCGGCCCGCGATATTGTCGAGCCACACGAGGCACTGCTGGAGCGACCGGCCGTCCAGCGCTCCATGGTGACCGCCGATCGCGCGTTCGATCGCGTCGATCATTTCCGCGCGCCTGGCGGCCGAATTTTCGAACCATGTCGAGACCAGGGAGCGGACCACGTCGTTCGCAAGCCCGTCGCGCAGCACCTGCGCCGCGCTGGTTCCGGCTTGCAGTATGGCCTGCGCACCCTTGGGGATCTTCGAACACCCTTCGTACACGCTGTCCCGCGGGTTCCAACCGATGTTCCAGACCGTGCCGCACGCCTGGCACGCGCGAAGGTGGCTCTTGCCGTGGAGGACCGGCACCCACGACGCGTACACCGCGCCGCTCGAGGGCATTTCCTTCCAGCCTTCCGGGAAATTCGCCCCGGGCAGGCCATCATCCTTGTAGCTGAGGCATACGGGGCAGTCGGATTGCATGACGATGCATTCTTCCCGACAGTTGCGCGCCCCGCAACTGTTGCGCGTGGCTTTGCGCGTGGCTTTTTTGGTCGATCCGGGTAGACTTTTCGCAACACTCACGAATTCAGCGGGCGCAGCGCGTTGCCCGTCAAACATGACAAAACACGACTGGGCACAGTTGGAATCCCCGGACGACAAGACGTTCAGGTTCCGGCACCTTGTTGCATGGTTCTTCTACGTCTGGGCCCTGAAATGGAACCTCGATGCGTTGTGGGAAATCAGGCAGTTGAATTCGATTTACCTGTTGCCCCTGGTCCTGTGGTCGTTTGTCGCCCTCGTCACGGCCGGGAAGTGCATCGAGCGCTGGCTCGATGGCGCCAATCGATACCCCCTGTTCCGCCTTGCGCTCGTCCTGAGCGCCGTGGTTTCGTGTTTCGTGGCGGCCTGGCTGACGTGGCATTACGCCGTATTCTTCTTTGCCGGCCTGGTAACGTTTTTCCAGCGGCCACTCGAGTTGTTCTCGCTCACCTTCTTCGCCGAGCGATTCGCCCTCATGTGCCTTGGGGTGGTGATTTTTGCGCTCTATTCGTGGGCGTCGCTGCGGGTGGTCCTTGTCCTTTTGTCGGGCGAGCGCAGGGCGAACTTCGAGCAGGTGCTCGGCCAGGAGCCGTTTGGCGCAGAACGGGATCAATTGCCCGAAGAGGATCCGCCGTCCGTGGCGCCACGAAGATCGGATCCGGTAACCCCCTCACCGGTCGTCAGGGCCCCGCCGGTGCCCGAAAAATTGTCCAGCCCGCAAGAGCCACCTGGCAAACCAACCGCCGAGGGCTGGCCTGCCTTCGAATGGGTGTTCCGGACCCAAACCAGCATGCCTGAATTGGCCGGCGCATTGCAGGCGCTGCCCAGTCTCGCGCCGACTACTGGCAAAACCGACGCCGTCAAAGCGCGCGACTGGATCAGCCGGTTGGCCGATCATCCCGGCGCCTATGAAGTCGACGTTCCACGCGGCGAGATCGTGGATCCCTACGTCCGCACGCGGACGGTTCGAATGGCCGATCTGGCGATCGAGGCCCTGATCCGCTGGGACGACGAACGGAAAAAGGCGCGTTCCTAGGCCTGCTTTTCGCGCGCCGCGATCTCTTTCTTCACTTCGGCCATATCGACCTGCTTCGCTTTCTCGATGAGCTCCGAGAAGGGGCCAGCCGGCATCGCCCCGGCCTGCGAGTAAAGGATCACGTTGTCGCGAAACACCATCAGCGTAGGGATCGAGCGGATATCGAAAGTCGCCGCGATCTCCTGTTCTTCTTCGGTGTTCACTTTTGCAAAGACGATGTCCTCGTGCGATTCGGAAGCCTTCTCGAAGATCGGCGCGAACCCCCTGCAGGGCCCGCACCACGGGGCCCAGAAGTCGACAATTACCATCGGGCTGCCGGTGACGACCTTCTCGAAATTGTCCTTGTTCAGCTCAACCGTAGCCATTCGGGCTCCTGGTAGGAAAGCATAATGTTACCCCGCAATCGGAGGCACGCAGGGTGACCGCAAAGGCACAATCGGCAGACCATCGAATCGGACGCTTTGCGCCCTCGCCCTCCGGGCCGCTGCACCTGGGCTCGATGGTCGCCGCGCTCGGCAGTTACCTCGACGCCCGCGCAAGAGGCGGTTCGTGGGTGCTGCGCATCGAAGACGTGGACGAACCGCGCACGCAAGCCGGCGCCGCGCAATCCATCATCGCCACGCTTACCGACTGCGGCTTCGAATGGGACGGCGCGATCGTGCGCCAGAGCGAGCGCACAGACCTCTATCGCGATGCATTCGAGCGCCTCGTCGCCTCTGGCGCGGTCTATGCGTGCGGCTGCACCCGCAAGGAGATCGCCGACTCGGCGCTTGCTATCGACGGCGCGCGGATCTATCCGGGCACCTGCCGCGACGGGCTTCACGCAGGCCGCGAAGCCCGGGCCTTTCGCGTTCGAACGAACAATGCGCCCGTCCGATTCGACGACCGGGTGCAAGGGCGGATCGTGCAGGACATCGAGCGCGAGGTCGGCGACTTCGTCCTGCTGCGCGCCGACAACTATTTCGCCTACCAGCTCGCGGTCGTGGTGGACGATGCCGACCAGGGAATCACCGACGTGGTGCGGGGCACCGACCTGCTCGATTCGACCGCTCGCCAGATCCACCTGCAGCATCTGCTCGGGATTCGCACGCCTGAATACCTGCACTTGCCGGTGGCCGTGAATGAGCGCGGCGAAAAACTCTCCAAGCAGACCGGCGCCATCGCGGCCGGCCGCGAATCGCTCGCCGAGGCCTTCGCCTTCCTGGGTCACACCCTGCCGCGCGAATTGCGGGGCGCACCACCTGCGGAGTTGCTGGCCTGGGGCGTCGCGCACTGGGACGCGGCGCGGGCGCCGAAAGCCCGCGCTATCCCGGTTCCCGCGCGGGAAGATTGACCGCAAGGACCGCCAGCACTACGCACACAAGCGCGGCATATTCCTGCAGGCTCGGGCGCTCGCCGAGGAACACGAATCCGCAAATCACCCCGACGATCGGCACCGACAGCACGCTGATCGAGGACACCGTTACCGAGACGGTCGAGGCGATCTTGAACCACGCCCAGTAGGCGAAAGCAAAGGCGACGACGACGTTGTAGACGAGCGCGAGGACCGCCGCCGTCCCGACCGGGCGCCATGCGTCCATTTCGAAAACCAACGTGCCGAGGATGATCGGCACGCCGCCGATGAACATGGTCCACGCGGTGAAGGTGCCCATCGGCAGGCCGAGCGGCCAGCGCTTTTGCAGCACCGTGCCGATCGCCCACGTGAAGGCCGCGCCGAGCGCGAGCATCGCCCCGAGCGGCGCCCGCCCGATCACTACGAGGTCTTCCCCGATCAGCAGGGCCATGCCGGTGATCCCAAGCAGCAGCGCCCCGACCTTGCGCGCGGTGATCTTCTCGCCGAGCAGCCACGCCGAAAGCGGCACCGACCACACCGGCATCGTGAACGCGAGGATCGCCGCGCGCCCCGAAGGGATCATCATGAGGCCGTAGGCGATCATCATGTTCCAGCAGGTGACGTTGAAGAACGCGAGGACCGCGAGCTTCACCCACAGCGGCCTTGCCACGCGAAGGGCGTTGCCGGAGGCGTAGGCGACGCCGAACAGCACGAGCGACCCGAACGTGATGCACAGGCTGCGGAAGATCCACGGCGTGAACTCCTCCAGTGCAACCTTCATGGCCGTCCAGTTGAATCCCCACGCGAACGTGAGACCGAGCAGCGTCCACCACAGGGACTTCGGCATGCGCTGGTGGCTGGTCGGTGTCACTTGGAGGGGACGATCACGGTGGCGATGGCGGCCGAAACGAGGAACAGCGCCGCGTAGTCCTGCCAGGCCGGCACTTCACCGAGGAAAAGCATCCCGCTGAAGACGCCGACCACCGGGATCATCAGCGAGGACAGGCCCGCAACGCCCGCCGGCGCGCGATCGACGATCTTGGTCCAGGCCCACCACCCGAAGATGAAGACCAGGACCATGTTGTAAAGCACCCCGAGCGCCGGCCACAGGCTCACTCCTTGCAGCGCCATCACCTGCTCGCGCTCGAACACGAGCACGAGCAGGAAGATCGGGATCCCGCCGATGAGACCCATCCACCCGGTAAACGAAGCGATCGGCAGGTCGACAGGCAGCTTCTTTTGCAGCACGGTGCCGATCGCCCACACAAACGCAGAGCCGAGCATCAGGAGCACGCCGGCGAAGCCGCCGGCCAGGCCCGGCGTGTCCTTGAACACCAGCACGAGCACGGCCGCGAGTCCGAGAGCGACACCTGCCAGCCTGCGCGGCGTGAGTGCCTCACCGAGGATCGCCCAGGAGAGCAGCACGCTCCAGGCCGGCATCGTGTAGTGCAGGATCACCACGCGGCCCGAAGGCAGCAGCGGCAAGGCCAGCATCATGAAGAAATTCTGCAGCGACACGGTGAAGAGCGCGATCAGCGCTATCCGGCCCCATTGCCCGCGCGGCACACGGACCGGGAGCCCCCGCGCATACGCGATGGCGAGGAGCCCAACGAACGCCGAGAGGAAGCACAGGCTGCGAAAGAACCACGGCGGCACCTCGGTGATCACCACCTTGAGCACCGTCCAGTTGAATCCCCAGATCAGCGTCAGCGCTGCGAGCATCGAGTAGAGAGAACGGGGAAGCCCGTCCTGCGGGCCGGGCTTGCTGCCGCGCGCGTTCACATCGCGACCCGCACCGGCATGCTTTTCATGCCGCGGAACACCATGGAGTTGATCCATTCGGGTTCGCCCGCGAATTCCATGCTGCGGAAATGCCGCGCCACTGCCGGAATCGCGATTTCGCCCTCGAGGCGCGCGAGCGGGAAGCCCAGGCAGATGTGCATCCCGAAGCCGAACGTCAGGTGGGCGACGCCATCGCGCCCGAGGTCGACGCGGTCCGGGTCGGCATAGACGCGCGGATCGCGGTTCGCCGCGTTCAGCATGATGAAGACGCGATCGCCCGCCTTGAGCGTCTTGCCGTGCAACTCGTGCTCGACCTGCACGATGCGCACCTGCGCGCCGCTCGGCCCGTCGTAGCGGAGCAGTTCCTCTCCAGCCCGCGCCGCGAGCCCTGGGTCGGCGCGCAGCTTCTCCCTCTCGGCCGGGAAAAGGATCAGCGAGCGCGTGGAGTTGGCGAGGTGATTGGTCGTCGTTTCGTGTCCGGCGAAGAGCAGCAGGATGCAGGTTGCGACAAGCTCGTCCTCCGAGAGCCGGTCGCCGTCGTCTTCGAGGTGAACCAGTTCCGACAGCAGGTCCGGCCGCGCGTTGGCCCGGCGGTCGCGGATCATCACGCGGAAGAACTCCGCCATCTCCTGCGTGGCGGATTCGGCGATGTCGTACTTTTCCGGCGAGGTGCGCGAACTGCCGATGAAAAGCGCCATGTCGTCGGACATGCGCTTCACCTTGGCGAGTTCGGTGCGCGGGACGCCAAGCATGTCCATGATCACGAGCGCCGGCAGCGGACCCGCGAACGAGTCGATGAAGTCGAATTCCTCGCGCGCGCCGATGTCTGCGAGCAGCATGTCCGTCAGGCTTTCGATGTTCGGCCGCATGTCGCGCATCGACTTCAGGTGGAAGACCTTGGAGGTCAGCTTTCTCAGGCGCGTGTGCTCCGGCGGGTCGCGGAACACCATCCACAGCGAGAGGTACCGGATGATGTCGCCGATCTTTGCGGCTTCGGGGCCAGGCATCGAAGCAAAGAAAGGCCTCAGCCGGTCCGAGGACATGTCCTTGTCCAGGCACACGCGCTTGACGTCGTCATAGCGCGTCAGCACCCACGACTTGATGCGCGGGCTCCAGTGGGCCGGATCTTCGTCCTGCATGCGCCGGTAGATCGGGAAAGGATCCGCGAGGTAGTCCGGTTGGTCCGGCCGAAATTCCAGGGTCAAGGCGCTATTCCTTTGCAGCATTCGAGGTGACCAACCATACGCCCGCCACCGTGATGGCCATGCCGAGCGCGGCCCAGGGCGTGTAAACCTCGTCGAACGCGAACCACGCTAGGATCGCCGTGGTCGGCGGACAAAGGTAAATCAGGCTCGCCACGGCGGTGGCGGCACCGCGCCGGATCAGCCAGAAGAGGAGGAACACCGCGCCTAGCGACAGGCCGAAGACCATCCACGCGAGTGCGAGGGCGAAAGGCACGGTCCATTGCACTTCGAGCGACTCGAACGCCAGCGCGAGGGGCGCGGTGACGACGAATGCCGCAATGAACTGCAGCACGGAGTTGGTGCGCATGTCGACGTGGGCGCAGTGGCGTTTCTGGTACAGCGTGCCGTAGGTGATCGCGACCAATCCGACGATTGCGGAAAGCGCGCTGCCCCAGGTGACCGCACCCAGCATCATCTTGTCCCACACCACCACCATGACTCCGAGGAACCCGAGGAAGAGGCCGACCCACTGGAGACGGGAAGCACGCTCGTTCACCATGTGGCCCGAAAGGAAGGCGGTCAGGATCGGTTGCAGACCGACGATCAGCGCAGACACGCCCGCCGGCATGCCAAGGCTGAGGCCTACGAAAACGCCGCCGAGATAGCCTGCCTGGATCAGCGCGCCGGCGACCATCACATGCCCGGCCTCCGCCCGGCTCGCCGGCCACGCGGCACGCGCCAACCAGCACACCGGCAGCATAAGCAGGACCACGCAGGCGAACCGCAGCGCCAGGAACGTGAGCGGCCCGCAATAAGGCAGGCCGAGCTTCGCGCCGATGAAACCAGAGCTCCACAACAAAACAAAGAGACCGGGGATGGCCAGGCCGGCGACCGGCGAGGAATGGGCAGCCGGCACGGCGGGCGCAGTCATGCCGCCATTGTTGCCGCTTTCGCCGGCAGCGTCCCGATCCGTTTCGCCGGCTGCCCGGGTCACGCGTTCGCAGGAGTTTCAAACGAAGTGCTTACTGACTTTTCTGTTTTGCATCCGCAGTCATCTGTTTGTCACTTTTATTCAGTATCTTACGTTGTCTCTAAAAACCTCTTGACGCACTGCACCATCGAACCTAGAATTTGAATTGTTGCGACGCACAAAGCAGTCGCCAAGACCTGAATCCATAGCACCAGAACCGAACACCAACCACCAACCTCAAGGAGATCACCATGTACGTTACCCCCGAGCAGATCACCGCGGCCAACAAATCCAACGTTGATGCCGCCCTTTCAATCGCTGCCGCGCAATTCGCCGCGCTGGAAAAACTGGCCGGCCTGCAGTCCGCCACGCTGAAGTCGATTTTCGAAGACTCGATCGCCAACGCCCGCGCGCTGGCCGGCGCCAAGGACGTGCAGGAATTCATGACGATGCAACAGGCGTTCGCGCAGCCCGCCGTCGAGAAAGCCGTTTCGTTCTCGAAGAGCGTGTACGCGATCACCGTCGAAGCCAACAGCGAACTGTCGAAGTTCGCCGAAGCGAAATCGTCGGAACTGAACCAGGGTCTCGTCTCGCTGCTGGACAAGGCGAGCAAGAACGCCCCGGCCGGCTCGGACGTCGGCGTCGCCGCGGTCAAGTCGATGCTGTCGGCGGCCAACTCGGCCTACGACACGTTCAGCAAAGCCGCCAAGCAGGCCACCGAAATGGCCGAAGCCAATGTCTCGGCCGCAACGGAAACGGTTAAAGGCTTCGCGAAAGCAAAAAAAGCCGCGTAAGCGCTACGAAGCCGGCCAAGCGCCGGAAAGTTAGCGCGGTAAGCATGGCGCGTGTAAAGCCCCCGGGCAAGCGCGCCACGAAACCGGCTAAGAAGCCGGTTGCAAGGTTCGTCGCCAAGCCCACCGGCAGCAAGCCGAAGGGCAAGGCAAAAAAGAAGTAGCGCCAAACAGAACCCCGCTCCGGCGGGGTTTTGCTTTTCCGGTACCGCGCCTACTACCCAAGCGTTTCCTTGTAGGGGTGGCCACGGCGTTCGATCTCGGCGCGGATCTCCTGCATCGCCTGCGCCACTTCCGCCGGATCGCCGCGCACGCCAAGCTCTATGTGCCCGCGACTGCCGTCCTTGCCCATGGTCGGCAGCGAGAAGAGTTTCAACTTCTTCCACCTCGCTTCGATTCCGTACATGAGGTCCGAGAGCATGCTCTCGCCCGCCTCGAAAACGAAGATCGACTCTTCCTTGAGCGCGTGCGAGTTGTGCAGGTGGCGGTAGCGTTCGTCGAGCACCCACTCGATCATCGGCCAGGCCATCTGCGGGAAGCCGGGCACGAAATGATGGCTGCGGATCGAAAACCCCGGCACCCGGTTCACCGGGTTCGGGATGATCTCGGAGCCGGCCGGAAACTCGCCCATCTTCAGGCGCTGCGGCGTGGTCTCGCCGCCAAATCGCGCGCTGATCTCGCGCTCCGCGTCCGGGTGAAGCGCGAGCGAGACACCCAGCGCATCGGCCGCGCATTGCCGCGTATGGTCGTCCGGCGTCGCGCCTATCCCGCCATAGCTGAAGACCACGTCGCCGGATGCGAAAGTGCGCGTGAGCACCTCGGTGAGCCGCGGCGGATCGTCCGCGAGGTATTCGCAGAACGAAAGGCGCAGTCCGCGCTTGGCCAGCGCAGCGACGAGGACGCTGAAGTGCTTGTCCTGCCGCTTGCCGACGAGGATCTCGTCGCCGATGATCAGTGCCCCGAATCCCATACTTTTCAGCTCCCGTAATTCCTGCGCCAGCGCCAGACCGCGGCCGCGATCATGGCCGCCGCCTGCACCGCCGCCACCATCGCGGCGAATCCCGGTCGCTCCCAGAAGGGCGGGAGCACCAGGTCCGCAACGCCTTTCGCACCCGTAGTGCGCAACAACATCGGCACGAGCCAGTACAGCAGCAGCAGGTAGAACAACGCCGCGGCTTCCGCTCTTCGCGGCTGCCGGGCAAACGCAAAGAACAGGCACAAGGCCGCATCGCGCGCGGCAAGCAGGAAAAGCGGCACCGGAGCAAGCACTGCCGCCCGCAGCAGTTCATCCGAATCGGCGCGCCCACCGGCCAGCAGGAAAGTCAGCAGGCAGAACAGAAACGCCAATGCCAGCGTCACGGCCCAGAGCGGAATCTCCTCGAGCAGCCGGCGCCATTCGGCGTTCGATCCGCGCAGCAGCAGGCGTCGCACGGCCATGGCGCCGCCGGACTCCGTGAGGAGAAGGGGATACAGCGCCGCAATCGAAACGACGAGCCCTGCGATCAGGAACACGGTGCGCTGCTGGCTCGCGGTGTCGTTCGGTCGGATGCCGAAACCCGAGATATACACGCCGGCGAACACAAGGAACGCCAGCCAGGCCCACGGCAACGTGCGCACGCGCAGTTCCTGGCACATGAGGCGATGCGCCCCGAACACACCCCACACTGCAAAGACGGTTGTGGAGGTCATGAGGAAATCGAGCCGCGTCCAGCCTCGCCCCCACCATCCGACATCGGCCTCGCCCGAGCGCAGGATCGACATCCAGGGAACCACGAAAAAGAGCACGATGCCCAGCACCCAAGCGGTGGATGAGCCGCGCACGACCGCCCTGCGCGATGCGATTACGCTGCCGATGAGGGTAATCGACTGAAGCAGGACGGCGGCGGAAAACATCAACACCGATGTCTTCAGGGCGCTGGCGATCGGCGAGAACACCAGGTAGACCGCCAGGCAGATCGCGCCGCCGCACCAGGTGAACGCCGGTGCGCCGACGAGTTTTCCCCAAGTCATCGCCCAGGGCTCCAGCGCCGACATGCGCTGGCCGTCCCAGGTGCGTCCGCGCACTTCACCCATGACCGAGTCGCCCACATGGACGGCGCCCCAAATCGCCAATGCGGCAAAGAGCGAGCCCGCGGTTGCCGCGATCGATCCACGCGGGTCTTCGTTTGCCATCGCATAGACCAGCATGAAAATCAGCGCAAGGCCTATCGGCAGCGCGAGCATCCGGTGCAGCGTGAGTTCGAGCCAGAGGTTGCGGCGGAGTTCCGCGTTCATTGTGCCGGCCCCGGTCGCGATTCGCCCGCCATGGTGCGAAGATAGGATTCGTGCAGGTTCTCGCGCTCCGGCGCGAACGAACTGACGGCGACGCCGGCCATCACCAGTGCCCGCAGAGCCTCGCCCTGCGCATCGTCGCTATCGGCGATTTCGACCAGCGCTTGGCGCGCGCGCGCCTCGATCACGCGCATCCCGCCGATCGCCCCGAGGAGGCTGGCGCAATCCGCGATCTCATGCACAAACCCGACCCGCACGCGGCGCGCGTTCGCCGCAACGTCCGCGATCGGATTCGCCTCGAGCAGGCGCCCTTCGCGCATCACCAGCATGTCGGTCGAATATTCGTCCAGCTCCGCAAGGATGTGCGAAGACACCAGCAGCGTCATGCCTTCGCGGCTCAGCCGCTTGAACAGCAGGGCAAGCGAGTGGCGCGCTTCGGGGTCCAGACCGGAGGCCGGCTCGTCCAGCATGAGCACCTGCGGGTCGTGGATCAGCGCCTGGCCGATCGCCACGCGCTGGCGCTGGCCGCGCGAAAGCTCGGCGGCGCGCCTTCCGACGAGGCCGGCCAGGTCGAGCCTTTGGGCGGTGCGCTCGACGGCCTTGTCCAGACCGCTCTCCTCGACACCGTGTGCCGCGGCCGCGTGTGCAAAGCACTGGCGCACCGTGAGCGCGTCATACAAGCCATAGAAGTCCGAGAGATAGCCGATACGCCGGTGCACTGCTCGCGGCTCTTCGAGGACGTCGACGCCGGCCACATGGATGCTGCCCTCAAGAGGCAATTCGAGGCCCGCCAGGCAACGCAGCAGCGTGGTCTTGCCGGCGCCGTTCGGGCCGACCAGCGCGGTCACGCTGCCGGAGGCCACGGCAAACGAAACGTCCTCCAGCGCGCGCACGCCGGGATACTCGAACAGGAGGCCGGAAACTTCGATGGCGGCAGGCATTTGCGCCTACGCTACGCGAAGGCCGCCCCCCGCTCAAGTCGAATCGCGGTTGACAGCCGATGAATCCCGCTCCTAGTCTCGACCCATGAATCGGACCGTGCCGACCACCTGCTGGGAATGCTCCACCTGCTGCGGGGCGATTGCCCATGTCGAAGGCGGGCGCGTCACGCGCATCGACCCGAATCCCGCGCACCCGGCCTCGCGCGGCGCGTTCTGCGTGAAGGGAATCCGCGGCCTCGCTGAGATCACTTATGGGGCGACGCGCCTCCTGCATCCCCTGCGGCGCATCGGCGAACGCGGCTCGAACCGGTGGGAAGAGATTTCCTGGGACGCCGCGCTGGACGCAATGGCCGAAGGCTTCTCGGCGGCGCGCTCCAAACACGGCCCTCTCTCGCTAGCCGGCGCAACGGGCGGCGCATTCTTCTCGCGCGGAGCGATCATGGCCCTCGCCCTGCGCGCGATGGGCTCGCCGAACTTTCTCATCAACCAGGACCTGTGCGGCGGATGCCGCGGCGTGTCCGACATGGTGACAGGACTGGCGATCCAGAGCGGCGAAGACGTCGAGCACGCGAAGACCGTGTTGATGGTCGGCGCGAACCCGCATGCGGCCAACCCGGTGCAATGGGCGCGGATCAAGGAGGCCAAGGCGCGCGGCGCGAAGATCGTGGTGCTCGACCCGCTGCGCTCGGAGGCCGCGAAGATCGCCGACCTCTGGCTGCGGCCGCATCCGGGCACCGATGCCGCGATCGGCCTGGCCATGATGCAGGTGCTGATTGCCGAGAACCGGCACGACATGGCCTTTATCGATCAGTGGACACGCGGGTATGAAGCGCTTGCCGAACGCGTGCAAGACTGGACCCCGGAGCGCGCAGCGTCCGTGAGCGGCGTGCCCGCTGACCTGATCCTCGCTGCTGCACGCGCCTACGCAGAGGGCCCGTCGGCTTTCGTTTCCGGACACGGTATCGATGCGGTCACCAATGGCGTGCAGACTTTCCGGGCATTCCATTGCCTGGTCGCGATCAGCGGCAACCTCGACCGCGCGGGCGGCAACCGGCGCGCCAAGCGGCCCAGGGGCTTCAGGAATTATCTCGACGTGATCCACGATCCGGCATTCCAGTTGCCGCCCGAAGTCGCTGCAAAGACGTTGGGCGCCGACCGGTTCCCGCTTTGGGCCGGACCCAAAGGCTGGCAGACCGCCTGCCACAACCCGACGGTCATCGAGGCAATGCTCACCGGCCAGCCGTACCCAGTGCGAGCGATGTATGTCTCCGGCGTGAACATCGCGGTCACCTATCCGAATTCGCAGCGGACGCTGGCGGCGCTGCGCTCGCTCGATTTCCTCGTGGTGGCTGCACACAGCATGAATCCGACCGCCGCCGTGGCCGACATCGTGCTGCCCAAGACCACCACGCTCGAAGAGGAGGACGTCTCGATCAACGCGCACGGCCCGTGCGTCACCTGGACCGCGGCGCTTGCCGCGCGCGTGGGCGAGGCGCGACCAGACATCGAGATTGCCGCCGGCCTGCTGGAGCGCATGGCGGCGCGGGGCGCGGCCGACCGCAAACTCATGCCGTGGAACACGCAGCGCGAATTCAACGAGTTCCTCGTGAAGGACACCAACCTGGACCTCGGGAAACTCGCAAGCGACGGCTACGCCGAGTTCGATTACGCGCAAGGCGATTTCGCGAAACAGGTTTTCAAGACGCCCAGCGGCAAGGTCGAACTCTGGTCGCAGCGCATGGCCGACGCAGGCCTCGATCCGCTGCCGGACTGGCTGCCGACCGGCGCATCGCAGGAAAACAACCCGGCCTATCCCTTCACGCTGCAGACCGGGCTGCGCGAGAAGACCTATCACCACTCGCGTTTTCGCGAGCAGGCGTGGGCGCGCAAGGTCTCGCCGGACCCGTTGCTGAAGATCAATCCGGATACGGCACGCTCGCTTGGCATTGCCGATGGCGAATGGGTCAGGGTCGAGACGCCGCGCGGACAGGGTGCGTGCCGGCTGAAAGCTTCGTTGACGGATGCGACCGCCCCCGGCGTGGTCGTCACCGGCATGGGCTGGTGGCTGCCCGAGTCGCCGGGGCCGGAGTTCGGCGCGCTCGAGGTCAACATCAATGCGGCGTTGAGCTATGCCGGTCCTTACGACCCGGCCAGCGGGTCGGCTGACACGCGCGGGGTGCCTTGCCGGATCAGCCGGGCATGATCCTCATTTCCTGATCCGGCAACCCGGTAGTTCTATTTCAACGCTTCGAGCAATCGCAGAACCGGCGCGACACGCACGCCTTCGCGCGTAACGTAATCGCGCGTGGTCCGCGCGGCTACCTGCCAGGCATCGACTTGCGGAAAACGCTGCTTCAGATAGCGCATGCCGGTGCCCAGCGGCCCATCGCTCATCTTGCACTCGATAAAACTCACGGGCTGGCGCCCCAGCATCACCACGAAATCCACTTCGCGCCCATCGGTGTCCCGGAAGTAGCGCAACTCGGCGTCGCGCCCTTCAACGTCATTTTGCCAGTGCACCCACTTGAGCAAATGGCTGGCCACGAGATTCTCGAATCGCGCACCTTCCTCTTCGACTACCGACCAATCGAAGTGATAGTGTTTCTGCGCCTTTCTCACGGCACGAATGCGCGGCGCACCGAATGGCGCAATCCGGTAGATCGCGTAGAGACGCTCGAGCACGTCGATCCAACTGCTGACCGTGCGATGCGACAGCGATAAATCCTCACGCAGGCCATTGATCGAAAGCGGGCTGCCGACCAGTCCCGGCAAACGCATCACCAGCAATTCGAGTTGCCCCAGGTCGTCGATTCGCTCCAGGCTGGCGACTTCCTCGCGCATCAGCCGGTCACGGTAATCGCGCGCCCAGCGACGAGCCTGCCGCTCCGAACCTGAGAAGAAGGGTTCCGGAAAACCGCCGAGGCGCAGCAGCTGCTCAAGATCGGCCTGCGACTCGATTCCCAGCTCGGCCACGGAGAATGGATGCAAGCGCAGATAGTGATAGCGCCCTTGCAGCGAATCGCCACCGTAGCGATAGTAATCAAGGCGCGCGCTGCCTGTAACCAGAATCCGCCTTGCGTTGCCATGCATGTCAAACAGGCCTTTGAGGAAGCCGCGCCACTGACGATATTTGTGAATCTCGTCAAACAACCAGGCGTCGCCTGCCGGCAGCTGATGCTTCAGGATCGCCGCGCGATGTGCGGCGACGTCCCAGTTGAGGTAAGCGGCCGGGTCGGGAATGAGTACCTTGCCCAGATTCGTCTTGCCGACCTGGCGCGGCCCTCCGAGGAACACCATCTTGCGGGAGAGGTCGTCCTTGAGCGTCGACAGGAGATATCGCGGGTAGCGCGCCTGAGCATCCATGGGACGCCATTATACGCACGTCTTTTTTTGCACGCTTGCGAAAACACTCACGGTTTATTTTGCATAGCTGGAAATATTTCTGGCGCCATCTCCCGTTCGCCGCGTGGCGTTCCGTGCCTGATCTCTCGTCTTGGAGCGGGGTCAGTCCCGCACGACTTCCCCCTCGATCACCCGCACCTCTCGGGACGGGCGGCTCGCAGGCGGCACGCTGCCCGTCTCGCCGCGCAACTCGGCGAGCGTGCCCAGGCCGAAGTGGATGAAAGCGAGCGCAAACAGCATCGGCGCGAAGAACCCGAACACCGGCACATAGGCCACCAGCGCGAGGATGAGGCCCAGCAGGTACAAGCTGCCGCGCCGCAGGGAAAAGATGCGGCGCATCTCATCGGCCGTCGCGTGCGCGGCCACCGCGTCGTAGCGCAGGATCTTCTGGTTCACCCAGCCCATCACGATCACCGGCACCATCGCCCACACCGGCGGGATCAGCAAGAGCGGCAGCGTCACCATGAAAAGCAGCACCATGCCGCACAACGCGACCACGCTGTTCCATACGCTGCCTACCGTCCCACCGCCATTGCGTCGGGCCAGCGCAGGGTAGTGGCGGGAAGCCACATGCTCGACCATCGCATCCATGCCGAAAACGCCGAGGATCACCAGGGCGGTGAGGTAAACGAGCGGGACGAACAGCAGGATCAGCATCACATGCGCCGAAAAGAGCGCGATGCCGGTGACATCGAACGGTATCCACGCCGTAACCGGCTCGGCGATCCGGCCCAGCAGCCCGGCGGTCCAGACTGCCGTCTTTACCCAGAAAGCAATCCCCACCGCGCCCCAGAACACTAGCGACACCAGCACCGGCCAGATCATCAGCCAGAGCATGCCGCGGTTGAAGAGGCTCACGAACGCGAGGAAAAGGGATCTGCCGATGCCGGTCATGGCGCCGATGCTAACATTCGCGCCCTCTGCCTTTTGCGGAACAATGCACCTTGGACAACGATCCGGTCCTTCATCCGCGCGAATCCCTGTTCGGCACGAGCGAAGGATGGTCGCACGAGCCGGTCGCCGCATGGCTCTTGACCCAGGGGCGCAGCCTCGAGGACCCGGTCGATCTCATGAACGCGCTCATGAGCAAGCTCGACACTGCCGGCGCGCGGATCGACCGTGTGCGGCTGTCCAGGCTGTCCATCGCGACCCTGCACCCGCAATTGCTTGCGTGGAGTGTTCTCTGGGACCGCGACGTCGGCGCACGACCGTGGAAAGCCGAGCATGGCGTGCAGAACCTCGATTCCTACATCGGCAGCCCCAACCAGTTCGTGCGCGACGAAAAGCGCTCGTTCCGCAAGCGGCTCGACGTGCCTGTCGCCCCGGAAGACCACTCGACCATGGCAGACCTGCGCGCCGAAGGAATGGTCGATTATTTCGCGGTTCCGGTGGTGTTCGGCTCGGGCATCTCCAACGTCCTCACGCTGGCCACGCGCTCGAGCGCTGGCTTCAGCGACGCGGACCTCGGCCGGTTCTCCGCGCTGGCCAACCTGGTCGCCCCCGTAATCGAAATCCTTGCCACGCGCCGCGTGACGCTCGGCCTGCTCGATGCCTTTGTCGGCCCGCGCATCGGCGAGCGCATCCTGCAGGGGCAGGTCAAGCGCGGCGACGGCGAACGCATCGAAGCGGCCTTCTGGTACTCGGACCTGCGCGGATTCACGGAACTGTCCGAATCGCTCCCGACACAGGAACTGCTGCGCCTCATGAACGACTATTTCGAGTACTGCGCGGCCGCCACGGCGCCGCGCGGCGGCGAAATCCTGCAATTCATCGGCGACGCGATCCTGATCGTTTTCGAGATCAAGTCGCCGGACAAGGAAGCCGAAGTGTGCGAGTCGGCGCTCGACGCGGCCATCGACGCTTTTAATTCCATCGCAGTGGTCAACCACCGGCGCAAGCACGCGGGACTGCCGACAATCGAGTTCGGCCTCGGACTGCACCTTGGCCAGGTCACGCATGCCAACGTGGGCTCGCCTGCGCGCCTGGCCTTCAATGTGGTCGGGCCGGCCGTGAACATGACCGCGCGCATCCAGTCGCTCAGCAAGGAGACCGGCGAGCCGCTGCTCCTGTCGCGGCCGTTTGCGAAGCTGGTGAAACGTCCGCTGCGCAGCGTCGGGGAGTTCGACCTGCGCGGAGTGGCGGGGGGCAGGCAGGAGTTGTTTACGCCGGTGGAGATCTGCGGGGGGATTCGGAATTGCCCAACCCGGACATCGTGACCGCAGAAACGATCTACGCCACAATTACGTATGATCTATGCCATATGGCAGCCATAGGAGAGCCGCGATCAGTACAGCAGGCGCGATTTCGCGGCCCGCCAGTCGGGGCCTATCCTCCGCGGCGTTGGATTCGCTGGCCAAGGCCATGCGCATTACGCAATCCGAACTGGCTGCGGCCCTCGGCATCCCCGAGCGCACGTTGGCGCGGCGCAGAAAAGAGGGCACGCTCAACAGCGACCAATCGGCCAAGGTCGTTCGGCTCGCCCGTGTCCTCTGGAGAGCAATCGAAACATTCGAGGATCACGATACAGCTCTCAAGTGGATGAAGTCCCCGAATCCTGCCCTGTCCGGCACTACCCCGCTATCCCTGTTGGACACCGATATAGGCGCGGAAAGCGTGGTGGATAGTCTGGGGCGAATCGAGCACGGCGTCTTTGCTTGATGCTCACCGTCTGGCTACCTGATCAATCCGCCGCAACCGGCCTCCGCAAGGATTTGGATAGGCGGGCCGATGGATTTCGTTACGGATTTGAGGTTTATGCGGAAATGAGTTTGGTCAAGGGGGCATTTCAAAGTGGTCACTGCGGATCGCAATGAACAGCCTCCTGGATGAAATGCTCGAATGCAGGTCAATCGATGCCTGCATTGAACTGGCCCTCACGGACGCCTGGGGCGATGAGGAGCAAGTCGTCGCCTGGCTGACCTGCATCGAGGAAATGTTCGGCCGCTTCAAGCAGGTTGAAGTGATGGGACGGCAAGTCACGCTTGCCGGGTTCGATCTTGCGCAAGGGCGGGCGGTCGTTGTGATTTGCAAAGAGGGAAAGAATTCCGCGCGGGTGGCGCTCGAGTCGGTCAACTTCCACGGCATGACGCCGGCCGAATTGCGCTGGCTGAAAGCGTGGAGAAAGTTCTCCAAAACCGCTTGAACGATG
This sequence comes from Betaproteobacteria bacterium, assembly GCA_947482825.1. Taxonomy (GTDB): domain Bacteria; phylum Pseudomonadota; class Gammaproteobacteria; order Burkholderiales; family SG8-39; genus SZAS-79. Next base: position 24,307 of record CANKMT010000005.1, on the reverse strand, counting down.
AGCGCTTACCCCGATAGACTCTTCAGCCGAAAGGCCTTCTCCCCAACCGGCAAGGATCGACCATGTCCGACGATGACCTGAAGAACGAACTCGAGCAACTGCGCAAAGAAAACGCCGCGCTTAAGAAAGGCGCTGCCGCGGGAATCAGCATGAAGGTCAGCGAAAAGGGCGGGCTCTCGGTCTACGGCATGGGGCGTTTCCCGATCACCTTGTACAAGGAGCAGTGGCTCAAGCTCCTCGACATGTCCGATGAAATCCGTGCCTTCATTGCGGCGAACGAAAAGACGTTGAAAGCGAAGGGATAGCTTCTCCTCCCTCTATCGAATCCCCTGCCACAGCTTCACCAACCGCTTCACTGAAACCGGCACCGGCGTCCTCAACTCCTGCGCGAACAGCGACACGCGCAACTCTTCGAGCAGCCAGCGGAACTGCCCGATCTCGTCGGTGACAGTGCCCTGCTTGGCACGTGCGGCATATTCGCGCTGCCAGGCCGAGTGCAGCGGCGCGAATTCGCTCATCAACCTAGCGTCGCGCGAGGGATCGGTGCGCAGCTTGTCGAGGCGCAAGCCCACCGCCTTCAGGTAGCGCGGGAAATGCTGTAGCCGCTCATACGGAGTTTGCGCGACGAAGTGCGGCGCGAGCAACCGCGCAAGCTGTTGCTTCACGTCCTCCGCAGCCACCGGAAAAGCCTTGGCCGCGGTCACGAGCCGCTTCTGCAGTTCGCGCTGTTCGGTGATGATCGCGGTGGCGAGGCGCATGATCTCCTGCGCGATCAGGTTGAAACGGTTCTTGCCCTCAGCCACCCGGGCGGCGAAATCCTTGGCGGTCATCGGCAATGATTCCGCGAGGAAAGTGCGGTCGAGTGCCGCTGCAATCACATCCTCCTTGAGCGGCCCGAGTGCCGGATCGCGCGAGAGCGACTTCTCGAGATCGCGGATACGCTCCTTGAAAGCAATCGACAGGAGCCGCTTCACGCCCTCGCGCTGCAGCGCTTGCGCGTTCTCCGGGGAATCGACCACCTGCAGCGTGACGCCGTCGCCGGCATCAACCAGCGCCGGGTAGCCCACCAGCGTGTGCCCGCCGCGCTCGAGTTCCATCATTTCTTCGAGATCGCCGAAGGTCCAGCCGGTGAATTTTTCACCTTCGGTCATCGGCGCTTCGTCCTGCAGCACCGCTTCGGTCTCCTCGCGCAGCGCGGTCTTCAGTTCCGCGAGGTTGCGGCCGACGGCGAGCTGGCGGCCGTGCTCGTCGATGACAAGATAGTTCATCGAGAGGTGCGGCGGCGCCGAGTCGGGCCGGAAAGCGTCGATCGGCACATCGAGGTTCATCTCGGCGCGGATATGCCGGGCGATCGCGGTGGCCAGCGGCACATCCGAAGGCTTTGCGACTGCCGCGAAGCCTTCGGCAAACTCGGCCAGCGGCCCGAGCTTGTGGCGCAGGCGCTGCGGGATCGACTTCGCGAGCGTGTGCACCTTTTCCTTCAGCAGGCCGGGCACCAGCCAGTCGCAGCGGGCCGCACTCACCTGGTTTAGCAACGCGACCGGCACGGCCATCGTCACGCCGTCCCTGGCCGACCCGGGCTCGAAGTGGTATTCGAGCCTGAACTCGTTGGCCCCGAGCTTCAGCGTCGGCGGAAAGTTGCCGGTCGTGATGCCCGCCGCCTCATGGCGCATTAGGTCCTCGCGCGAGAGGAACAGCAACTTTGCATTCTCGCGCTCGGCCTCCTTGCGCCACTTTTCGAAGTCCGCGCCGTTGTGGATGCCCTCCGGGATGCGGCTTTCGTAGAAGGCGAAGATCAATGCGTCGTCCACCAGGATGTCCGGCCGCCGCGACTTGTGCTCCAGCCGCTCGATCTCGTGGATCAGCTTCTGGTTGTGCGCGAAGAACGGCGCGCGCGTTTCGAACTCCCCTTCAACGAGGCCCGAGCGGATGAAGATCTCGCGCGAGAGCACCGGGTCCGAAGGGCCGTAATGCACCCGGCGGTTCGCGTAGACGGGCAAGCCGTAAAGCACGCCCCGCTCCACCGCCACCACCTGGGCACGCGACTTCTCCCAATGCGGGTTCTCGCGCGTCTTCTTCAACAGGTGGGCGCCGAGTTCCTCCAGCCACTGCGGCTCGATCGCGGCCACACAGCGCGCGAATAGCCGCGTGGTCTCGGTCAGCTCGGCGGCCATGATCCATTTTCCGGGCTTCCTGGTGCCGGACCCGGGGTGAGGCCAAAACTTGATCCCTCGTGCGCCGGTGTAGGCCGAATCGTCTTCGGCTTTCATGCCGATGTTGCCGAGCAGCCCGGTGAGCAGCGCGCGATGGATGGCGCGATACCCCTCGGGCTTCGCGGGATCGGCGCTCGAAGGCTTGAATTCAAGATCATCGGCAACGACGCGCAACTGCGTGTGCACTTCGCGCCACTCGCGCAAGCGCGCGATCGACAGGAAATGCTGGCGGCAAAGCACGGCCAGTTTTCGGTTCGTGAGCTTTTCGTCAAGCGCTTCGGCAAAGAACTGCCACAGCTTCAGGTAGGCAACAAAATCCGAGCGCGGATCGTCGAACTTCGCCTGCGCCTGGTCGGCGGCGGCCTGCTTTTCCATCGGACGCTCGCGCGGATCGGCCACCGACAGCGCTGCCGCGATCACGAGCACCTGCTCGAGGCAGCGCTCGGCGGTGGCGGCCACGAGCATTCGCGCGATGCGCGGATCGACCGGCAGCCGCGCAAGCTCCCTGCCGGTGCCCGTCAGTTCGTTCTGGTCGTCGACTGCACCGAGTTCGGCCAGCAGCGCATAGCCGTCCGCAATCGCGCGCGGCGCAGGCGGATCGACGAACGGAAAGTCGGACGGGTCGCCAAGGTGCAGGCTCTTGGCACGCAGGATCACCGAGGCAAGCGAGCTTCGCAATACTTCCGGGTCGGTGAATTCCGGGCGCTTCCTGAAATCGTCCTCGTCGTAGAGCCGGATGCAGATGCCGTCGGACACGCGCCCGCAGCGACCTGCGCGCTGCGCGGCCGAGGCGCGCGAAATCTTCTCGACCTGCAGCTGCTCGACCTTGTTGCGGTAGCTGTAGCGCTTGACGCGCGCATAGCCGGTGTCGATGACGTAACGGATGCCCGGCACGGTGAGCGAGGTTTCCGCCACGTTGGTCGCCAGCACGATCCGCCGCTGGCTGCCCAGGCGGAACACGCGGTCCTGCTCGGCGGCCGAAAGACGCGAGAACAATGTCAGGATCTCGGCTGCGGATCGGCTCCCCGCCTTGAGATTGCGGCCGAGAATGTCAGCAGCGGTGCGAATCTCGCGCTCTCCGGGCAGGAACACCAGGATGTCGCCCGGGCCGGTGTTGCACAGCTCCTCGACCGCATCGACCAGCGCGGCCTCCTCCTCGTCGCGGGTGGTGTCCTCGGCATCGCCCTCCACCGGCCGGTAGCGAACCTCGACCGGGTACAGCCGCCCGGAGACTTCGATGACAGGGGCGCCGTTAAAATGGCGCGCGAACTTTTCCGCGTCGATGGTGGCCGAAGTGATGATCACCTTGAGGTCGGGGCGCCTGGGCAGGACCTGCCTGAGGTAGCCGAGCAGGAAGTCGATGTTGAGGCTTCTCTCGTGCGCCTCGTCGATGATGATCGTGTCGTAGGCCTCGAGGAGCGGATCGCCCTGTGTCTCGGCGAGCAGGATGCCGTCGGTCATCAGCTTGACGTACGACTCGCGTCTGACCTTGTCGTTGAAGCGCACCTTGTAGCCGACCTGGTTTCCGAGCTCGGCCTTGAGCTCCTGAGCGATGCGTGCGGCTACGGAGCGTGCAGCGATCCGGCGCGGCTGCGTGTGGCCGATCCAGCCCTTCACGCCGCGCTGCATCTCCAGCAGGATCTTCGGCAGCTGCGTGGTCTTGCCCGAGCCGGTTTCGCCGCAGACGATGATGACCTGGTGCGCCTCGATGGCGGCGCGGATGTCCTCGCGCCGCGCATTGACCGGCAGCGCGGGATCGAATTCGGGTTTGGGTAGGCGGGCGAGGCGCTCCGCCTGGAGGCGCGCGGCAATCAAGGCGTGCGATTTTATCGCGCCCTGCCCGGGAACAAGCGGTCGTTCGTGAAGCCGCTAGCCGAAGACCTCGACCGCACGGGAGGTTACCGTTTGGCGCCTATTCATTCGTCCCACTCTAGTCCGTTGAAAGCCAGGCCGGAATGTTCCGCTGCGCATGGAGCACGCGCCAGACGTCGATGTGGTCGCCGCGCTCGACATAGAAGACAAGATATGAATAGTTCGTGAGCGGCCAGAAGCGAAGTTCCGGGAGATCCAGCTCGTGTGCGTAGCGGGGCGAGCCGGCCGCGGGATAGTGTCCGATGTGTGCATAGGCCGCTTCGAGCGCTTCGACAAAACCGAGCGCGGCAGACCGGGCCTTCTCGCCAAGAAAATAATCGATCGCATCCTCTACATCCCGGTTCGCCAACGCGCGCGGGATGACCGGCTTTGGTTTCAACCTGGCGCGTGCCGCCGGGCGCGCTTCTTGAGCGACGCAAAATACTCCGCGCCCGCCGGCGCAGCCGGAGCGGAGGCGCCGCCCTCGAGCAGCAGGCCTCGCAAGTGCAGGCGGTCGGCATCCTTGCGGATCAGTTCGCGCACGTATTCGCTGCTCGTGCCATAACCGCGCTGAGTGACCTGTTCATCGACGAAGGCCTTGAGCGAATCCGGCAGGGAGATGTTCATCGTGCTCATGGGTCGATCTTAGGCACTTTGGCAAAATATGGCAACGGCATCCAGGCGGGCCGGGCGCGACCGTGACGCGTTTTTCGCAAGCGTGCCTACGCCCGCTTCGAACGGCGTACCTTGTAGGCCGCGCGGCGCTGTCTGGCGGCAGGCGCAAAAGGCGAGAGGATGCGCAAAGCGCCTTCGATCAATTGACCGTGATGCAGATCTTCTGAGTAGAGGGTCGTCGCGCCTGCGGACAGCGCGGAGGCCACGATCTGGCTGTCGAAAAAGCCGAACCCGAAGCGCTCGCGGATGCGAAACGCCTCGATCACGAGCGGCGCAGTCACCACCACCACATCGCAGCGGGCGGCCAATTCGGCCGTTCGCCTACGCGCTTCGGCGACCGGCATGCTGAATTTGCGCAGAACGACGTTGGCGAATTCGGACAGAACCTGGGTGCTGATCACAGCGCCGGGAGCATCCGCCAGTGCGCGCGCCCGTTCGCGCTTTAGCGGATCGGTCGACGAAAACGCATACAGGAGGACGTTCGAGTCCAGAAAAATACGCTCGACCTTGGCCGTGACCTTGTCCGCGGCGCGGACCGGGTCAGCGGGCATTCGCTTCTTCGCGGTCGAACTTGAATTTGCGCGTGTCGAGGGTGGCGGCGCTCCACTCGAGCGCCTTGCGCCGGAATGACTCGATCCGCTCCAATTCGGCAATCGAAAGCACTACCGCCACCGGCCGGCCGCGGCGCGTGATTGTGGCGCGCCCCGTGCGCTCGACCTCGTGAATGATCGCGGGCAGACCCTGCTTGGCGCGGCCAATCGGGTAATCCCTTTCCATGCTGCCTCCAAGATGGCCATCTATATGGACATGTTAACCCGCTTCATTCCAGCGCGCCCCGCTCCAGGTAGCCTGCCTCGCGCTGGTGGCGCAATGCAAGAACCACGACCCGGTCAGCTTGCGTATCGTACTCGTAGAGCGCCAGATAGCCCGTGCGGCCGCGTGAGATCACCAACTCTCTCAAAACATCGTCTACGGGCCTGCCGATCGTGGGGTACGTCTGCAGCACCTCGAGCGCGCCGAGCACAAGGTCGTAGGTCGCCAGCGCCGCGGCAGGCTCCGCCTCGCTCAGGAATATCACCAGCCTTTCGAGATCTGCGTCCGCACCCTTCGAAACGATTACTTCGGCCACGAACGCAACTTCGGCTTGCGCGTCTTCTTGCCTTGCAATTTCGCGCGGTAATGCGCTTTTACTTCCGCCAGCGCATAGCCCATGCCGGTGCGGTGGAACTCCGCGCGTGCGGCGTACGCATCGGCAAGAAACCCGCGGCGCTTCTCGGCGCGTTCCGTTTCCTGCCGGATCGCCTCCACCATGAAGGCATGCGCGCTCTGGTCGGTGCCTTCGACCACGCGCGCGATGCGCTTTCTGAGGTCTTCGGGGAGCTTGATCGAGATGGACATCGCGAACTCCGGAACTCTGGTATCACCATGGTATCACTGGCGCGCAGACGACGTGTCCCGTCGGTACATTCGATCTACTGTGCAACGCGCCCCGGATGCGCCCCGCCACCTGCGCCAAACTGCACGCCGCCTTCCATGGCATGCGGCGGCGCATGGACCAGGATCAGCACGCAGACGCCGTACAGAACCGCGCCGATGGCCATGCCGATGTTTGGCATGCCAAGCCAGTCAAAGGCCAGCCAACCGATCATCGGTCCGCAAGCCGCGCCGAAGTCGGCGCCGGTAACGAAACGGGCATAGGCGCCCGAGCCGAGCTGCGCAACACGGCCGGCAACGCCGGCATGCAACGCGGTGCCGGCCACGAAGAACACCAGCACGCAGGCACTGATCAGCCAGATGCCGTTGACGACGCTGGCGAAGGCAAGCGCGACGGCACCCAGGGCGAAAAATCCGATGCCGGTGTGGCGCAGGCCGTGGCGGTCGGTCAATCCCCCGAGCGCCGGCGCTACTGCGGTGTCGAGCGTGAATCGCACCGCGAGGAGGGCCCCGGTCAGGCTCGCGGCGGTGAACCCGGGCACAGGGTGCGCCTGCGCATTGAGAACGCTGCCGAGCGTTGCCATCACGAGGCCGGGACCTACGCAGCCGAGCACGAAGCCAAGCACCACGAATCGCCACGGGACGCTGGCCCGCGCCGTCGCCGCCACCGCGTGTCGGACGCCATCGAAACCCAGGACGGCAAGCGGTACCGCGAGCACGGACAGTACGGCCAGCACCAGCATCGCGGGTGCAAAGCCGAACAGATCGACCAGCAGGGCGCCGCCGAACAGACCCGCGATCGAGCCCACCCGCGAGAAGGCGTTGTAGGTTCCCATCGCGCGGCCGCTGGCCGTTGCGGGTGTATGCAGCATGATCGTGATGACCCCGATGTGACGGATGAACGACCAGGCCAGGCCCCACAGCACGCGCGCCGCGAGCAGCACTGCGAGCGAGTGCGTATAGGCGTAGGCTGCGGTGGTCAGACTGCCGAGCACGAAGGCCGCCGCGAACCAGCCGCGTCCGCCGCCGACCCGATGCGCCAGTTCGTTGGTGAACAATCGGATCCAGCGGTTGGCCGAGAGCAGAATCCCGACCTGTACGGCGCTCAGCCCCAGCTCGGCGTAATACACCGGCAGTACCGAATAGAGCGCCTGGTCGCCAAGCAGGGACAGCGCGGTCGCAGCGCTGACAAGATACAAGGGGCGCTGCGACATCCGATGGCGGTGAACGAAAATGAGATGGCGCGTATTTTTACATGAGTCCGCGGGTTTGCCGTTTGAGTGGAGTCCCCGATCTCCTCACAAAAAGTGGAGCGCGTCTTGCAGGTGCTCAGCTGGAACATACGGTGATGGCAGCATTTGGCCCGCAAACCCAATATCCACGCGGTGGTCTGGCAAAAAATGGCAGCAATTCCAATCCCGGGAAAAGCACCTTTTACTCCCTGTGAGCATGCGCGGCCCCGATGTCCGGCTCCCCGCAAGAGCGCAGGATCTCGGCGCGCACGGCGTCGCGCAGCTTCACCGCCGCCGCCCAATCTTCACCTTCGGGCGTAATGGGCGCACCGATCGTCACGGTGATCGCCGCGCGCCGCACATACCACGTCCCGTCGCGCAACACCGAGCGCACGCCGCGCAGCGACACCGGCACCACGGGAACACCGGCCTGCGCGGCCGCCTGGAAAGCGCCGGTTCTAAAATCCATGAGCCCGGTGCTGCGGGTGAGCGTTCCTTCCGGGAACACGATCAGCGAAATGCCGCGCTTGGCCACCTCGACCAGCGCATTCGCGTGTTCCGCACTTTTCGCCACGTCGAAGCGCTCGATGAACTGGGTGCCGTATCCGGCGAGCAATCCGCGCATCAGCGGGTTGTCCTGGAACTCGCGCTTGGCGACGAACGCATAGCCGCGATACTCGAGCAGCGACAGGAGCACGAGCGCATCGAGGTAGCTCGTATGGTTGACGGCGAGCACGACCGGCGTGGAGCGATCGAGGTGCTCCAGGCCGCGCACCGCGACGGGGAGACCCGAAAGGATCAGGAACCACTTGGCCACTTGCCTGCCGACGTTCCAGCAAGTCTTGCCTGAAGCCACTAGCGCAGCAAGCACCGCGAACGGGAACAGGAGCCCGAATGCCAGGTAGCCGCGCAGCGCAAACACGATGCCCTCCAGCGTGCGCAGCCCGCGACGCAACTGCGGCGCGGCACCCGAGAGCATGAGGCGCACAAACTGCAGCCACACTGCGTTCGGCTTGACCGCCGAGGGACCCCGCTCGTAGAACTCGCGCGCCGCCACCCGGCGGATTTTTCCGCTCGAAGTCTTGGGCACCGTTGCGGGCGGCGCGAGGACGATGTCGTCGGCCGGCGCGCCGATAAGGCTCACGGCGAGGTCGTTGATCATGCGCTTGAGGTCGTCATGGCGCGAAGGGTCGCGCTCGCGCATCTCCGCGAGCACCACCACGCGCTCGGTGCCGGCCGCCGCGTCGCGGCTGCCGAAGACCGCGACGCAGCCGCGGCGCACGCCGGCCAGGTCGCCCACCGCCTGCTCCAGTTCGTACGGGCTGATATTGCGCCCGCCGCGAATGATGATGTCCTTCTCGCGCCCGGTGAGGAACAGCACGCCTTCCGAGAGGTAGGCCCGGTCGCCGGTATTCACCCATTCGCCGTCGAACAGCGTCTTAGTTGCTTCCGGATTGCGGTAGTACCCGGACGTGGACGAAGGCCCGCGGAATTGCAGCAGCCCTTCCTGGCGGTCGGGCAATTCCAGCCCCGCCCCGTCGACCGTGCGGATGTCGTGCCCCGGGATCGGCGTGCCGCAGCCGATCACGATCAGCGGCGAAGGATCGTCCGCGCGGGTCTCAACCGCCTCACCCGTGCGCGTGAAGCGCTCGCGATCCAGCCGATCGGCGCGCCAGGGACTTCCCGGCACCGTGATCGCGACGCCGACGGAGGATTCGGCCAGGCCATAGGAGGGCGAAAGGCAGTTCTTCCTGAGCCCGAATTTTCCGAACCGCTTCTCGAATTCGACGATCGTTTCCGGGCTGACGGGCTCGGCCGCGTTGAACGCGAAACGCCAGGAGGAAAGGTCGATGCCCTCCATGTCTTCATCCGAAATACGCCTTAGACACAGCTCGAAAGAGAAATTCGGCCCGCCGGACATCGTGCCGCGATGGCGGTGGATTGCGCGCATCCAGCTCGCCGGCCGCGACAGAAAGGCGAGCGGCGACATCAGCACCGTCGGGAACCCGAGCACCAGCGAGGCGAAATTGGCACCGATCAAGCCAAGGTCGTGATACAGCGGAAGCCAGCTCACGAACACGTCCTCGGGCCCGGCATTGACCGCCGCGCCCATCGCCCGCACGTTGGCCATGAGATTGGCGTGCGAGAGCACCACGCCTTTCGGGTTGCCGGTGCTGCCGGAGGTGTATTGCAGGAACCCGGTCTCGCCGGGCTGGCCGTGCACCGGTGCGAAGTCTGCGCCCGCCGCACCTTCGAGATCATCCGGCACGAGCACCTGCTGCAGCGATTCGACTTGCGCGCGCAGCAGGTAGGCCAGGGGCTTGGCCTCGCGCACCGTGATCATGATCGTCGGCGCGGCGCTCTTCAGGATCGCCACATGCCGGGTCATGTGGTCTTCGATGGTGGTGAGCCTCGCGGGCGGATAGAGCGGCACCGGAACGCCGCCGGCAAGCAGCACCCCGTAGAACGAGAACAGGTACTGCCGGCAGGTCGGCAGCATGATCGCCACCATCTGGCCGTGCTGCAGCCCCGCGCGCTTGAGTTGGGCGGCATAGCCTATCGAGCCGTCCCAGAGCGCGCGATAGCTGAGCGGGTATTCCTTCTGCTCCTCGTACATGAACACCGTCAGCCGGTCGGGCTGGCGCTGCACGTGGTATTCGAGCGCTTCGGTGAGCGAGCGGGCTTGCGTGTTGGAGGGCGCGCGCACGCCGTTCGATTGCACGAGGTTCAAGTCGGCGGGCGCGGTGTGTTCGCCCGCCGCGTGCGCGTCGCCGGTGCTCGCGCGCAGGAAACGCAGCAGGTCGCGCGGCGTTTCGCCGGTCGCGAGCGCCTTCTCGGGCAGGCTCGCGCCGAATTCGCTTTCCAGCCGCAGCACGAGTTCCACTCGCGCCAGGCTGTCCAGGCCGAGGTCCTTTTCCAGCGAACTGTCCAGCGTCACGTGGGGCGTGACGTGCGGGCGCGCTTCCTTCGCTACCGCGGTCACGACTTCAAGGAGCCGCTCGGGCTTGATCGATCGGGAAGTCGTATTCATCGCGGGGATTTGCGCGCGGGCGATAGTGGGCTTGGGGTATGCCGCGAGTGTACACGCGCAGCCGAAGTGCTCCGCGACCCGGCCTTGCCGCGTTCAGCGGGCGCAGCGAAAGCCGATATTGTGATGGCCGGCGCGGGGTGCGCGCGAAAGGGTGCGCCCCCGCTGCGTCGTGGTGAGTTCTTCCGGTGGCGAGTCGTGGCCACCGCCACGCGTGCCGCGCACGCCCTCCGCGTCCGCGTCCTCGCGGCCATCGGCCGCCGAGTACGGGTAGGGACGATAAAGACTCGACACCCATTCCCAAAGGTTGCCAGACAGGTCGAGCACGCCGTAGGGGCTGACGCCCGCCGGATACGCATCCACCGGCGCGGTCTGGTTCCATGGCGCATTGAACCGCGCCCGGTCGGCCGCCGGCGCCGTCATGCCCCACGGATAGCGGCGGCCGTCGGTGCCGCGCGCCGCCTTTTCCCATTCGGCTTCGGTCGGCAGGCGCTTGCCGCGCCAGGCACAATAGTCGCGCGCGCCGACCCAGGGCACTTCGTTGACCGGGTGACGTTCGAACCCGGGATCGGCGCGCCAGCGGCCGCCGACGCGATGGATGCGCGCGTCGGCGTCGTCATCGTCGTAACGGCGATAGGATTTTTCGCCGCGCTCGCCGGCGAGCGTGGCCGCGTCGAGGAAAGCGGCGTACTCCAGGTTGGTGACCGGCAACCGGTCGATCATGAAACGGCGAAGGTCCACGCGATGCGCCGGGCGCTCCTCGGGCGGCCCGTCGTTCGTCCCCATGAGGAACTCGCCGGCCGGGACCTCGACCATGTCGGCGTCCTGCGCGATCGCCGTCGCCGCGCAAAGGCTAAGCAGGGCGGCGAGCAGGCCACGCCCAATGGACATCCCGGGGGAAGACCATGCCGCCCAATCAGGCACGACCGACCTCGTCCGCGGTCCGCTAGATCCGGTAATCGCTGCCCTTCTTGTCGATCACGCGAAGCAGCGCGTTCCACTCGTGCTGGCCGAACCCGGGTTTGGCCCGCGCGGCCTTCATGTGCCTGGCGACGCCGTCCACGGCAGCCCGGGCGATCTGCACCGGCGGCTCGCCCAGCGTGCGCGCGATCAGCTCGAGCTCGCAGGCGCGCTCCAGCATGTACATGCGCTGCAGCGCGCCCGGAATTGTCGGCGCATGGGTCAGCAGGCCATGGTTCAACAGCACGACGCAACTGCCGTTCTTGCAACTTTCACCGAGCGCATCGCACTCCTCCTGCGTCGCCGGGGTGCCGTACTCGTGGTACGTCACTTCGTCGAGCACGTTGAGCGCATCCTGGCTGATCGGGCGCAGGCCGTTGCGCAGCATCGCAACGCCCGCCCCGGCGCGCGTGTGCGTGTGCATCACGCAGTTGGCGTCCGGGCGCGCCTTGTAGACGCCGCTGTGGATGGTGAAGCCGGCCGCATTGAAGCGCCCCTGCTTGCCGAGCACGCGGCCGTCCATGTCCATCTTGATCAGGCTCGAGGCGGTGATCTCGTGGAACATCTCTTCGTAGTGGTTGATCAGCAAGGCGCCGGGCTCATCCGGGATCCGCGCCGACATATGCGTGTTGAGGACGTCGGTCCAGCCGAAGTGGTCGACGATGCGGTACAGGGCCGCGAGGTCGCAGCGCGCCTGCCATTCGGACTCTGTTATTCCCGCGGTCATTCCGGTGGGTTGCAGTTTTGCGGTTGCGCTCATGGCGGCCTCGTTGGTCTGGGAGGTGCGAAGAACTGATTCTATTCCGGGAAGGGCTTGTTCGGCCCGGCCAGGCAAATTGGACGGCACCGTCGATGCGCGCATCCGACAAAGGGCGGCCCCCAGCGCTCCGGCAGGTCAGGAATTCTCCTTCGCCGCGTTTGCGAAGACGTTGCGAAATGCCTTGCGTCTGGCGGTCCGGTAGACCGCAAAATCGGCTCGGTCTACGGTAATGATGTCAGTGATGCCGTTCTTGTTCGCCAGCCACACAAGAGAAGCATCGGCCAGATCCATCGGACGATCGGCGTACTTGCGCATCATGCGTGCAAGACCCGGAAGATCTTCCGGCGCCAGGCCCGCGATGTGCATCAGGCCACGCTGATGACCTTGATGCAGCCAATCGAGAAAGTCGCCTTGGGCGGAAGCCGAGAAATCGAGGAAATACATCACCTCGGACACGACTTCCCACGTCGTATGGCAGCGCAAACCGCTCCCTTGCACACGGAAATACTCGACCGCTCGGGCATGATGACGATCGCGGCGATTGTACAGAGCCGCCAGCGGTCCGCTGTCAGCGAGAACGTTTTGCATCCAGGCGCTCACGCACCACGCGTTTGATCTGCGCGGATTGGCGCGCGACGTCCCCGTGGCGGCCGAAGCGCTCGGCACCCAGTTCGTACAATCCGCCAGCGGCCGACATGGCGTGCTTTTCGGACAGAGTCTCGAGCGCCCGCTTCACCAGCGCCGACTTGGAGAGCCCGGTCTGTTCGTGCAGGCGCGAGACGAGCAGTGCTTCGCTTTCTGTAAGACGGACGGTCAGGAATTGGGCACGCATGGAGCTCTATTGTGCCACATTTTGTCGTGCTTGTGTCACAAGCGTATAGGAAATTCAAGTCACCTTTTGCTCCATGCGCCACTTTATCGCAGGCGTGGACGCGGCACGAGCGCGGCCAGGCGCTGCATGAATTCCAGCGGCGCCTCGACTTGGCAAATGCGGCAATAGGCGAACCCGAGTCAATGACCGGCACAGCAAGTGCGTTGAAGACCCCCGGCGCGCCGCCGCGTCAACCGGACAGCCAAAAGCCGCGTTGAATACCTGCCACGGGAGAATCCGGCGACGCGAAAAGCGCGCCGCGAATCTTTCGCGACATTGATCTCATCGACAACATTTTGGAGGTTCAAATGAAAAAACTGATTCTGGGATTGTGCTTCCTGGTGGGCGCATCGCCCTTTGCCATGGCGCAGAACGAGGCCAAGGGCGCCGACATGAAGACGCCGCCGCCCGCTGCAAAGGCCAAGAAGGAACCCAGCGCCAAGCAGAAGGCGCAGCAGGCGCGGATGAAGGCCTGCGGCGAACAGGCCACCGGCAAGAAGGGCGACGAGCGCAAGAAGTTCATGAGCACCTGCCTCAAAGCCTGAGCGCGCGCGGCTCACCTGGGGTTGCACCCCTGCGCTACGAGCGCCAGCCTGAATTAGTGCAAAGAATCGATTCTATTCCAGTCCGCTGCGAGGCTGACTCAATGGCAGCATTTTGACCTGGAAGGCAATAACGGCGAGGGGGTTCAGACGAAAATGGCAGTATTTGGCAATCGATCGGATGCGTTCCCGGCGTCAATTGCGCCGATTATCGCGGTAGGAATACCGGTCACCCGATACCCCCCGCACAGATCCGAGCGGGCGCAATTTACGCACTCGGCTCCCACCCCGGGTGGTTGACGGCGAAGCGAGTGTCGGGCCACGGGTGAAGGATGCGCACCGCAGGCAGGAAATCCGCCGCAAGCTGTGCAGCGCGATCCCACGTGGTCCGGTCTTTTTGGCCGCGGCGCAAGAGCGCTCGTCGCCATAGGTCCGTCACCAAGTGTCGGAAGCGCTGCAGGCTCTTGGCATTGGTTGGCACCGCATGGTAGTTGAAGTACCCGCGTACCACTTGCGCCAACCACTTTCCCTGCTCTGGAATAGAGTCATGCATACGTCGCCACAGCGCCTCCTTGATTTCCCCCAGCTTTGCCCGCAACCGATCCCGGCGTGTCTTCCTCTTGAGCTGGAAGCCACCCTTGCGCGAGCGTCCACTGATGTGCGTGAAACCCAGGAAGTTGAACGTCTCCGGTTTGCCCAGCCCACGCAGATCACGCGTGGATCGCCGATTCGATGCTCCACGAAACGAATCAGCCACTCGTGGCTGACCGAATCGAAAAACGAGCGAATGTCCGAGTCCACAATCCAGTTCACCTTTGTACGGGTGATCCCCGCCGCAAGCGCATCCAGACAGTCATGCTGGCTACGCCCAGGACGGAATCCGTACGAGAACCCAAGGAAGTCTTCTTCATAGATCGCATTGAGCACTTCCACCAGTGCACGCTGGACGATTTTGTCCTCCAGCGCCGCGATCCCCAGCGGGCGTTGCCGCCCGTCGGCTTTCGCGATGTACTGCCGCCTCGATGGCAATGCTCGATAGGCGCCCCGGTGTACGCGGGCATGCAATTCCACTACGTTGACTTCCAGGCCCTGCTCGTACTCCTCCCACGTTAGTCCATCCACCCCCGGAGCCGCGTTCCGCTTGAGCCAAAAGTAGGCATCCTTCAGTAGTTCGACATTCACGTGGTGAAGCAGAGCGGTGAACCTTTCCTTCTTGCCTGCCTTTGCTGCTTGCCGTACACGTTCCAGCCCCTGGGGCACGCTATCCCGGCTCGGTGTCCGGCGCATGCGTGGCTCGTCCGTGTTCCCCTCGGTCCCCCGCCTTCGCTCCATCGACTCCGCCACCGGTTGCCCGGCTTTGTTCGCCGACTTCTTTCGCACACTATGCAGAGGTCTGACTTCTCCCGCGCGTGCATCATCGGCTACGGCTCCTCGCCTTCCCGATGCGGACCACGCGCTGCAACTGCGTGGCCACGCAGGAGATCTCCCGGTTCCCGTGCAAAGAGCGTACGTGCATGCCAGGGTCTCAGACCACGCCGGGCCGGTTGGGCGCTCGCAATAGCGCGCCCCTCCGTTTTGCCTTCCGCTCGAATGACAGCGTCGGCACCCGGGAAAACGTGAATTTCGCGGCTCAATGGCTGGCCTACTCGCACCCCTGTCAACGCTTCGTGATGTGCCTCGCGGCCACTCCTCACGCATGACTCGGGGACAGCGTGGTTTGCTACACCTTCACTGTCAGGGACTCTCACCCTTTACTCCTTGCCGGTCGTCCCGGCGCTCCATTCGATCACCCGCGCGGCCCGGATCAGGACCGATTCGGGGATCTTGAGGCCAAGCGTTTTTGCGGTGCCCAGGTTGACGATCAGCTCGAACTCGGTCGGTTGCTCGATCGGCAAGTCGCCGGCCTTTTCGCCTTTCAATATCTTGTCTACATACACCGCCGCACGGCGATAGCGGACTGCGTAGTCCGCGCCATAACTCATGAGTCCGCCGGATTCGGCGCCTTTGCGCAAAGCGAACATCGACGGCAGGCGATGGCGCAGCGCGAGCCCGGCCACCTGGTTGGCGAGCGGGTTCAGGGTCGAATCGTCCGAGACGAGGAGCGCACTGGCTTTCTCCCGCGCCATGCGGGAGAAGGCCTCGGTCAGTTCGCCGGCCGAGCGGGCCTCGGCGCGCACGATGGTCTTGCCGGATTTCTCCGCGGCCGCCACGAAGAGCGCGCCCACCCTCTGCGCGGCCGCATTGTCGGGATTCGACAACCACGCGATGCGCGTCACCTTCGGCACCACGCTCATCATCAATTCGAGGCGCTTGGCGTAGCTTTCCTCGGCGAGGTTGGCAAGACCCGTGATGTTGCCGCCCGGGCGCGACAGGCTCGCGGCGAACCCGCTGCCGACCGGATCTGCGAACGAAGCCGTCACGATGGCAATGGCGGTCGTCGCCTTACGCGCCGCGGCGACGGCGGGTGAACCCTCGGTGAGGATGACCTCTACGTTGAGTTTCACCAACTCGGCGGCCAGCGTCGCCAGCAACTGGGTCCGTCCGCATAGCGCCACTCGATGGCAATATTGCGGCCCTCGATATGACCCAGATCGCGCAGCGCCTTGACGAATAGTTCGGCGAGCACACCGCTGTCGGCCTGCGAACCCGGATAGAGGATCCCGATCCGCCGGACCTTTGCCGGCGGTTGCGCTAAAGCAGAGACGGGCGCCAAACCAAGCGCCATGAGAACAAGGACCGCGTCGCGCCTGTTCATTTCATCTCCTCCGGTTGCCCAGCCATTGTCGGCCGTTCCCCCTGCTTGCGCTAGACTGCCACAGCGTTTTTTCCCTGAGGGGGAAGATGAAACGATTTCTCGCCGCGCTGTTGCTCCTGCCCTGCCTCGCCTTCGCGCAGTCCTACCCAGCGCGGCCAGTGCGCATCATCGTCCCCTACCCGCCCGGCGGGGCCACCGATGTCATGGCGCGCACGGTCGCGCAGAAGCTGAACGAAACCTGGCAGCATCCTTTGGTGGTCGAGAACAAGCCCGGTGCGAGCGGCACGGTCGGCTCGGAAATCGTCGCCAAGTCGGCGCCGGACGGCTACACGCTGTTGCTCCAGGGAACGCAGCACGCGATCAACCTCAGCCTGTACAAGCAGCTGCCGTTCGACACGCTGCGCGATTTCGCGCCGGTGGCCTATATCGCGTCGGCGCCTTTCCTGCTGGTGCTGCATCCTTCGGTGCCGGCCAATTCGGTGGCCGAGCTGATCGCCTACATCAAGGCGCGGCCCGGCGGCCTCAACTACGGCTCGAGCGGCGTAGGCGGCGGCGCTCACCTCGCAGGCGAGATCTTCAAGACGTCGGCCGGCGTTCAGCTCACGCACATCCCGTACAAGGGCGCGGCCCCGGCGATGGCCGACCTGCTCGGCGGCCAGGTGACGATGGTGTTCGACCCGATCCCCACTTCGATCACTCAGGTGCGCGCAGGCAAGATCAAGGCGCTTGCGATCACCAGCGCGAAGCGTTCCGCGCTGATGCCCGAGTTACCAACAGTTGCGGAGTCCGGCCTCGCGGGCTTCGAAGTGTCCGCATGGTTCGGGCTGTATGCGCCGGCAGCGGTGCCGAAGGAAATCGTCGCGAGGCTCAATCCGGAAGTGAACCGCGTCCTGCAGTTGCCCGAGGTGAAGGAAAAGTTCGCCGCCCTCGGCGCCGAGTCGATGATCATGGGCACCGACCAATTTGCAGTACACCTGCGCGCCGAGATCGCCAAGTTCGCAAAGGCGATCAAGGATTCGGGGGCGACCGCGGAGTAAGTCGATCGTTGCGTCAGCTTTTCATCACGAAAACGAACATCACCGCGAGGCCCGCAAGGCTGAGCACGGCATGCAGGCGCGCGAGCTTCTCCAGTCGCCGGGTCAGCCACCCCGCATCGGCTTGCGGGCCGGCGTCCGCGACTGCGCGTACGAGGGGGATCACCTTGAGCATTTGCAGGAGCACCGCGAACGCAAGGATCGCCCCGCCGGCGAGCCACCAGGCGGACCCGCTCGCAAGCCCGGCGAGCAGGCCCGCAAACGCCGCCACCGTGGCGAAGATCGTCTGGATGATGGCCGGCCGCGGGTGCGCGGTCACGAGATAGGCGCCTGCCATTCTCGGCCCGGCCTTGGCGGTCGCCGGGTCTTCGACCAGGCTGATGTAGACCGAGCCTCCAGCGAAAAGCGCGCAAAAAAACATCGCTATGTCATGCGAGATGGCCTGGGCCATGATCATTGCGGAGTTCATGGGCGTCGGTGTCCGATTGAGAAGAACCGAGTCTATTGCGGCCGCCTTGCCGCGGATATGCGAAAGTTGCGCGTGGCGGAGAAATTTTACAATTTCGGTGAGGATGTTCGCCGATTTCGCCGGGCATGTCGCCTCGCGATCTTCTCTATACTTCGCTCGTCGCGGCCGCGGGGCAGAGAATGGATTTGATGATCGAAATGCTGTTGAGCTTCTTCGGCAGAAACGTGCTCTGGATTCTGGCAGGCGTGGTCGCTGTCGGGACGGCATTGCTGCTCATTCTTCGATGAGCGCCGGACAGGCCGCGAAGGGGCTCAAGCTCGCGAAGGGGGACCTCCACCCGTTCTCCGGTATGGACGTTCCATGGCTCGTGGAAACTCGCGCAGCCACGCGGCGCGACCATCCATTTCTCGTCTGGGAACCGTTCGAAGGCGAGTCTGAAACGATCACCTACGGCCAGTTCCACGCGCGCATCGTGCGGATCGCAGGCGGCCTGGCGAAACGCGGCGTCGCGCGCGGCGACCGCGTGCTGATCCACTTGGAGAATTGCCCCGAAGCATTGCTCGCGTGGTATGCCTGCGCCTGGCTGGGCGCAGTGGCGGTGACGACCAACGCCCGCGCAGTCGGCGACGAGCTTGCCTACTATGCGGAGAACTGCGGCGCCGTGGGCGGCATCACCCAGCCGAAGTTCGCCGAACTGGTCGCGGCGAGTTGCAAGCGGCTGCGCTGGCTCGCCGTGACCCCGACGGACGGCGGCACCGCACCCGCGCGCGCACCCGAACGCGCCTCGAGCTTCGCGACGCTCGACGATGAAGCCCCGGCCCGCCGCGCGCCCGATCCCCTCGCCCCGTGCAGCGTGCAGTACACCTCGGGTACCACGTCGCGGCCCAAGGGCGTGCTGTGGACGCACGCCAATGCGCTCTGGGGCGCACGCATCAACGCCGTGCACGAAGACCTGCGTCCCGAGGACGTTCACCTCGTGTTCCTGCCGCTCTTCCACACCAACGCACAGGCCTACTCGGTGCTTGCGTGCCTGTGGGCGGGAGCGACGGCGGTGATCCAGCCGCGGTTTTCAGCCAGCCGGTTCTGGCCGGTGTCGCTCGCGCGGCGCTGCACCTGGACTTCGCTCGTGCAATTCTGCGTCAAGGCGCTTATGGAACACGAAGTGCCGGCGCGGCATCACTACCGGCTGTGGGGAAGCTCGATTTGCGCGCCGCCGAGCGATGCGCACTTCCGCGTGAAGACCCTGGGCTGGTGGGGCATGACCGAAACCATCACCCACGGAATCGTCGGCAACCCGCACCTGCCCAACCGTCCGCTTTCGATCGGCCGGCCCGCGCCCGAGTATGAAATCGCGATTGTGGAGAACGACGCGGTCCCCGTGCGCGAAGCGCGGCACGTCGAACCCGGCGGCAGCGGCAACCTGATGATCCGCGGCATCCGAGGCCTGTCGCTCTTTCAGGAGTATTTCGGCAACCCGCAGGCGACTGCGCAGGCGTTCGACCCGGACGGGTGGTTCCGCACCGGCGATCGCGTGATGCTCCTCGAGGACGGCGCGATCCAGTTCGGCGACCGCACCAAGGACATGCTGAAGGTCGGCGGCGAGAACGTCGCCGCGTCGGAGGTCGAGCGCGTCATCCTGCAGGTGCCGGGCGTGCGCGAATGCGCGGTGGTGGCGCGCAAGCACCCGATGCTCGATGAGGTTCCGGTCGCTTTCGTGCTGGCCGCCGGGCCGGCGCCCGCCGGGCTGCGGAATCAGGTTGCCGCGGCCTGCGCCGCGCAGCTCGCCGACTTCAAGCGGCCGCGCGAAATCCGTATCGTGGATGAATTTCCGCGGGTTACGCTGGAAAAGATCAACAAGGCCGAACTGCGCCGGCGGCTCGAATCGGAACCGATGGGTTGATGCGGGTGCTTGCATCGAGTCAAGCCAATTATTGGCACGATCATGCTAATATCTGGCTATGTCGATTGCCTCCGCCCTGTTCTCCGACAGCCAATCTCGCGTGTTCCGCTGGCTGTTCGGCCAGCCTGGCCGCGGCTTTCATCTGAACGAAATGCGCCGACTGACCGGCCTGGGTAGCGCGTCGCTGCAACGCGAACTGAATCGGCTCGCCGACGCAGGGCTGGTAAATACGGATCGGGTGGGCAATTTGCGCCGTTTCCAGGCCAATGAGCACAGCCCGGTCTACGCCGAGCTGATCGGCCTCGCACGCAAGACGCTGGGAGTCGAACCCATGTTGCGCGAAGCGCTCGAGCCGCTGACCCCGGATTTGAAAGCCGCCTGGGTCTATGGCTCGGTCGCAAAGCAGACCGACACGGCGAAGAGCGACATCGACCTGATGCTGGTCGGCGAGAAGCTCACGCTGGCCAAGGTACTCAAAGTCCTCGTTCCGCTGGAACCGCAATTGGGCCGCAAGATCAATCCGACGCTGTACACCTCCGCAGAACTAAAGCGCCGCCGCGCCGAGCGCGATTCGTTCGTGAATCGCGTGCTTGCCCAGCCCGTTCTTCCACTGATCGGCGATGCCCCAGTCCGCGCTCGATAACCTGGTACGCATCGGCCAGCTCAAGGCCGAGCGGCCCAATGAGGCGGAATCGAAGCGCCTGCTGGCAATGGCGCGCGCGCGGTTGGCCGATGCGCGGTTGACGAAAGCCTCGAGGGAGGGCCGGTTCACCAGCGCCTACAACGCCGCCCACTCGGCCGCGCTGGCGGCGCTTCGCTGGCACGGTTACCGCAGTGAAAACCGGTTCACCGTGTTCCAATGCCTCGAACACACGCTCAAGTGGCCGGCAAACCGCTGGCGGGTCCTGGATGCGGCACACCAGCAGAGAAACCGGGCCGAATATGAGGGGTTCCTGGAAATCGAAGAAGCCGGAATTGCCGAGCTTTGCGCCCCGGGTCGAAGAACTGATCTCCGAGGTGGATGAACAGTTCGAAAAATAGCGGGCGAGTTCGTGTTCGGCAGTTAGTGAGCGTCAGCAGTTGGCGCCACAAGGAATAACGCCTCTTTACTCGAGTACCCGGTCCGCACGCGGCAGCACCGACTGCGGGAGAGTGATGCCGAAAGCCTTGGCGGTCTTGAGGTTGATCAACAGCTCGACCGTGGTGGGCTGCTCGACCGGTAGGTCCGCGGGCTTCGCGCCCTTGAGAATCCGGTCCACGAAAGCCGCCGAGCGGCGGTGATATCCTCGACGCTCTGCCCATAGCTCATCAAGCAGCCCGCCTCCACATGGGCCTGGTAGATGCTGATGGTCGGTATCCGGTGCTTGGCCGATGTGCTCGCCAGCAGGTCGCCTTGCTCAGAGAAGAATGCATCGCCCGCCACGATCATCGCGCCGGCCTTCTGCCGTGCTGCGGAGGCGAACGCTGCCCCGATCTCGTCGGGCGTGCGCGCCGACACCGGGATGACCCCGATGCCGAAACCCTTGGCGGCGCCTTCGACATTCTTTTCAACCGCGGCATTCGCGCTGTTGCCCGGATTCACCAGCACCGCGACGCGTGCGAGCTGCGGCATCACGGCCTTCAGGAATTCGAGGTGCTTCGGGCTGAGGTCGACCGCGATGGCCGAAAGCCCGGTCGTGTTGCCCCCGGGCCGCGCCAGGCCCGCCACCAGGCCGCTACCTACCGGATCGACGGCCGCCGCTATGACGATCGGGATGGTCTTGCTCGCCGCTTGCGCCGCCTGCACCGCAGTCGTTCCGTAAGCGACGATAACTTCGACTTTGAGGCCGGCGAGCTCGGCTGCAAGCGCGGGGAGCCGCGCATAAGTTCCGTCGGCATAGCGCCGTTCGATGACGAGATTCTTTCCCTCGACGTACCCGAGGGCGCGCATTCCCTCGGCGAACGCTTCGAAAAACGTATCGCGCGCGGGCGGCGACGGGCGCGAACGCGGCGTGAGGAAACCGATTCGCCGCACCCCGGACTGCGCTTGGGCGCGCGCAGCAACGGGCGCTGCGCTGAGGGCGAGAAGTACGAGGAGGGTGTCGCGCCTGTTCATGAAGTCGTCGCTTTCCGATCGAGGCCGGATGGCGGCAATACCTTTCCGGTGAAAAGCGACTCTGACACCATTTGATTCGTTCGGTGAAACGAATTTCTGGGCCGCGCTTCGGTCGAAGGCGGATGGCCGTCAAAAAGGTTCGCGCGGGAGAGTCCCGGATTGACCAGGTAATGCACATGCAT
Source organism: Betaproteobacteria bacterium (assembly GCA_947482825.1). Lineage (GTDB taxonomy): Bacteria > Pseudomonadota > Gammaproteobacteria > Burkholderiales > SG8-39 > SZAS-79. The sequence goes on along the minus strand of CANKMT010000005.1, from coordinate 2,306 downwards.
TACCGTGTCGATTCTGATCCGTCATTTGTCCAGGAGTTCATCATGCCCGCCACATTCGAACTGGAATCGTCGCTCACGGATCGCTATCAAACGACGGTGCCTGAAGGCGTGCGCCGCGCGCTCAAACTCGGCAAGCGGGACCGCATTCGCTATCTGGTGCAAAGCAATGGCTCGGTTGTCCTGCAGCGCGCGGGGGACACAGCGGATCCCGTGCTGGAAGCATTTCTCGATTTCCTCGCCCGCGACATCGCCACCCATCCCCGGCATGTACGCGCGATCGATGCCGGACTGGCCAAGCGCCTACGCGCCATGGTCAAGGGCGTCGAGGTCAACCTCGAAGCCGCTCTTGATCCCGCCGACGAATGACCCGGGCCGATCCACCGTTGGTGGTCAACGGCTGGAGCCTTTTTGCCCACCCGTCATTTTTGGATCAAGTGGAAGCGTTGATCGCCAAGGTGGAAGCGCTCAAAGCCAAGGATCCCGGGAACTACAAGCAGAAAAACAGCACCAAGCGTATGGCCGCGATTGCCAGACTGGCGCTCGAGATCATTCCCGAAGACCCAACGCGTCCTGAATACCGGCAAGGCCGGACCTTGGGTGACGAGCGTAAGCACTGGTTCCGCGCAATCTTCTTTCAGCAGTACCGGTTGTTTTTCCGGTTTCATGCCGCGCAGAAGATCATCGTCTATGCCTCGGTCAATGACGACGACAGCAAGCGCGCCTACGAATCGAGCGACGATGCCTACCGTGTGTTTCGCAAGATGCTCGAGCGCGGCCGCCCGCCTGACGACTGGGCTTTGTTGCTCAAGGAAGCGCGCGCTTCGCCCAAGGGAATGGCGAAGCTCAGGTCCAGACTTTGACGGACTACCGAATCACCTCGTCGGCCTGAATAAGCAACGTCTGCGGAACCGCAAGGCCAAGCGCCTTCGCGGACTTCATGTTGATGACCAACTCGAGCCTGGTCGGCTGCTCCACCGGGAGATCGCCCGGCCTGGCGCCCTTGAAGATCTTGCAGCGCGTCACGCCGGTTCATGAAGCGCGCGCCCTTCGGCCAAGTCTCGTTGGCAGCATTTCGGCCTGGAAGCCAATAGCGGCGCGGGGGTTTGCATTAAATTGGCAGCAATGCGCGTGCGCCGGGAAAAACGACTCTGACACCAATTTATCGGTTCACTCGATCAGCCGGTCGGTGCGAATGAGCACGGTCTGCGGCACTTTCACGCCGGGTGCGCGGGCGGTCTTGAGGTTGACGACCAACTCAAAAATCGTCGGCAGTTCGATCGGCATGGTTGCGGGATCGCCGCCTTTCAATACGCGGTCGACGTAGGTCGCCAGATAGCGAAAGGACGCGCGCATGTGCGGGCCGTAGGTGACGAGGCCACCCGCCATGGCATAGATATCCCAGCCCGAAACGGTCGGCAGCTTGTGCTGCAGCGCAAACGCCGCGACGCGCTCCTTGCCCGTATTGGTGACGCCGTCGGGAAACAATACCAGCCCGTCGGTGCCGGCGGCGACCGCAGCGGCCAATCCGGCTTCGAGTTCCGGTTGGTCCTTCACGGCATAGTAGGCAATGCTGATCCCGAGCTTCTTGGCTGCGGCAATCGAAGCATCCCGCTCCCGGTGCACCCCAGGGTGATTCGGGGACGCAAGGACCGCCAGGCGTTTGATGGAAGGCACCATCTCCTTGAGGATCTCGATGCGCTTGCCCGCCAGGTCGAGCGCCATGAGCTGGATGCCGGTGACGTTTCCGCCGGGGCCGGCCAGGCTCTTCGCCAGACCCCCGTCCACGAGGTCTCCGCTGTAGATGGCAACAATCGGAATCGTCTTGCTCAATGCATTGACCCGGTGGGCGAGGCCCGCCTGCGTGATGATGAGGTCGGGCTTGCTGGCGATCGCATCGGCGGCCATCTGGTCGGAGATTTCCCGGGTAAGCCCGCCGTACCGGTAGTCGATCGCGAAATTGCGGCCTTTCTGATATCCCTGTTCCTTGAGTCCTTCGCGCAAACCCGTCATCCAGTCCCCGAGTGTCTTTTCGGATTGACCGCCGAGGAAAACGACGCGCCGGACGCGCGGCTGGGCGAAGGCCGCACCGGGCAGCATCGCGCTCGTGACCACCATGGTGGCGAGTAGTGCGCCAATCGCATCACGTCTTTGCATTCGATCCCTTTCGGTTACGACTGAGAGCCCGTGAAGAAATCGGGTTTTGCTGATTTGGATTCGGCATAGCGAACCGCGAGCGCCCAAGCGGTTGCGCACGGTGAAATTGGCTCGCATGCCGACGATGTAGCGTTCCGGCAGGCGTTTTTGCT
>CANKMT010000004.1 GCA_947482825.1 Betaproteobacteria bacterium | reverse complement strand
TGCTGGATATCGTCGAGAACTTCACGCTCTTTTCGGAGCACAAGAGCGGGCTGGTGAAGGCGCTGGCGCAAAACCACCAGTACCTCGGGGTCAACAACGCCATTGCCGCGACGCTGGAGGCGCGCAAGGCCGGTCACGGCCGTGGCGGGGTGTTCTGGCAGACGCAAGGCAGCGGCAAGAGCTTCTCGATGGTGTTTTTCGCGCAGAAGATCCTGCGCAAGGTGCCCGGCAACTGGACCTTCGTCGTGGTGACCGACCGCGTGGAGCTGGATGAACAGATCTCCAAGACATTCAAGGCGACCGGCGCGGTGAGCGAAGCGGAAGGCGACGCTTGCCACGCACAGAGCGGTGCAGAGCTTCGTAAGTTGCTCGCCGGGAATCACCGCTACGTGTTCACGCTGATCCATAAGTTTCAGACGACGGAAGTGCTTTGCGATCGTTCGGACGTGATCGTGCTTACCGATGAGGCGCATCGCAGCCAGTACGACACGCTGGCGATGAACATGCGTGCGGCCCTGCCGAAGGCGATGTTCCTGGCTTTTACCGGGACGCCGCTGATTGCCGGCGAGGAACGGACCAAGGAGGTCTTCGGCGATTACGTCTCGATCTACGACTTCCAGCAGTCGATCGAGGACGGCGCCACGGTCCCGCTCTACTACGAGAACCGCACCCCCGAGCTGCAACTCGTCAACCCGGACCTCAACGACGAGATCTACGACCTGATCGAGCGGGCAGAATTGGACCCCGAGCAGGAGTCACGGCTGGAGAAGGAACTGTCGCGGCAGTACCACCTGATCACGCGCGACGATCGTCTCGACACGGTGGCCAAGGACATCGTGCGCCATTTCACCGGTCGGGGGTTCCAGGGCAAGGCGATGGTAGTGTCCATCGACAAGGCGACCGCGTTGCGCATGTACGACAAGGTACGCAAGTACTGGCCGAAGATGGACAACACCGATATGGCGGTGGTGGTGTCCCCGGGCCAGAACGAAATCGAGCAGATGAAGAAGCTCGGCCTCGACATCGTGCCGCACCGCAAGCGCATGAATGAACAGGCGCTGGACGAGAAATTCAAGGACCCGGACGAGAAGCTGCGGCTGGTGTTCCTCTGCGCCATGTGGCTGACGGGGTTCGATGCGCCCAGCTGCTCGACCATCTACCTCGACAAGCCGATGCGCAATCACACCCTGATGCAGACCATCGCCCGGGCAAACCGCGTCTTTCCCGGCAAGCACAGCGGCGTGATCGTGGACTACGCCAATGTTTTCGCCTCACTTGAGCGAGCGCTGGCGCTCTACGCTCAGGGGCGCGGCGGCGAAATGCCGGTGCGGGACAAGAAAGCCCTGGTCGAAGAGCTGCGGCAGGCGGTCGCAGACGCGACGGCGTACTGCAAGGCGCAGGGGGTGGACCTCGCCAGGATCGAAGGCGCGTCGGCGGAGAAGTTCGAGCGCGCGCAGGCGGTGGAGGATGGCGCAAATTGCCTACTCGCGCCGGAGCAAGTGAAGCGCGACTTTCTCGCAAGGGCACGGCTGGTCGACGCCCTTTACGGCGCCGTGAAGCCGGACCCGGTAGCAGTTGAATTCGCGACGCGCTGCGGATCTATTCGTGCATTGGCCGACTACATCCGAAACCGCAGCGACCCGCCCGACATCTCCCATGTGATGCAGGGGATCCAGGAGCTGCTCGACCGCTCGATCGGTGCGGAGCCGTTCAAGATCAAGGACAAGGGCGCGGGCTACCAGGGCATCGACCTGTCAAAGATCGACTTCAAGGCGCTGGCCAAGCGCTTCGAAAAGAAGAAGCCGACCAGCAGCGACCTTGAGCGTCTCAAGGCAGCGGTGAAAGCGCAGTTGGAGCAGATGGTGCGGCTCAACCGCACGCGCGCCGACTACCTGGAGAAATTCGAGGCGCTGATCGAGGCCTACAACAGCGGTAGCCGCAATATCGACGAGATCTTCAAGGAACTCCTTGCGCTGACGAGCGTGCTGACCGAAGAACAGGACCGGCACGTGCGCGAGCATTTAAGCGAAGAGGAACTTACGGTTTTCGATATCCTCGTGCGGCCGGGCCCGGCGCTTTCAGACGAGGAACGGGAAGAAGTTAAGAAAGTCGCGCGCGTCCTGCTGGACCGGCTGAACGCGCTGCTGGTGCTCGACTGGCGCAAACGCGCCGCGGCTCGCGCCAAGGTGCGTATCGAAATCGAGGACACCCTAGAGAGCCTGCCGCAGGCGTACACCGATGAATTGTTCAGAACGAAATGCGGGGTGCTGTTCGAGCACGTTTATGAGGCCTACATGGGCGATGGTGCGAGCCTGTATTCGGGCGCCGTCTAGGTTCGCGGAGGCGGAGATATTGCTGCCATTTTTACCCCAAAGTCCGCGCCCAGCTTGACTCTCCGGGTAAATTGCTGCCATTCATAGATACTAGGAATCTCGGAGTAAAGCCTTAAAACCGGCCTGCTCAAAGTGATGGTCGTGGGCAAGCGCCTCCTGCAAACCTCGATCTTCCATGATAAGGAACGAGGCGCAGTCGGTGACACTCCAGTCTTTGTCCAGACGGTTTGCGAATTGCTCCAAGGCGCGACGAAAAAGATCTCTAGTCTTGGGCTCGACCGTCACGTTGGGATTTCGAACTATTGCGGCGACCATTTTTGAGGCAGTTTCGCGAAGTACGCCGCCTCTCGAGAATTGATTTAGCACTTCGACCAGTACCATCTCAGCTGACGACGCCTGCGCGTTTGGTATGTGCGTCCTGCTGCCGAAGCACGGTCAAGGTGAGGTCGCGGTGGAACTGCTCGAATCGCTGGCGGACGGCAATCCACTTTGGCACTGGCGGCAACTGCAGCCCGGGAGATAAAAGGGAGCTCAACGTCTGCATGGTCAGATTTTGCTTGCCGGCTACCTGCTGAGAGTTTACAGTACATGCGATAAATTGCAATTGTAAACTGAACGGGGGGACAACAATGATCGCTGACCGTGTGAGGCTGGCCCGGCGGAAGGCCGGGTATTCGCTGCGCGATTTGTCGATTGCGATGGACAACAAAGTCACTGCGCAGGCGATCGGCAAGTACGAGCGCGGAGAAAGCATCCCCAGTTCGGGAGTCCTGCTCGCGCTGTCGAAGGCGCTCGGCGTTTCGCTCAGTTATCTGATGGATACCCAGGGGATTGAGCTCTCAGGGGTCGAGTTCCGGACGAAAGCAAACACGAGCGCACGGGACCGAGCCCAGGTTGAGACGGAAGTACTTGAATGGATCGAGCGCTATTTGCAGATCGAACGAGTGCTCGAACTCGACAGCGCGCATTGGAAATGCCCGATCGCGCCGCCGCGGAAGCTCAGCAATCCAGACGATGCTGAGAAGCTCGCCGAGGAGGTGCGGGAAAAGTGGGACTTGGGTCGTGACCCCATACCGAATATGACCGAGCTGTTGGAAGAAAAAGGGTTGAAAGTCCTTACGGTACCTCTAGCGGAGCGGGTTTCAGGATTCACCTGTCTCGTGAAGCGGCCGGAAGAGCAAGCTGACTTGCCGGTAATAGTCGTGAACGATCGTTTTCCGCTGGAGCGTCGTAGGCTGACCCTCGCGCACGAGCTGGCGCATCGCCTGATTGATACCGACAGCCTTTCGGACAAGGAAGAGGAAAAGGCTGCCAACGTGTTCGCGGGGGCCTTTCTAATGCCTCGGGATCACTTGCGGAACGAAGTCGGCAGGCACCGAAACGCGCTTGGCTACAAGGAGTTAATCTATCTCAAGCGCATCTATCGAGTGAGTGGCGCGGCGCTGCTCGTGCGGTTACGGCAACTTGAGGTCATAGGCGAATCGACGTTGGTCTATGCCTTCCAATCGATTGCTCGCGGATGGCGGACGAAAGAGCCGAATGAGCTTGAACTCCCCGAAGAGCGTGGCCAGCGCGAACGCGCACGGCGCTTCGAGCGGCTGTGCTATCGCGCGTTGGCCGAAGGGCTGATCTCCTTGAGCAAAGCTGCTGAGCTTCTCCGTTTGCCGGTCGCGGACGTGGAAACAGGCTTGAAGGGGCCGTAAGTGCCGGCGCAGGTCGTCATCAGTGACAGCAGTTGTCTCATCGACCTGCGAAAGACGTCGCTGCTGGAAGCTTTCTTGCGACTACCGTACGAAATACTCATTCCGAACACGTTGTTCGAGGAGGAGCTTCTCAAGTTCAGCTCCGCTCAGAAAAGAGCGATGCTCCGCAGCGGGCTCAAGGTAGTGGACCTCCCCGGAGAACGCGTGCTTCGCGCTCAGCAGATTGCGCGGGATATGCCCCATCTGTCCATTCATGACGGCTTTGCGTATGCGCTCGCAGAGAGTCGGCCCGGCTGCATCCTTCTGACTGGGGACGGACAACTACGCGTGTTCGCTCGTAGACAGAAAATCGAGGTCCACGGGGTTTTGTGGGTGATCGACGAACTTCATGCCAACAGGATCAGCGAAGCAGGAATCCTGCTTACGGCGCTACGGGTGCTCGCGGACGACCCGACCGTGCGATTGCCGAGGCAGGAGCTTACGGCGTACCTCAAGCGTTACGGAAGCTAACTTCCCGGCTTGGCCGCCCTCACCTCAATCCCCGCGATCCGCGCCAACTCCTTGTGCACGCGGCTCACCCGCTCGACTTCCCCCTTGGCGGGGAAGCGCTCGTAGAAACCTTCGGCGCGGAAGGCCTTGATCTGGTCACGCCAGGGCGACAGGCGCTTTTCCCAGCGGTTGACGCGGCCTTCGACGGGCTCGGCATCCAGGTGAGTGAGGTCGGCGCAGACGCGGATCATCGCTTTGATGGTGACCGGCCGGGTGACCATATAGTTCTCGTGGCCCCAGGCGTCGTCCCAGACGCGCTCGGCCGCCTTGAGGAAGTCGCGCAGCATTCCGTAGTAGCGCCCGGCCTCCTTGGCGCTGCCGCCGGCGACCTGGATCTTGCGCCATTCCCGGTTGGTCCAGCGCTGCAGTTCGTTGAAGAGTTCGGCCTGCAGGATCCACTTGTCCTTCTGGCTGCGGCCGCCGAGACGGTTTATCCGGTAGCGCAGCGGGCTGTCGCCCTCGCTGTAGAGCGCGCCGACCATGCGCGAGGCGAACTTGCGGTGCGGCTCGGCCCAGGACACGCGCTCGTACAGGTCGACAAGGTGGCTCTTGTTGATCCGCGTCGGCGTCGAATTGATGATCACGAACATCTCGGTGGCGAAGTCTTCGCTGCGCCCGTCGAAGATCATGCAAGGCACGTTGATCTGGGAAGCGTCCTCGGGTCGGTCGTCGAGATGAAAGCGCAGGGCTGCAAGGCGGTGCTGTCCATCCACGATCAGGAACTTTTGCTGCGGCTCCGAAAGGTGGCCGACGCCCTCGACCCCCGCGGTGCGGAACCCAAGCTTTTCCGACGTGAACAAAAGCACGGTTCCCGGGATCGGAGGCTGGGTCACGGCGGTTTCGTAGAAATTCTTGAGCTGCTTGACTTTGGCCTTGGAGAGCGTGCGCTGGAAGGCCTTGTCGGTGCGCTCGATCCTGGCGATGAACTGGGCGATTTCGTCGTCCGCCGAGATCTTGACCGGCGCAATCTCCTCGCCCTCGCCGTAAAAGCGGCTGATGAACCGCACCTTTCCCAGCAATTCCTTGGCGGGCACGCTGGCGAAGTAAAAAATGCCGTCCTTCTGGCGTATCTGCGTGGCGAGCACGGTATTCTCCCCCTCCAGGTTGGGCGCGACCGGGTGCGCCGACAGGAAATATAGCCGAGTTTTGGGGAAGCGGGTACTCCGGGCGCGGGAATTGCCCGGATTTATTTGCGGAGAATGGCTCCCGGAGCGGCGATCCGGGCAATTTATATATACGGAACGCTATATTTTGCCGGGCCAGAAAAGCCCGCTTTGGGCTTACATTTCCGCCAGTCTGGCTGCCTCCATGGCAAGGCTGCCGGAAGGCCTTGCGATCTCTTCCAGGATCGTAAAGTGGGTTGCCTTGGGGACCAGCAGCCTGCGCACCGGCCGGCCTGCGGCTGACAAGGCGGCCACATAGTCCTCGGACTGGCGGACCAGTTCCGGCAACTCGGCGCCGCCGACCGCCACGCTCATGGGTACCGGAGGGAATGGAAGCTTGATCGGAGAGTTAGCGCCCGCTTCATCTAAACCCATCTTTAAGAGGGCGTTGAGATAAGACAGCCGGATCGGCTCAAGGTCGAACAACCCGCTGATCGGAATTGCCCCGGAAACGCCGGGTTGTCCCGCAGCCATCGCCGTCAGGTGGCCGCCGGCCGAATGTCCCGCCACGACCAGACGCCGGCTCGCACCCAGGTCGGGCTGCAGGCGCGCCACCAGCCAGGCGATCACTGCCCGGATTTCGGACACGATCATCCCCATCGATGCGGCTGGAGCCAGGGTGTACTCGATCAGCGCAACGTTCAGGTCGTGGGCCAGTAGGCCCTCGGCAATGAAGGCGTTCGGCTCTTTCTCGTTGGTTTGCCAATACCCGCCATGGATATAGGCCACCGTGGGCCTGCCCTTGGTAGAGGCATGGAAGAAGTCCAGCCGCTGGCGGGCGCCGCCGCCGTAGGCCAGGTCACGGTCGACTTTGGCTTGCATATAGAGCGCCTTGCTGCGCGCATCCCAATCAGCCTTGATCGAGTCCAGCCCGGGCTCGGCGGCACGGTTGTTGTAGGCCGCGTCGAGTTCGGCCTGCGAGAAATTCCGGTAGACGGCGCTCATTTCGGCGCCAGCACCGCGACGGCCTTGATCTCGATCAGCGCTCCGGGGCGGATCAGGCCGGCCACCTGCACGCCGGTCGCGGCCGGGTAGGGCGGGCCGCCGAAGACTTTCTTTCGCACCGCGGCCGTCTGTGCATAGCCTTCGAGCGTTAGGTAGTAGTCGGTCGTCTCCACCACGTTCGAGAAATCCGCGCCGGCCGCTTCGAGGATTCGCGCCATCTTCTCGAAGATGTATTCGGTCTGCCGGACGATGTCGCCGGTGCCGACCAGGTTGCCTTTTTCGTCGGCGGCTGTCATGCCGGAAATGTAGAGCAGGTTGCCGGCCCGAAGCGGGACAAGAACTGCCGGCGAGAACGTGAACTTGTCGCTCCAGCCGGTGGCCGGGATGACCGCCTCATAGATCTTCTTCATTTGGGCCTGCGCTTGATGAGGTAGGTGTGGAACCCGGCAAGTACGAGTTCGGCGCGCTGGTTCGTGAGCCGCACCGCGAACCGGACGATCCCGTTGGCCGGGTTGCTGGCGGGCCGTGCTTCCTCGACCTCCATGACCGGCGTGACCGTATCGCCCAAGAGGACCGGCTTAAGGAACTTTCCGCCCTGTTCGAGGAAGGCGACCATCGAGCCTTCGACATGGGCAGAGAGCGGTGTTGCGCCAAGCGCTGTCATCGACATCAGGAGCAGCCCGTGCGCAAGCGGCTTGCCGAACTGCGTCTTCTTCGCGTACTCGGCATCGTAGTGCAGCGGATGCGCGTCGCCGGTCATCTCGGCAAACTGCATGAAGGCAGCCTGCCCCAGCGAATGGCTCGTCCCGGCGAACTGCCGCCCGGGCGTGAAATCTTCAAACCAGTACTGTTCGACGCTCACCGGGCAGGCTACTTGTCGCGCAACGTGGACTTGCCGACCATGATCGTGCCGGTCCCTTTGCCGGGGATGCTGTCGACGGTGGCGATCACATTGTCCTCTTCGTCCAGCACGGTCACCTGTTCGTCGCCCGGACAAACGGGTCCGGTCCAGCGCACCGAGACGTGCCCCCGATAGTAGAACTCCTTGCCGAACTTTTCGAGGGCGAGATCGACCGCCGGCGCCATGTTGTGCATGCCGTGGGCCAGCGTCCCGCGGAACCCACGTTTGATGCAGTAGTCGTGGTCGTAATGGAGGAAGTCCCAGTCGCCGTTCAATTTGCCGTAACGGTCGATCTTCTCCTGCGTCATCCTGACCTTGTGAACGAGCTTGTCGTGTTTGGGCATGACTTACTCCGGCAACGCAAAGGTGTTTTCGACTTCGGCCAGCAGCGTGCCGTCGGCTCGCTTGTACCGGCCTTTCCATTTCACGAACTTGTGGTTCTTCTTCTCGTACTTCTCGGTAACCTCGCCTGACAAGCGCACTTCGGTGTTCTCGTCGCGCCAGATCGGGTGCCGGTACCCGAACGCCACCTCGCACATGATGATGCCCTGGATCGGCGGATATTTCTGGTACAGCGTGGAGGTCATGTAAACGCACAGCACGTCCGGCGGCGCGGCCTTGCGTCCATCGACGACGTACAGTTTTTCGTCGCCTTCGACGGCCCGAATGTACTCGTCGATGATCTCCGGCGTGATCGTGAAGCTCACTTCCCCCATCTTCGCGCCGACTTCGAACTCATCGAAGCGCGTGCCCGGCGTGGCGCCCTCTCTTACCTTGACTTCCGCAGGTCTGGTCATATGCGGTCTCCTCGGGGTACTCCTGTGTACATTGTCCCATTGTAGGAAAATCGCCGCTCCGCGAGTTCGACACCCCCCCGAAGTTTCGCAGAATGCGGCGGCCGGGCCGCCAGGCGAACCTGTCATGTCGTTCTGGTATAAGGGAACTCACCAACGAGCAGTCTATCGGGAAGGTTCGCCATGCTGCGCAGTACCAAAATCGTCGCCACCCTCGGCCCGGCGTCTTCCGATCCCGCGGTCCTCGAAAAGATGATCCGCGCAGGCGTCGATGTCGTGCGCCTCAACTTCTCCCACGGCACCGCCGAAGACCACCTCAAGCGCGCGCAACTCGTCAAGGACGTCGGTCGCGATTGCGGACGCACCGTCGGCATCATGGCCGACCTGCAGGGCCCGAAGATTCGTGTCGGCAAGTTCGCCGACGGCAAGATCATGCTCGAGAAGGGCCAGAGTTTCGTGCTCGATGCCGAAATCGAAATGGGCAACGCCGAGCGCGCCGGCCTCGACTACAAGGAGTTGCCGCGCGACGTGGCGGCGGGCGCGGTGCTCCTCCTTGACGACGGCAAGATCGTGCTCGACGTCGTGAACGTGCGCGGCACCGAAGTGCACACCGTCGTGCGCCATGGCGGCGTGCTCTCGAACAACAAGGGCATCAACCGGCAAGGCGGCGGGCTCACCGCACCGGCGCTGACCGCCAAGGACATGGAGGACATCAAGACGGCGTCCCGGTTGAAGGCCGACTACCTGGCGGTCTCCTTTCCCAAGACCGGCGCGGACATGTACATGGCGCGCGAGCTCATGCGCGCCGCCGGCGGCAAGGCGCTGCTGATCGCCAAGATCGAGCGCGCCGAGGCGATCCCTGCGCTCGAGGAGATCATGAAAGCCTGCGACGGCATCATGGTCGCGCGCGGCGACCTCGCAGTGGAGGTCGGAGACGCCTCCGTTCCGGCGCTGCAAAAACGCATGATCCGGATGGCGCGCGAGCACAACAAGCTCACCATCACCGCCACCCAGATGATGGAGTCGATGATCTCGAGCCCGATCCCGACGCGCGCAGAGGTGTCCGATGTGGCCAACGCGGTGCTCGACGGCACCGATGCCGTGATGCTGTCGGCCGAATCGGCCAGCGGCCGTTATCCGGTGGAAGCCATCGAGGCCATGGACCGAATCTGCATCGAAGCCGAGCAGTCGCAGCCGGTGAACCTCGACCAGGATTTCCTGAACCGGCTGTTCACGCGGGTCGATCAGTCGATCGCCATGGCGGCGCTTTTCACGGCTTTCCACCTCAAGGTCAAGGCGATCGCATCGCTGACCGAATCGGGCTCGACCGCGCTTTGGATGAGCCGCTTGAATTGCGGTGTGCCGATTTATGCGCTTACGGCGCAGACCTCGACGCGTTACCGGGTGTCGCTGTTCCGGGACACCTACCCGCTCGTGGTGAGGTATGTCGGCCACGACCGCGAAGAACTGTTGCGCGAGGCCGAGAACGTGCTGATTGCCAGCGGCGTGGTCGAGGACGGGGATCTCATCGTGCTGACCATCGGCGAGCCGATTGGAAAAGCCGGCGGCACGAACACGATGAAAATCGTAAAAGTCGGGGAGGCTCGGCAGGGGGGCTCAAGGCCGCCCCCCTGACCCCCGGCCGCGCGATCTGTTTAGTCTCTAGCCACGCCCTTCGTAGAGGTCACGGCCCGCGACCAGCGCGCGGATCTTGCCGTCGGCCATGTTGCGCTTGAGCATCCAGAAGCCGCAGTCCGGATGGATGTATTTCACCCGGCCGACGCCGATCGCCTTCTCGGCGCGCTCGATCGCACGAGCGATTTCGTCGGCCGATTCGACCGTGGTCCGCTTGATGTCGACAACCCCCAGGCCCATGCCGATTTCCTTGCGCAGGTCTTTGAACACGGCCAACTCTGCCGGCGGGCGGTGTGCGTTTTCCATCACGATATGGTCGACATGCAACGCATTGAGGTACTTCATGAGCTTGCCCCAGTTGCCGCGCTGGATGCTCTGCCCGCCGTAGTTGCCGAAGCACAGGTGCACCGCAGACTTGGCGCCCTTGGGCACTGCGTCGAGCACGCGGTTGATCGCCTTGGCGGCCCACTTCCATTCGTCCGGGTGCCCCGGCAGGTTGGCCTCGTCGAGCTGGATCACGTCCGCGTTCAGGTGTCTGACCTGCGTGGCAAGCGCATCGGAGATTGCCATCGCGAGCTTTTCGGTGCTCTTGTAGTGCTTGTCGAGCAAAGTCTTGGCCAGCATGTGCGGACCGGTGATCGTGAACTTGAGCGGCTTGGTGGCAAGGCTCTTGGCGCGCGCGCACGCGAGGGGCAGATCCAGCGCTCCGCCGCCAACCTTTCCATCGACCAGGCCGGGCGGGCGTGTCCGGAATCGCATGCCCGAATCCTTGCGATACATGAACAGCTCGTCGAAGCTGATCTCGGTGCGCACGCCTTGCATCGGGCGCACGAAGTACTCGATCATCCCGTTGGTTTCCGGGTGGTTCACGTCGAAGCGATACAGTTCGCCGTCGCACACCACGTCGATGCCCGCTTGCTCCTGCGTATCGATCACCACGCGCGTGGCGTCCACCAACGCCTGCTCCGAGGGCAGCGCGACCAGCCAGTCGGGAATCGGGTAGGAACCCACGACGGTGGTCTGGATACGGGCCGGTTTGCTCATCGAAACTCCTGTGTGGCGCGGTTGGATGCGGTGCGGCGATTATAATCAGCGACCCCTCGCGCCCAGCGCACAATTCACCGACAGGTTCATCCAGCATGCCCACGCTCCCGGAAGGCTTCGCAGACGCAGATGCACTCGAGGACTTCATGACCACGCCCACGCCGGCGCTGCAGCGCGACCTCGGCGGCCTTGCGGGTGACGTCATGGTGCTCGGTGTCGGCGGCAAGATGGGCCCGACGCTTGCCCGCATGGCCAAGCGCGCGGCGCCCGGCAAGCGCGTGATCGGCGTTGCGCGGTTTTCCGAAAAGGGCCTGCGCGAGCGGCTCGAATCACAGGGCGTCGAATGCATTGGCTGCGACCTGCTCGATCGCGCTGCCCTAGGGAAACTGCCGGCGATTGAAAATATCGTGTTCATGGCCGGCCACAAGTTCGGCGCGGCCGGCAACCCGGATTTCACCTGGGCCATGAACGTGGCCGTGCCGTACATGGTGGCCGAGACGTTCAAGTCGGCACGCTTTTCGGTGTTCTCGACTGCGTGCGTGTATCCGTTCGCGGACGTCAATGGGCGCGGCGCCGCCGAATCGACGCTGCGCCTGCCGCCGCCCGGCGACTATTCGGCCTCGTGCGTGGGGCGCGAAATGATGTTCGAGTACGCCTCGCGCAAGGACGGCAGCCGCACGGCCCTCGTCCGGCTCGAATATTCGATCGACATGCGCTACGGTGTCCTGCACGACGTGGCGACCAAGGTGTTCGCAGGAAAGCCGGTCGATGCGACCATGGGACACGTCAACGTGATCTGGCAGGGTGATGCCAATGAGCAGGCCTTGCGCCTGCTGGCGCATGCGACCTCGCCGGCGACTGCGTACAACGTGACCGGCCCGGACGTGATCAGCGTGCGCTGGCTCGCTGCGGAGTTCGGCAAGCGATTTGGCAAGGCCGCGCAGGTGACCGGCACCGAAGCGCCGACCGCGTGGCTGGAAGACACGACGCTCACGCAGAAATTACTCGGCGCGCCCGGGGTGCCGCTTGCAAAGATGATCGACTGGGTCGCCGACTGGGTCGCGCGAGGCATGCCGAGCCTGGGCAAGGACACGCACTTCTCGACGCGCGATGGGAAATACTAGGCAAGGGTCATCCGGTCCGGAGGCCGTGGACCAGTCCGCGCTCGCCGAAATCCGCTTGTCGGACCAACACATTCCGGGTTGTGTCGCGCTGGTGACAGAGGCGCGCTGGAACCAGACGGCCGACGACTGGCGAACGATGCTCGCGCTCGGCGAAGGCTTCGGTCTCGTGGACCCGCAGGGCACGCTCGTCGCGACCTCGCTCGCGCTTCCTTTCGAAACCGGCGGGTTCGGCTGGATCAGCATGGTCCTGGTGACCGAAGCGCATCGCCGCAAGGGACTCGCGACCCGGCTCATGGCCTCTGCGATGGCGGCGCTCGAGGCGCGCAAGCTCGTCGCGATCCTCGATGCGACGCCGGCGGGCCGGGAGGTCTACAAGCTCCTGGGTTTCGAGGACACCTGGGGCATCGAGCGAATGCAGTGCCTGGAGCCGCCCAAACTGCCGGCTGTGCCGCCGGTAGCGGTTCGCCCCATGACCGACGCCGACTGGGAGTCGGTCTGCACCCTCGATGCGCAGGCTTTCTGCGCCGACCGCAGGGCCTTGATCGCAGACTTGCGCGTGCGCCTTCCGCAAGCCGCGCTGGTGGCCGAGAAGGCCGGCCGCATCACCGGATTCCTGCTGGGTCGCGACGGGCGCATTGCGAACGATCTCGGCCCCTGCGTCGCCGACTCGGAGAAGACCGCTGTCGCGTTGCTTGCTTCGGCCCTTAAAACGGTGTCCGCGCCGGTGTTTCTCGACATGCCGGCGCAGCACGCCGCCGTAGGCGAATGGCTGCGAACGGCCGGATTCACGCTGCAGCGGCCGTATACCCGCATGCTCCTCAACCGCCGCGAGCCGTTCAACGACGTCGAGCGGCTTTTCGCGATCGCGGGACCGGAACTGGGATAACCCGGACATGGCTCCCGAGCGCACGCTTCCAATCGTTTCCTCAAGGACGCTGGAAAAGTGACGGCGCCGCGGTTGATCGAACTCGGCATCGCGGCCGAGGAGGCCGGCAGGATCGATGAGGCCGGGCGGTTCTACCGGCAGGCCATCGAGGCGGACCAATGCAATGCGGCGGCCTATTTCAACCTCGGGCTGCTCCTTCTCGCCGAGCAGAGGTACGGCGAGGCGGCGGCCAGGCTTCGCGACGCCGTGCGCCTCAGGGAGCCGTTCCCGGAGGCCTACGTGGCGCTGGCCGACGCACTCGAAACGCTCGGGCGCGACGCCGAGGCGCTTGCCGCACTCGAACGCGCTATCGCACAACGAGAAGACTACGAAGGTGCGCTGATGAACGCGGGCGACCTCCTGCAGAAACTGGGACGCCCGGAAGAAGCCGCCGCCATGTACCGCCGCGTGATCGCCATCGCGCCGGGGCCGGCGGCGCATAACAACCTGGGCAATGCCCTGCTTGCGCTGGGGCGGCGCGCCGAGGCGGAGGCCTGCTTTCGGCAGGTGCTGCTGCTCGAGCCGGGCGCGGCGCTTGCGCACTCGAACCTTGCGAACGTTCTTCGCGAACTCGGCCGTTGCGCCGAGGCCGAAGCAAGCGCGCGCGAAGCGATTCGCCTCGACCCCGGCCTGCCCGAAGCGCACAACAATCTGGGCACGGCCCTGCAGGCGCAAGGGCGCGCATCTGAATCGGTCGCCAGCCTGCGCCGGGCAACTGAACTAAGGCCGGCGTACCGCGCGGCGTACAACAGCCTTGGCAACAGCCTCAAGGACATGGGCAAGCTCGACGAAGCCGAGCAGAGTTTCCTGCGCGCACTCGAACTCGATCCCGGCGACCGGGACGCGCGAAGCAATTTTCTCTTGCTGCTGAATTACACTTCGAAGCACACGCGCGCAAAGGTGTACGCGGAGCATCGCGAGTGGGCGCGCAGGCACGAGGCGCCGCTTGCCTCGGCGCGCAGCGGCCACGCCAATCACCGCGACCCCAAGCGCAAGTTGCGCATTGGTTATGTGTCAGGCGACTTCCGGCGCCACTCGGTGGCCTATTTCATCGAGCCCGTGCTCACCCATCACGACCGCAGGTCCTTCGAAGTGCACTGCTATTCCAACGTCGCGCTGCCCGATCGCATGACGGCGCATTTGCTGGGCCTTGTCGATGGTGCGCATGACATCAGTACATCGAGCGACTCCGAAGCTGCGCGCCTGATCCGTGAAGACGGCATCGACATCCTTGTCGACCTTTCGGGCCATACCGCCGGGAACCGGCTCGGCGTTTTCGCCTTGCAACCGGCACCGGTGCAGGTGACCTATCTCGGCTATCCGAACACCACGGGCCTTGGCGCAATCGACTGGCGCATCACGGATGCCCATGCAGACCCGCAAGGCGACGGCGATGGATTCCACAGCGAGCGGCTGTTCAGGTTGCCCGGGCCGTTCCTTTCGTTCCAGCCGCCGGCCGAGGCGCCGGCCGTGCAGCCGCCGCCTTCGATCGCGAACGGATTCACTACGTTCGGTTCATTCAACGTGCTTCCCAAGGTCACCCCCGAAGTCATCTGCGCCTGGGCGCAGCTGCTGATGCGCGTGCCGCACAGCCGTCTGCTCCTCAAGGCTTTGGGTCTGGGCGATCGAGGCTCGCGCGCGCAGGTCATCGAAGCGTTCGGCCGCGAAGGCGTGGCCGAAGGGCGCATCACGGTGCTGCCCGTCGAGGCGACGCTTCAGGCGCACCTGGCGCGCTATCACGAGGTCGACATCGCGCTCGACCCTTTCCCGTTCAACGGCACCACTACGACTCTCGAGGCGTTGTGGATGGGCGTGCCCGTGGTGGCGCTCTCCGGCGACCGCCACTCGGCGCGCGTCGGGGCGAGCATCCTCGCGCATGCCGGTCTGGAGGAGCTGATTTCATGCGACGTCGAAAACTACATCGGCTGCGCGGCAAGGCTGGCCGGCGAAGCGGTGCGCCTGGCCGAATTGCGCCGCAAGATGCGTGAGCGCATCGGTGCCTCTGCATTGATGGATCGCCCCGCTTTCATGCGGGCTCTCGAAGCGGGCTACCGGGAGAGGTGGCGCGCGTGGTGCGCCGGCTCAGATGATCCGATTGAACCATGACAGCGACAGGAGCGCCGCGCACAAGGCGAGCAAGGCGCCAAGGCCCGCGAACAAGGCGGTGATTTCCATGGTCTGCCGCTTCTCGAGGACGAGGCGAGCGCTGAGTTTGGCGTAGATCTTCTTCAATGCAGTCGCATCGCTTGCACGAAAGTAGTCGGCGCGAGTGGTCGCCGCGATCTTCTTGAGCGCATCCTCGTCCAGCCTTACGCGCATCGACCAGCCGTTGGCGCTCAACGTCGTGCCCTCCGGCGTGCCGACGCCGACCGTGTAGACGCGGATGCCATGCTCGGCTGCGATCGTCGCCATCGCGACCGGGTCGGGCCCCATGTTGCTCTGCCCGTCGGAGAGCAGCACGATAACCGCCGACCCGTTCGAGGCGGGCGCGATCGGCTTGAACTCCGGGGTGCCGTAACCGGGGAAGATGCCCCCCGGTGGGAACGGCGGTTTGCCCGAAATGATCTTTTCCGGATTGATGCCGGCCTCCGGCACCAAAGTGGCCAGCGAGATGATCAGGCCGCTGCCGAGTGCGGTGCCGCGCTGCAGCTGGAACCGGTCGAGGGCCTGCAGGATCTGCTCGCGGTTGTCGGTCGGGGATTGCGCCACCGCGGCCGATGCAGCGATCGACACGACGCCGATGCGGACTTTGCCGGGCTGCTCGTCGATGAACGCCTTGGCGGCATTCCGGGCAGCGGTGATGCGATCCGGCGCAATGTCGGTCGCCTTCATGCTTCCGGAAACGTCCATCGCCAGGATGATGGTCTCGACCCGGGCCGGCATGACCAACGCGGCCTGAGGGCGCGCGATCGCCACCAGCAGCGCCGCGAGGCCGAGGAACATCAACACCGGCGGCACGATGCGGCGCAGGCGTGCCATGCGGCCGGTGGGCGCATCGAGTGAGCCGAGCCCGGCATAGCGCAAGATGCGGCGTTGCTCGCGCAAGCGCTGCCATGCATGAAACCCCGCCAGCAACGGCAGCGCGGCCAGCAACCACAGCATCGTGGGCCATTGGACCGTGAGCGAAGCCGGGTCGATCATTGCTCAGCCCGCGAAGACGCGGGCTGTCGCGCCCGCAAGACTCGCGCCGGCCGAAAGCTGGCTGCGCTGTTTCCTCATGCGCGAAAAACGTAGCAATGCACCGTCGATCGGCTCGTGCGTGGACAGCTCCAGGCAGTCGATGCCGGCGGAGGCGAGGGCTTCGCGCAGCGCCTGTTCGCGTTCGGCAGCCACCTTGGCAAACCGCTTCCTGAATCCCTTGTCGTGCGTGTCGACGAAAAGCTGCTCGCCGGTCTCGGCGTCCTGCATCACGACCATGCCGAGATCGGGCAGCTCGCGTTCGAGCGGATCGCACAGGCGGACCGCAACGATCTCGTGCTTGCGGGCAAGCAATCCGAGCGGCCGCTCCCAGCCGGGCCGGCTGACGAAATCGGAAATCAGGAAGATCACCGAGCGGCGCTTGATCGCATGTTGCGCGCGTGCGAGCAGTTCGCCGAGGTCGGTGTCATGAGTACGCGCACCGCCCTTGGTTGCCGGCGGCCGCATCATGCGGTCGAGCATGTACAGCACCTGCATGCGCCCGGCCCGCGCGGGGATCGCGCTCTCTGCGGCCAGGCCGGTGCCGCGATAGAGGACCGCGCCGACGCGGTTTCCGCGGCGCGTGAGCAGGCGCGAGAGCACCGCGACGAGTTCGGCGGCAAGCATGCGCTTGCGCACCGATTGAGAGCCGAAATCCAGAGAGCCGCTGAGGTCCGCGAGGAACCAGGCGGCGATTTCGCGGTCCTCCTGGAACTCGCGCACATACGGAACCTGCATGCGCGCGGTGACGTTCCAGTCGATGTAGCGCACGTCATCCTGCGCCTGGTATTCGTGCAGGTCGGCGAAGTCCATGCCGAAGCCGCGAAAGAGCGTCCGGTAATCGCCCTGCAGGACGCCCTCGAGACGCCGGATGACCGTCCACTCGAGCCGCTGCAACAGGCGCTCGGCCTCCTTCGCGGCGCGGGCGCCTTCGCCCGCAGGTTTTCCCTCGGCCATCGGGCCTATGCCGAGGCGACCCGCACGTGCCCCTCGAGCGGCTTCTCCGGTCGGGGCACCGCCTTGAGGACCTGCATGATGACCGCGTCGGCGGTGAGCGCGTCCGAAAGCGCTTCGTACGACAGCACGAGGCGATGCCGGAACACGTCCGGCACCAGGTCGGTCACGTCCTCGGGCAGCGCGTAGCTTCGGCCGCGCAGAAAGGCCATCGCCCTCGCGCCTTCGATCAGGTTGATCGTGGCCCGCGGGCTGGCGCCGAAAGTGATGTAGCGCGCCAGATCCTTGAGGCCGAACCGCGCCGGATCGCGCGTGGCGGCCACCAGCTTGACCGCGTAGCTGATGAGGCCCGGATCCACATAACACTTGCGGCATTCCTCCTGCAGCACCATCAACTGCGCGGTCGTGGCCGCCGCGGCGACCTCGGTCGCCGGGCTGGTCACGCGCTGGACGATCGCGAACTCCTCTTCCTCGCTCGGGTAGCCGACCAGCACTTTCATCATGAAGCGGTCGACCTGCGCTTCGGGCAGCGGGTAGGTGCCCTCGGTCTCGATCGGGTTCTGGGTCGCCATGACGAGGAAAGGTTCCGGCACGAAGTGCGTTTCGCCGGCAATGGTCACCTGCCTTTCCTGCATCACTTCGAGCAGCGCACTTTGCACCTTGGCCGGCGCGCGGTTGATCTCGTCGGCGAGCAACAAGTTGGTGAACACCGGCCCAAGCGAAGTGCCGAATTCACCCGACTTCTGGTTGTAGATGCGCGTGCCGATGAGATCCGCGGGCAGCAGGTCCGGCGTGAACTGGATGCGCTTGAACTGCCCGCGCACCGCGCGCGCGAGCGTTTTTACGGTGAGCGTCTTCGCCAGGCCGGGCACGCCCTCGACCAGCAGGTGTCCCTGCGCGAGGATCGCCACCATCACCCTTTCGAGGAAGTGATCCTGCCCGACGACCACGCGCTTGACCTCGTAGAGCACGCTCTCCATTAGCGCCGCGGCCCCGGCCGAGTCTGCCAACCTTACCCTTTCGTCCATGTCGCTGTCTCTCCTAGAAGGGCGGTATGCCGACCGCCATGCCTGCGCTTTCGATAGTTGCCGCGAAACCGATGCCGATGAAGGTCCCGGCCTTGGTCGGGTTGAGGATCGCAGTCACGATGCCGACCACTTCGCCGCCCATGGTCACCAGCGGCCCGCCTGAGTTGCCCGGGTTCGCGGCCGCGTCGAACTGGATCAGGCCCTTGATCGAACGCTGCCCTTTTTCCGACACGAATTCCCTGTTCAGGCCGGACACCACCCCGGCCGAGATCGACGGGCCGATGCCGAAAGGAAAGCCGACGGCCACCACTTCGTCGCCCGGCTGGAGGCGCGCGGTCGATCCAAGCGTTGCTGCGGGGAGATCGTCGGGAATCGACTTGGCGCGGATTACGGCAAGGTCGTTGTCGGGCTGGGCTCCAATGAACTCGGCCTCGGATTCAGACCCGTCGTAAAAGACTACGGTCACCCGCTTGGCGCCCTGCACCACGTGCAGGTTGGTGAGGATCGTGCCATTGTCGATGATGACCACGCCGGTGCCGACCCCGCGCGGGATGTCCTCGCTCTTGGGATCGTTCGCGTCCTCGTAGTAGCCGCGCACGCGCACCACGGCCTCGCGCACCGATTCGGCCGCCTTGGCCGCGCGCGAAGGCAGGGTCTTGTTCTCCAAAGTGTGGAGCACCGCGGCGTCGACATCCTCCTGCTCCAGTTCCCGCGGCGCTGGTTGCAGGGCTAGTGTCGCGAGCACCGCCCCGCCCGCGATCAGTGCGCCGGCCAAAAGCAGGAACAATCGCTCGTGACGGCCGCCGAACGCTGCAATCCGCTGCCGCGCCGTGCGCCGCGGCTCAGGCGGCTGCTCGACCGCGTTGGGCGACGAACGCTCCACGTTGGTGCGCGGTGTGCTGCTATAGAGTGCTGCGCGTTTCATTTTCTATTCGTTAAGCGGCCGGCTTCATCGCAGCGAAAGTTAACACGCGCCGAGCGATGGGTACATTCGTCGTTTCGCCGTCGGGCGATGATAGAGTTCAGCAAGTGAAGTTGTACTGCGAGCCCCGCAAGGAGTCTTCATGCGTTTCCTTTGGCCGGACCTGCTCTGGCTGTTGCTGGTGCTGCCGACCCTTGCCGCTGCGTATGTGTACGCACTGCGCCGGCGGAAGAAAGAGGCGATCAGCTACACGAATCTGGCGCTGGTGCGCGCGGCCATGGGCCCGGGCCAGAAGATTCGCCGCCATCTGCCCCCGGCGCTGTTCCTGCTTGCCATCGGTGCAGCGATCGTCGCAACGGCGCGGCCGACTGCGGTGGTCACGCTGCCTTCGCAGTTCCTCACCATCGTGCTCGCCATGGACGTTTCCCGCAGCATGCTGGCCACGGATGTCGAGCCCACGCGCATCAGTGCGGCGCAGGCGGCCGCGCGAGAATTCATCAACGAACTGCCTAAGGACGTGCGCCTGGGCATCGTCACGTTTGCGGGTACCGCCTCGATCGTGCAGACGCCGACCGAGAACCGCGAGGAAATGCTCGCCGCGATCAACCGGTTCCAGCTGCAACGCGCCACCGCGACCGGCAGCGGCCTCCTGCTTTCGCTAGCCACGCTGTTCCCGGAAGAGGGATTCGACCTGCAGGCCGCCGTCTACGGCAACGGATTTTCGAGCGGCGGGGCCTCGCCGCTGGATCGCTCGGCCAAGAAGGCGGCGAAGAAGGAACACAAGCCCGTCGCCCCCGGCTCCTATACAGGCGGCGCCGTGATCCTGATCAGCGACGGCCGGCGCACCACCGGGCCCGACCCCATCGAGATCGCGAAGATCGCCGCCGATTACGGGGTGCGCGTGTTCACGGTCGGCTTCGGCACAGTCAATGGCGCGCTGGTCGGTTCGGAGGGTTTCTCGTTCTATGCGCGCCTGGACGAACCGACGCTCAAGGCGGTTGCGTCGATCACGGGCGCCGAGTATTTCCATGCAGGCACCGCCGCGGAAATGCGGAAGGTCTACGACAGTTTGAACAAGAAGTTTGCGTTGGAACGCAGGGAAACGGAGGTCAGCGCGCTGTTCAGCGCAGCGGCGGCGGTGTTGGCGCTCGGTGCGATGATCCTGAGCCTGCTCTGGTTCCGCCGGCGCGGGTGAGCCTTTCGAGGCTCAATTCCTCAACATTTACTTTCGAAAGTCCGCGCCCGGCTTGGCTATACGGCCAGTTGGTGTATCGGGACCGGGACACCGCACCGATAGGCAACTAAGCGGGTTTCGGCGGCCACACACCCGCGGCTTCCAGTTCGCCCATCGCCTGGCTGGTGAACTCCGCGCGCGGCGCGTTGCCGCCGATCACGAACATCAGGATCGATTCCTCGTCCGGGTCGTTGCGCTCGTTCGAGACATTCATGAAGCGCCGGATCGCGCCCGGCGGGAAGGACACCACGTCCAACGGCTTCAGGTCGACATGTTCCACCCCGCCCGATTCGTTCTCCCAACTGCAGCGCCAGATGCCAGTCATCGGGATGAACGTTTCGTTGGTGTCGTGGTTGTGCATCATCGGCC
Source organism: Betaproteobacteria bacterium (assembly GCA_947482825.1). Lineage (GTDB taxonomy): Bacteria > Pseudomonadota > Gammaproteobacteria > Burkholderiales > SG8-39 > SZAS-79. The sequence goes on along the minus strand of CANKMT010000004.1, from coordinate 65,589 downwards.
CCTTGCCGGGCTTTGCGCGGCAATAGCCGAGGTTGAAGCCTTCGGAAATCGGGATCGCGGCAAGGCGCGCAGCGTTCTCGCCGACCGGCGATTGCATGCCTTCGCCTTCCCCTTCAGGTGGCTGGAAGCCGATTACGTTGTAGAGCGTTCGCTCGCATTCGGGCGCCTTGCTGTCGGGCAGCCCGCCGTCGGAGCCCTTGAGTTTGTCGAAGCGCGCGACGCGCTTGAGCATCTCGTCTCGCGCGATGCCGCGCCGCGGCAGAATTTCCTGATAGGCCATGATTCCTCCATCCCGCTGAAAACGGACTGATCCAGGGAAGTTATCGAACCGGGCCCCGTGCGTCAACGCTCATGCCGTCGAATTGACAGGGCCGGCAATCACGTTCAGCATCGGCGCGGTGAACTTTGGAGGAGGAAAACCATGAAAACAATTCTCAAACTGGTTGCGGCGTTCGCGGCCGCGGCAATTCTCGGCGCCTCGGCGCAGGCGCAGCAGCCAATCAAGATCGGCATCGGCATCGCGCAGACCGGGCCGCTCGGTGGCGGCGGCAAGGCCGCGCTACTCGCGCTGCAGATCTGGCGCGACGACGTAAACGCCAAGGGCGGGATGCTCGGGCGCAAGGTCGAACTGATCTCCTACGACGACCAGACCAACCCGTCGATCGTCCCCGGCATCTATACCAAGCTGCTCGACATCGACAAGGTCGATCTTCTGATCGCGCCGTACGGTACCAACGTGACCGCGCCGATCATGCCGCTGGTCAAGCAGCGGAACAAGCTGCTGATGGGCAATTTCTCGTTCGACGTCAACGCCCAGATCAAGCACGACATGTGGTTCAACAACGCACCCTGGGGCGCAGGCGCGCTCGCGTGGGGCGGCCCGTTCCTGGATGCCGCGCAACAGCTTGGGGGCAAGACCATCGCCTTCATGGCGGCCGATGCCGAGTTCGCGCAGAACCTGTGCACCGGCGGCCGCGCGATCGCGAAGGCCAAGGGCCTGCAGGCGGTGTACGACCAGAACTATCCGCCCAATTCGGTGGACTTCTCGTCGATCATCCGCGCCGTGCGCGCTGCCAAGGCCGACATCGTGTTCATCTGCTCGTACCCGGCCGAGTCCGCCGCGATTGTGCGCGCCGTGGCCGAGATCGGCGTCGGCCCGACGGTCAAGATCATCGGCGGCGGCATGGTCGGCCTGCAGTTCGCGCCGATCATGGAGGCGCTGGGGCCGCTGCTCAACGGGTTCGTGAACTACAACAGCTACGTGCCCGAGAAGACGATGACGAATCCGGCGGTCAAGGGCTTCCTGGACCGTTATTCGGTGAGAGCCAAGGCGGAAAAAGTCGATCCGCTGGGCTTTTACCTGCCGCCGTTCAACTACGCGATCGGGCAAATGCTCGAGCAAGCCATCGGCGCGACCAAGAGTCTCGACGACAAGGTTCTCGCCGAGTACCTGCGCAAGAACGTGATGAAGACGATGGTCGGCGAGATCAAGTTCGACACGGTCGGCGAGTGGACCACCCCTCGCGTCGTGATGGCGCAGTTCCGCGGCATCAAGGGCAAGGACCTCGAGCAGTTCCGCCTGCCCGGCAAGCAGATCATCATCGCCCCCGCGGCGTTTAAGTCCGGCGACCTGCTGCCCTACGACAAGGCGCGCAACTAAGGGTCTAGGGAACCGCGGGCTCCAACGACCCTTACTACCCTGGACGTTCAGCTACTTCTCGAGGCGGTCCTTTCCGGGCTGCTTCTTGGGTGCTTTTATGCCGCGGTGAGCGTCGGGCTCTCGATTTCATTCGGGCTGCTCGACGTGCCGCACGTGGCGCACCCTGCTTTCCTCGTCCTCGGCGCGTACGCAACTTATGCCTTGGTCGGGTACGGAATGGACCCGCTTGTCGCCGGCGTCCTGCTCATGCCGATGTTCTTCGTTTTCGGCCTGGGGGTCTACCAGTTCTACTACATGACCTTCGAGCGCCGGGGCACCGACCTCGGCGTGCGCGGCATTGCCTTTTTCTTCGGCATCGCGTTCATCGTGCAGGTGGGGCTGATCCTCGCGTTCGGCGTTGATCAGCGCATGGTGGAAGCCGACTACATCGGCACCGCCGTGGAGATTGGCGACGTGCGCATCCCGAAGCGAATGATCGTGGCGTTCGGCGTTGCGCTTGCGCTGACGACATCGCTTGCCCTCTACCTTTCGAAAACGTTCACCGGCCGGGCGATCAAGGCCGTGGCGCAGGATGAGGGCGCGCTGCGCCTCATGGGTGCCGATCCGGTGCGGATCAAGCGATGGGCTTTCGGGATCGCCACTGCGACCTGTGCGCTGGCTGGCGCCCTGCTGATCATCGTCGGCCCGGTCGACCCGAACCTCGACCGCCTGTACATCGGCCGCACGTTCTGCGTCGTCGTGCTCGCGGGCATGGGCAGCATGAGCGGCACCCTGGTGGCCGGCCTGATTCTGGGGGTGGCCGAGTCGCTGGTGCTTTCTTCGGTGGGCACCGCCTGGGCGCCGGCGGTGGCTTTCGGGATCCTGCTCGTCGTTCTGGGCGTGCGCCCTGCGGGACTGTTCGGGCGATGAAGTCCGCCGTGCCGGCCCCATGAGATTTTTTCTCGGCGCGCTCCTGTTGCTGGCGATCGCGGCCATCGCGCCGATGTTCGTGCGCCTCGAGTACTTTTACTTCGCCGGCTTCGTGGTGCTCCAGTTCATCGTGCTCGCCACGGCCTGGAACATCCTCGGCGGGTTCGCCGGCTACGTGAATTTCGGCACTGGCGCGTTTTTCGCCGTGGGCGCCTACAGCGCGGTGGCGCTGTACAAGGCGGTCGCGCTGCCCCTCGGCCTGCAAATCCTGGCCGGTGCGGCGACCGCGGGCCTGCTCGGCCTCGGCGTGGGGCTGTTGACCCTCAGGTTGCGGGGGATCTTCTTTTCGATCGCCACGATCGCGATCACGATCATCCTCGAGACCGTGGTGATGAACTGGACGTATGTCGGCGGCGCCAAGGGCCTGCCGATCCTGCGCCCGACCGAGATACCGTTGCACTTCACGAATTACACACAGTGGCTGTTTTTCGTGATGACCGGCATCGTGCTCATCGCAGTGGCCATCGCGCGCTATATCCAGACTGGCTGGATCGGGCGCGGCCTGCGCGCGATCCGCGACAACGAAGGCGCCGCCGAGTGCTCGGGCGTGCCCACGCTGAAGCTGAAGCTTGCTGCGGCTACCGTTTCCGGCGCGCTCATGGGCGCGGCGGGCGCGCCGTTCGCGCAGTACCTCTCGTTCATCGAGCCGTCCTCGGCGTTCAGCCTCAACTATGCGGTCAACGCGCTGGCGATGCCGATCATCGGCGGCACCGCGCACTGGATCGGACCGGTAATCGGCGCGATCCTGCTCGGCAGCGTGCAACAAATCGTCACGGTGACGATTTCTTCCGAGATGAACGTGCTGGTGGTTGGCGTGATGCTCGTTGTGTTCGTAGTCGCGGCGCCCGAGGGCGTCCTGGGGCTCTGGCGCCGCTACGTGCTGAAGAAAGGCGACGAGTGAAGCCCGCGGATTCAAGCCCGCCAACGAACGCCCTCCTGGAAATCAACGGCGTGTCCAAGCATTTCGGCGGCTTCACGGCGCTGGACGGCGTGAGCATCGACGTCGGCAAGGGCGAACGCTTCGGCCTCATCGGACCCAACGGCTCGGGTAAGACCACGCTGATCAACTGCATCTCGGGCGCGCTGACGAACGACGGCGGCAGTATCCGTTTCGACGGCGAGGAAATTTCCCGGCTGCCGGCCTACCTGCGCACGCGGCGCGGCATCGCGCGCAGCTTCCAGATCCCGCGGCCTTTCGGCAGCATGTCGGTGCTGGAGAACCTGGTCGTGCCGCTGGAGTACGTTGCGCACAGCGGGTCGCTCCACCTGGCCGACACCCGCGGCGAAGCCATGGAGATCCTCAAGGGCATGGGCCTGGCTGACAAGGCCGATACGCGCTCGAATCGCCTCTCGCAGGTGGAGTTGCGCAAGATGGAACTGGCCCGCGCGATGGCGGCGCGTCCTCGCCTCTTGATCTCGGACGAGGCCATGGCCGGGCTGTCGTCCAACGAGATCAGCGAAGTGCTCGAGATCCTTTTCAAGCTCAATGCCACGGGCATCTCGATCATCATGATCGAGCACATCATGCAGGCGGTGATGAAATTTTCGCAGCGCCTCATCTGTCTCGATGCCGGTCGCATCATTTGCGAAGGCACGCCCGAGTCGATCGTCGAGAACCCCGACGTGCAGCGAGCCTACCTTGGCGCTTGAACTCGACCTCCGCGGGGTGGATGCCGGCTACGGCGCAGTGCGCGCCTTGCAGGGCGTTTCCGTTGGCATCCGCGAAGGCGAAACAGTGGCGTTGCTGGGCACCAACGGCAACGGCAAGAGCACGCTGATGAAATGCGTGATGGGCATCGTGCGGCCGACCAAGGGCGAGATCGTGCTGACCATGAACGGCGCAAGGCACGACCTCACGAAGCTTTCCACGGAGGAAATCGTGGGCCTTGGCGTCGCGCTGGTCCCGGAGGGCCGGCGGCTCTTCCCCAAGCTCACGGTCGAGGAGAACCTGCTCCTTGGCGCCTTCCGGCCCGCGGCGCGCAAGGACATCGACAAGAACCTCGCCCTTTGCTACGAGACTTTCGATGTGCTGAGGGAGCGCCGCAAGCAGCTCGCCGGCTCGATGTCGGGCGGCCAGCAGCAGATGCTCGCCATCGCGCGGGCTTTGATGTCTTCGCCGAAGCTCCTGCTGGTGGACGAGCCTTCGGTCGGGCTGTCGCCGCTGCTCGTCTCGAACACAGTGACCATGATCAAGCAACTGAAAGAGACCCACGGGCTCACCGTGCTGATGGCGGAGCAGAATTTCCACCAGGCGATCCGGATCGCGGATCGCGGCTACATCATTGTGCACGGTGAGATCGTGTTCGAAGGCAAGTCCGTGATGGACCTCGAAACCAACGACCTTGTGAAGAACTACTATCTCGGAACGGCCTGAAATGCGCAAGGCCATTGGTGGTACCGGCCGATGTTCTTGACGCTCCGGACCCGGTGCGTAACGTTGGAATCCCCTTACACACCAGAAGACGGAGCAAGACGATCGTGACCCGCGTGCAGATACTTTTAAGCGAGGAGCAGGACCGGCGTCTGGAGGCCTTGGCGCGCCGGCTGGGAGTGTCGAAGTCCACACTGGTCCGCGAGGGAGTCGAGTCGGTTCTGCAACGCCGGGAGGCGGGCAATGGCGACCCCCTGCTCGAACTCGTTGGTCAGGCAGGCCGGATCGGTCGCAAGGACGTCTCGCGGCGTCACGATTCCCATCTCGGAGAAGCCAAGCGGAATCGCGGCCGGTGAATCTCGGCCGGGTGTTTATCGACACCGGCGCATGGTTTGCGATTCAAGTCGGCGACGATGCGCATCACGCTGCGGCGCGTCGAGTGTTTCCCGTGATTCTGGAGCGCTGCCGATCGCTGGTGACTTCCAACCTCGTGATCGGAGAAACCTACACGCTTCTGCGTATTACCAAGGGTTACCGGGAGGCGAAACGGTTTCTCGACACCCTGGCGCACAGCAAGAAGCTCGAGCGCGTGTACGTGACCGAGCATCTGGAGCAGCAAGCCTATGGGATTCTCGAGCAGTACTCCGAACACGCCTTCAGTTTCGTGGACGCAACGAGTTTCGCTCTCATGCGGCAGGCCAGGATCCGCCACGCCTTCGCTTTCGACGTGCATTTTCGCACGGCGGGTTTCCCAACCATTCCCGGGGACGTTCGGATCCCGGCGTGAAAATTCCGACGAAGCTGAAAGAGACCCACGGCCTGAGGGCGGGGGATTGCTTCAGCGCTTGGGCCGGCCCCGCGACTTATGGCGGGATGCGGGAACCGGCCGCGCCGTATAGGCCTCGGTGCGGTCTTCCACGGAGAGCGTAAACGGGCTTCTCACCGTGACGCTTCCGAAAATCGCACCGTCCTGCAGGTCTTCGGTCAGCAGCAGATCGCAGTCCTGCGCCTGCGCGGCTCCGACCACCATGCAATCCCACCAGTTGATGAGATAGCGCTGCTCGATTTCCCGGGCGCGGCGCAGCAGCGCCTCGTCTGCCTGGAGCGGCTTCCATGCAAAGTAGTTCGACGCGCTCTCCCAGGCTTCTTGAGTCGTGAGTCGCGACCCGGCCATGCGTTTCAGGTTGACGTAGTACTCGGACAACACCTGCATGCTCATCCGGCCCCGCCGCTCGCGCCAAAGGTATTCGAGCCATTCCCGCGCTCGCGGGCGCTTGGCGGGCTCGGATTCGTCTTGGGCGTAGAGCAGGACGTTGGTGTCAACGAAGACGAGTGCGGTCATGGGTCTCGTCCCGCGTGGGGTAGCGCCCGCCGGGCTTTTCCAGTTTCACCGGCTTTTGCGCGAGGAAGCGACGCATCGATTCCTCGTATTCGCGCGACTCGCGCATGCGCTCGTGCAGCAATTCGCCTACGTAGCGCGAAAGGCTGACGTTTTTTTTCGCGGCATAGACTCGCGCCCAAGCGGCGGTTTCCTCGTCGAGACTGATCGTGACGTTTTTCATCGAGTGGGCTTCAAGGCAGGCAAGGAGTCATATATAACACGAAGCTTGTGTAATATAGGGCGTCGCATCCCGAATAATGTATATTGATGATATTGATATCATGATCCAGAGGTGCCGTGATGGCGCTCCAAATCGCCAATCCCGTCGTAGTCAGCAAAGTCGAACAGTTGGCCAAGGCCACCGGCCTGAGCAAGACCGCGGTAGTCGAACGCGCGGTGGACCGGCTTATCAATGAAACGACCGGATCCTCCGACAAGGCCGAACGCATTGCGGCGCTGCTTGCGCAGCTCGACCGCATTCCTGAGCGCGTGGACGCTTTCGAGCCGCTGGAGTGGGACGAGCACGGCCTGCCGAAATGATCGTAGTGGACACCTCCGCCCTCGTCGCGATTGCGTTTGCGGAGCCCGAGCGCGAGGCGTTTTTGCGAGCCATCCAGATTGCGGGCAAGTCGCTCATCAGTACTGTTTGTGTCGTGGAGACCCGCATGGTCGTGCACGGACGGCGCGGGCAGCGTGCGGTGATTCTCCTGGACGACTTGCTTCGGTTGCCGATGTTCGAAACGGTCGCGCCAGGCCAGGCTGAGATGGATGCGGCCTACGCGGCATTCGTGGCTTTTGGGAGGGGCAGTGGGCACCAGGCCGGACTGAACTTCGGCGATCTGTTCAGCTACGCGCTCGCGAAAGTGCGCGGTCTGCCGCTGCTGTACAAGGGCGGCGACTTTGCCCAGACGGACATCGGGAGCGCGCTCGCGGTGGTGCCTTGACTATTTCTTACCCAATGCGTCGAGGACCCGCTCGGGCGTAAACGGCATCGTCGTCACCCGCGCGCCTAAGGACGAAAGTGCGTCGTTGATCGCGTTCATGACCGCCCCCGGCGCACCAGCCGTGCCCGCCTCGCCAACCCCTTTCGCGCCCAATTCGGATGTGCGCGTCTTCGACTCCACGTGCCCGCAGACGATGTCCGGCATCTCGCCGGACATCGGCACGAGGTAGTCGGCCATCGTGGCGTTCTGCAGCTGGCCGTCTTCGGAATAGTGGCACTCCTCGAAAAGCGCCGCGCCGATGCCTTGCACCACACCGCCGCGGATCTGCTCGTCGACCAGCAGCGGGTTGATCACGGTTCCGCAATCCTCGACGCACCAGTGCTTCAGCAGCTTGACGAACCCGGTCTCCACATCGACTTCGACCAGCGAAGCCTGGATCCCGTTGGTAAAGGTGAAGCCGTACTCGCGCGGCGTGTAGTGGCGGGTGACCATCAGTTCGGACTGGAATTTCATCGGCAGCGTGTCCGGCCGGAAATAGGCGACGCGCCCCAGTTCGGCCAGCGGCAGCTTCGATTCGCCGCTTGCAAGGTCGATGACCTCGTTGCTGAAGATATCCAGATCTGCCTTGTCCACATTCAGGATCGCCGCGGCGATGTCGAGGATGTTCGAACGCAGCGCCTTGCCGGCCTGCAGCACGGCCTCGCCGCCGATCCCCGCGCCGCGCGAGGCCCAGGTGCCGCCGCCGTAGGGCGTGGTGCTGGTGTCGCCGGTGATGACCTTGACCTTGTCCATCGTGACGCCGACCACGGTGGCCGCGATCTGCGCAAAGATTCCTTCGGTGCCTTGCCCTTGTTCCGTCACGCTCGAGAGCACCGTCAGCATCCCGGTGGGCTCCAGGCGCAGGGTCGCGCCGTCTTGCGCGGAGATGCGCGCGCCGCCAACACCATAGAAAGCCGGTGAAGGATTGGTCACCTCGATCATCGCCGCGAGGCCGATGCCTCGATAGACGCCCTTCTTGCGTAGCTCCGCCTGCTCGGCGCGCAGCCCCTTGTAGTCCATGAGCGAAAGCAGCTTGTCGAGGCACTGGTGGTGCGTGAGCACTTCGTATTTCATGCCCGCCGCGCCTGTGTAAGGGTAGGCGTCGTCGGGGATCATGTTCCGGCGCCTGAATTCCGCCGGATCCATGCCGAGTTTCTGCGCGGCCAAGTCGACGATGCCCTCCGTGAGCGCGACCGCGATCGGGTGCCCAACCGCACGGTACTGGCAAGTTACGTTCTTGTTCGTGAACACAACGTTGAGGCTCGCGCGGTAGTGCTTGTGCTTGTAAGGCCCGCCGGTGAGGTTCACCACCTGGTTGCCCTCGATACCGCTGGTCCGCGGATACACCGAGTACGGCCCGATCGCGGTCAGGTCGTCGAGGTCGAACGCGAGGATCTCGCCGTCCTTGGTCGCCGCGAGCCGCACCGTGACCTTGTGTTCCCGAGCATGAATGTCCGACAGGAACGATTCGAGCCGGTCAGCCACGAACTTGACCGGCCGCCGCAGCATGATCGACAGCGCCGCGGTGCACATCTCGTCCGGGTACACGTGCACCTTGATGCCGTAGGCGCCGCCGATGTCGCGGCAGATCACGCGGACGTTCGCCTCGGGAAGGTTGAGGTGCTTGGAGAAGATGTCCTGCATCATGTGCGGCGCCTGCGTGGCGTGGTGCACCGTGAGCATGTGTTCGCCCGCGTTGTAGTCCGCAAGGATCGCGCGGCCTTCGAGGCACACGCCGGTGTGGCGCCCGAAGCTGTAGCTTTCTTCGACCACCACATCGGCATTCTTGAACGCGGCATCGACCTCGCCATTGTCGATCTGGCGAGAGAAGCAGATGTTGTCTTCGAATTCCGGGTGGATCACGACCTTGCCCGAAAGGGACTCGTGCATGTCGATCACCGCGGGCAGCGGATCCCATTCGGCGGCAACCAGCTCGACTGCGTCCTCTGCCTGTGCGCGTGTTTCCGCGACTACGGCGGCGACCGCTTCGCCCTGCCAGCAGGCGCGCTCGATCGCCAGCGGGTACTGCGGCGGCGACTTGATGCCCTTGAGGTGGCCGAGCACGCCGATCCACGGCGAGCAATATTCGGCCACGGCGCGGCCGTCGAAGACGCCGATCACTCCGGGCGCGGCGCGGGCCTTGGAAAAATCCATGCTCTTGATCTTCGCGTGCGCATGCGGGCTGCGCAGGAAAGCCACGTGCGCCAGGCGCGGAAAACGCAAGTCGTCGATGAACGACCCGCGCCCCTGCAGCAGGCGCTTGGCATTGGCGCGCGGCTCGGACTTGCCGATGTAGCCGGACTGGGTCCGCGTCTTCGAATCCTTGACCGGCAATTCGTCGCGCGCGGTCATGGTCTGGCTCCCGCGGCTTTTGCCGTCGTCCGGCGCATCGCGAGCACGGTTTCGATCGCATCGACGATGGCCTGGTAGCCGGTGCACCGGCAGTAGTTGCCGGAGAGGTGCTCGCGGATCCGCTCGCGCGAGGCATCCGGCTCCGACTTCACCAGGTCCAGCGCGGCCACCAGCATGCCGGGGGTGCAGTACCCGCATTGGAGGGCGTTTCTCTCATGGAAAGCCTGCTGGAGTTCGGCCAGTTCGCCCGAATCCGACAGCCCTTCGATCGTGTCCACGGTCTTGCCTTCGCATTGCACCGCAAGCGTAAGGCAGCCGCGCACGATCAGGCCGTCCACGCGAACCGTGCAAGCGCCGCACACGCCGTGCTCGCAGCCGATGTGCGAGCCCGTAAGGCCGGCCGTATCGCGCAGAAAATCGATGAGGTGGGTGCGCGGCTCGACACGGGACGTAACCCGTGTGCCGTTCACGGTGAGGGTCAGGGGGAGGGAATGGTCCATGCGGTTCCTTGCTGTTGCTTCAACCTGCGAGCGCGGCGAGCGCGCGGCGCGCAAGTACGTTGGCGAGGTGGAGCTTGGTGCGAGCCGAGGTGTCCAGGTCCGCCATCGGCGAGAGGTCGGCGGCCAGCGCCGGACCGAGGTCGGCGAGCGGTGGCTTGCCTTCGGCGGCTTTCATTGCATGTACCGCAAGCAGCGGTCGGTCGCCGCCACCCAGAAAGGCGAGACGCACGTCCTGGAGCGTGCCTCCTTGCACCTTGGCCATCGCGGCGACGCCGACGATGGCGTAGTCGCCACGCCGCCGGGAGAGTTCGAGGAACACGCTGCGGTGGCCGGGCGTGAGCGGAATTTCGACGCCGGTGATCAACTCGCCGGGCCTGAGGTCTGTGGAAAACAGGCCCTTGAAGAACGCGCGGGCCGGGATACTGCGCTTGCCTGCCTTGGAAATCGTCAGGATCGTCGCGTCGAGGGCGAGGCAGCAGGCGGGCCATTCGGCCGCCGGGTCGGCAAGCGCGATCGAGCCGCCAAAAGTTCCCGAATTGCGGATCGCCACGTGGGCGATATGCGGCGCGGCCTGAGCGAGCAGGGGGGCGTGCCTGGCCACCTCGGCCGACTGCTCGACTTCGCGATGACTGGTGAGTGCGCCGACGCACAGCCTGTCCGCAGTCACCGAAACGCCGCGCAGGCTCTCGATGCCGGAAATGTCGACCAGCAGGTCCGCCGCCGCCACGCGAAGGTTCAGCATGGGCACGAGGCTCTGGCCGCCGGCCAGCACGCGGGCTGTCTCGCCTCGTTCATCCAGCAGGGCGCAGACCTCGGCGAGCGAGCGTGGTTTCGCATAGGCGAAGGCTGGTGCTTTCAAATCGGGCTCCCTTGCAGTTTCGATTCGGTGGCGATCGAGCGAAAGTGTACCTTGCCAGCGCCTGCGCATCGTCCTATAAACTAGGGCGTAAATCCCGGAGGACGAACATGCCGCTGACCGAACTCAACCACTACTTTGTGCGCGCCAGCAATCTGGAGGCGACCAAGGATTTCTACTGCAAGGCCCTTGACCTCGACATCATGCCGCGACCGCCTTTCCCGTTCGCCGGCTACTGGCTGGGGCGCGAAGGCCGGATCTGGGTCCACATGGGCCAGCACGGCATCCCGAATGCCGAGCTCTATTACCGCGGCACGCCCAAGCACGCCGCGCAGGACAACTCGGGCGTGGTCGACCACATCGCTTTCCTCGCGACCGACCCGGAAGCGTTCCGCGACCGGTTCGGCGCAATGAAGTGCGATTTCTGGGCGCGGGCGCTCCCGGATTTCGACCTGTTCCAGATCTTCGTGCGCGATCCGGACGGGCTCACGATCGAGCTCAACTTCAACAACCTCCCCAAGATGCCCGACTGGGGCGAGGATTACTCGAAGATGCCCGAAGTCGAAGGCGCGAAGGACAAGGCAGGCACAATGGCGAGGCCCAACTGAATGGATCGCCGGAGCGGATTTGCCGACGTAGGCTATGAAGAGGCTGCGCGCCGCGCGCACACCCTCGTCCCGAAATTGCGCGAGCTTGCAGACGCGCAGGAGCAGGCGAGGCAGCTGACGCCGGAGGTTCTCGCGCTGCTGCACGAGTCGGGCCTCTTGCGTTTCCTTCAGCCCAGGCGCTGGGGCGGCATGGAGCTCGATTTCGTCTCGGTGTTCGACCTCCCCGAGATCATCGGGCGGGGCGACGCATCGACGGCCTGGAACGTCGGCAACCTGTCGATCCACCATTGGATGCTGGCCCTTTACGACCCCAAGGCGCAGGAGGAAGTCTGGGCCGACGACCCCGACGCGATCATCGCCTCGGGCATCGCCTACCCGCAGGGGCGGGGGCGGAAGGTCGACGGCGGCATCGTGCTATCGGGGTACTGGAATTTCTCCTCGGGCGTGGACCCGTCCTCCTGGAACATGCTCGCTTGCATCGTCAGGGACGGCGACAAGATCGTCGACCATCGGATGTGCCTCCTGCCGCGCAAGGACTACACGGTCATCGACGACTGGAGCACGCTCGGCATGCGCGGAACGGGGAGCAAGTCGGTCAAGGTCGAGGAAGTCTTCGTGCCCGACCATCGGGCGCTGTCGATGTACACCGCGCGCGGCCGGGCCGATTTTCCCGGCGCCAAGGTAAACCCGAATCCGCTTTACCAGATTCCGCTCGGCGCGCTTGGTTCGAGTTGCCTGGCGGGTGCGATCATCGGCAATGCGCAGGCGGCCCTCGAGATGACCGTCCAATCGGTCAAGGAGCGCAGCACCAACTACACCGGCATGAAGATGCGCGACTTCCAGACCGTGCAGCTTCGCGTCGGCGTGGCCGCCTCGAAGATCGACCTGGCACGCGGTTCGCAGCATGCCGACTGCCTCGAGGGCATGAAGTTCGCCGCCGCCGGCCTCATGCCGCCGATGGAGGACAAGCTGCGCTTCCGGCGCAATTGCGCGCTTGCAGCAAGGCTCGGGGTCGAAGCCGTGAATACGCTGCACGAGATGGCCGGCGCCAACGGCATCTACACCAAGTACCCGCTGGAGAGGCTGTTCCGGGATGCGCACTCGGCCAGTGCGCACATCGGGTTCAACTGGGATGCGGGGATGTCGACCTGGGGGCTGGTGGCGTTGGGTGGGGAAGTGGTTAACCCGACGATGTAGGTGCGACTTCGTTTCTTGGGGCAGATCTTTTTTTGGGGTTCCATGATCTCCTCGATTTGAGCATTTCGCGGTTGCGCGTTCGCGCAACCATGGAAATGCTCAAAGCGAGGAGACTGGGGAGGTCGAAATCGGATAGGTGCCAAATTTTGTAACTTTCGTACTTGAAAGTCCGCGCCGATATTGATTGTCCTGTCAGTTCGTGTTCTGGTGTCGGTACAATGCCGAGACGGTTCCGGCCTTGGCGGTCCGGCGAAGAATCTCTGCGACACTGCGTTTTCTGTACCGAAGGATACAAATGGCCGACAAGCTCAATACCGGTGACATTTTTCCCAGCCTGACCTTCGACCTGGTCGACGGCACTCAGCTCAAGGTTCCAGAAGATCTCGACGCACGCTACAAGGTCGTCCTCTTCTACCGCGGTCACTGGTGACCGTACTGTCGCCGGCAGTTGGTCGGCTTCGAAAAACTCAAACCCGAGCTCGATGCGCTTGGCGTGAAGGTAGTTGCCGCGAGCATCGACCCCATCGACAAGGCAAGGGAGGTGGCTGCCGAATTGTCGTTTCCAGTCGGCTACGGCGTCACGCGCTCGCTCGCCGAGAGCATCGGCGCGTGGTGGGAGGAAAGGCGCGGCCTCATCCAGCCTTCCGAGTTCCTGATCGACGCGGAAGGCAAAGTGCGCTCGGCAACCTACAGCTCGGGGCCGATCGGGCGCGTGGATGCGGCCGATGTGGTCAGGCTGGTCGCTTTCTACGACAAGATGGCTGCGCAGAAGAAGTAGGCGGGGCGCGAGTCGCCCTTGGGCGCGGACGCCTAATCCGGCTTCGCGCCCGTTTCCCGGATGATCTTCCCGTAGCGCGCCGCTTCCGACTGCATGAACTTCGCGAGCTGGTCCGGCGTGGTGCCGACCGACTCGACGCCCTGCTCGAGCAGCCGGGCTTTGATGTCGGGCATTGCGACCGCGCGGTTGATCTCAGCGCTCATCTTCGCCACGACCTCGGGCGGCGTGCGGGCCGGGAAGAGGGCGGCGTACCAGACCACCAGGTCGAGCGCGGGGTAGCCCAGTTCGGTGAAGGTCGGCAACTCGGGTGCGGCGTCGCTCCGCTTCACGCTGGTGACCGCGATCGGCCGGAGCTTTCCCGAGCGTGCGTGCTGGATCGAGGAGGGCAGGGCGGTGAATCCCATCTGCACCTGCCCGCCGACCATGTCGATCACCGCCGGGCCGGCGCCTTTGTACGGGACGTGGACGATGTCGATCTTGGCGGCCGTTTTGAGAATCTCGCCGGCCAGGTGCTGTACGCCGCCGGTTCCCGCCGACGCAAAAGCGAGCTTGCCGGGATTTGCGCGGGCGAGCGTGATGACTTCCTGCAGGTTCTTTGCCGGCTGCGACGGATGCACCGAAAAGAGCAGCGCGGCGTGCGATGCGTAGGACACCGGCGTGAAATCCTTGATCGCGTCGTAGGCCATCTTCGGGTACAGGTGCTGGCTGATCGTGAGCTCGGCCGAGGAAGCGAGCAGCAGCGTATAGCCATCGGGAGCCGCCTTGGCTACCGCATCCGCACCGACCATGCCGCCGGCGCCCGAGCGGTTTTCGACCACGATCTGCTGGCCGAGGTTGTCCTGCAAGCGCGGCGCGAGCACACGGGCGAAGAAATCGAGACCGCCGCCGGGCGGGAAGGGCACGATGATGCGAATCGGCCGGGCCGGCCAGGCTTGCGCCAGCGCGGCGGTCGCCGTGAGCATCGACAGTACTGCCAGTGCTGCCGCGCAGCCTCGCTGGAGGCCGCGTCCGGAGGCGGCCATCTATTTCGTCATCTTGATCGAACGATCCAGGAATTCGTTCGTGTAAGTGGTCTTCACGTCGAATTCCTTGTCGAGGCCGACGTATTCCTTGTACAGCGCATAGTCGGCGGCCATGCGTGTGTCGTCATGGATGCCGAGCGCCACCGACTTGGAGAATTTGTCGCTCATCAGCACCTCGACGAGCCCCCAGTTGGTCATTTCGTTGTCGAACTTGAGGGCCCCGTTGGCGTCGATCAGCGCCTGCACGCACGGCTTCGGGTCGGCCACGCACGCGGCGAACGCCTTTTGCGTGACTTTGGCGAACTTGTCGATGGCCGGTTTGTTCTTCTTCAGAAACTCGGTGTTCACGACGACGGAGTTGCCATAGGTGTTCAGGCCGGCGTCGCGCCAGGCGAGAAAGCCCATGTCGTCTCCCAGTTCGCGCTGGAAGATGTGGTGGATGTTGTAAAACGAAGTGGTTACGTCGATCGACTTGGACTTGAGCGCCGCGAGCTTGGAGTTGGCGTCGATGTTCACCCAGATGACCGACTTCGGGTCGAGGCCGTTGTTCTTGGCCAGCGCCGGCCAGACCGAACGGGCGCCATCGCCCGCGGGGTTGCCGATCTTCTTGCCGGCCAGGTCCTTGATGCCTTTGATGCCGGAGCTTTTCAACCAGTAAACGCCCTGCGGCGAGTTGGCATACACGTTGAAAACGCCGACCATCTCGGCGCCTTTGCCGCGGCCGACGAGCACGTTGCCCATGTCGGCCAGGCCCACGGGGTTCGCCCCGGCGCCAACCTTCTGCACCGAAAGCGCCGAGCCCTTGCCGGGCTCGAGATTTACCTGCAGGCCCTCTTTGGCATACCAGCCCATCTTGTTGGCGTAGTAGTAGGGCGCATGGTCGCCGCCCGGGACCCAGTTCAGGATGAAATCGAGCTTGGTCTGCGCGAAGGCCGCGGACGGGGCTGCTGCAAGCGCGATCAGCGCCGAAACGAAAGCTTTTTTCATGCGATCCCTCCTCGGGTTTTGGTCGGGCGATGGTATCGGGCGCGTAAGTGGGGTGTCAATGATGGCAGGGTCTGGATGATGGCAGGGTCTGGACAGCGGGGGCAAAGTGCGGCGTTGACGCTCTCGGATGCGTCGGTTAAGTTAACCACGCAGTTACTTCTGCGCTTACTTTCGCGATTCACTTGCCGCGCCCATGCCCCAACTCTGGTCCGACCTTCCCGCCGGCGTCCTCGCTGCCCTTCGCCAGGGCGCGGTAATTCCCGCGCACCCGCTTGCGTTGGATGCCGGGCGCAAGCTCGACGTGCGCCGCCAGAAGGCGCTCACGCGTTACTACATCGACGCCGGGTCCGGCGGCCTCGCAGTCGGCGTGCACTCGACGCAATTCGCGATCCGGGAAACCGGCCTTTACGAGCCGGTGCTTCGGCTGGCCGCCGAAACCGCGCGCGACTGGAAGGGCGCCTCGAGCGACCTGGTGCTGGTCGGCGGCCTGTCCGGCAAGACCGCGCAGGCCAGGAGCGAAGCACAGATCGCGCGCGGCCTGGGCTACCACGCCGTGATGCTGAGCCTCGCACCAATGAAGGGCGCCTCCATCGACGAACTGGTCACGCATTGCGCCGCTGTCGCCGCCGAGATGCCGCTGGTGGGGTTCTACCTGCAGACGGCGGTCGGCGGCATCCCGTTGCCGATGGAATTCTGGCGGCGGTTCGCCGAGATCCCGAACGTGGTGGCGATCAAGATGGCGCCGTTCAACCGCTACCGCACGCTCGATGTGATCCGCGGCGTGGCTGCAGCGCGGGCGGAAGACCGGGTCACGCTCTATACCGGCAATGATGACCACATCGTGCTCGACCTTGCCGTGCCGTTCGACGTGCAGAGGGGTGGAAAAAGCGGCGGCGAGACGGTGCGCATGCGCATCAAGGGCGGGCTCCTCGGCCACTGGAGCGTTTGGACCCAATCGGCGGTTCGATTGCATGCGCGCATCCGGGCCGCGGTGGCGGCGAACGACATCGACGCGGATTTGCTCTCGCTGGACGCCAAGGTCACCGACGCCAACAGCGCCTTTTTCGACGTGGCCAACGATTTCGCCGGCTGCATTCCCGGCTGCCACGAGGTACTGCGCCGGCAGGGCCTCCTCGAGGGCCTCTGGTGCCTCGATCCGAACGAAAAGCTGTCGCCCGGCCAGATGGAAGAGATCGACCGCGTCCATGCCGCCTATCCGGAATTTGCCGACGACGCTTTTGTGAAAGCCAACCTGGGGAAGTGGCTTGCGTGAGGCGCGTCCCGCATTCGCGCAATCCCCGCCCAGGTCCCTGAAGGAGCACTTGTGGACTCGACCGTAGACAAACCCGCCGACACGATGCAGCGTTACGCGCTCGCCGTGGTCTCGCATCTCGCGCTGCTGCTCGCGTGGTACCTGTTCGTGAAATTCGGCAACGTGCCCAAGTTTGTCATGCCTTCGCCGCAAGCGACCTTTGCCGCACTCGCCGATGGCAGCTACAACTGGTGGGGCAACTCGCTGGTCACGGGTACGGAGATTTTCGCAGGCTATTTCCTTGCCCTTGTCGTGGGCATCGGCCTCGCGCTGGTGTTTACCTGGTCCAAGACGCTCGAGCAGTTCTTCCTGCCGCTCCTGGTGTCGCTCAACATGATCCCCAAAGTGGCGCTCGGGCCGCTGATCATCGTGTGGTTCAAGTACGGCGTGTTCCCGAACGCGATGATGGCTTTCTCGATCTGCGTGTTCCCGATCCTGCTCACCACGGCCCGCGGCTTGCGCGAGGTCGAACCCGACCTGCTCGACCTGGTGCGCGCGCTCAAGGGTTCGCGCTGGCAACTGTTCCTCAAGATCCAGCTGCCAGGATCGCTGCCCTACATCTTCTCGGGCATGAAGGTGGCGGCGATCCTCGCCGTGGCCGGCGCCATCGTGGGGGAGTTCCTCGGGTCGGACAAGGGCCTGGGCTACCTGATGCTCCAGGTGCAGGTGACGCTGGACACCCCGGCCATGTTCATGGCGGTGATCCTGATTACGCTCATCGGCGTTGTGTTGTACGGCATGGTCCTCGCGCTCGAAAGGCTGCTGGTGGCCAAGGATGCACGGTTGGACTGATGGCCGGCGCGTACTCGATCCTGTACGGCGACATCCACAACCACAACGCCCACGGGTACGGCGTCGGTTCGATCGAGCGCAGCCTGGATGTGGCGCGCACGCACCTGGATTTCTTCGCGTTCACCGGCCATTCGAGCTGGCACGACATGCCGTCGATGGAAGGAGGGCGCGAGCGCCATTGGATCGACGGGTTCAAGCGGTTGAAGGAAACCTGGCCGCAGGTCCAGCGCGTGATCGCCGACGGCAACCGCGAGGGCGAGTTCTGCGCCTTCCTCGGCTTCGAGTGGCATTCGTCGCTGTGGGGCGACCAATGCATCGTGTTCCCGCAGGACAACCGGCCGCTGTTCTATGCAGGCGACGTGGCTCGCCTGCGCGATTTCTGCATCGAGGAAAAGGCGCTGATGATTCCGCATCACCTCGCCTATCCGAAAGGCCACCGCGGCGTGAACTGGGAGTGCTTCGACGAAGCCTGCACGCCGGTGGTCGAAATCTACTCCGAGCACGGCAACTCCGAGGACGACCGCGGGCCTTTCACCTATTTCACCCACTCGATGGGCGGGCGCGAGACAGCGAACACGGCGCGCGCCGCGCTCCAGTCCGGGCTGCGTTTCGGTTTCGTGGGATCTTCGGATGACCACGCAGGCTTTCCCGGTGCCTATGGCGAAGGCCTTATGGCCGCGCTGGTGAGCGATTTCACGCGCGAAGGCATCTTCGAGGCGATCCGCGCGCGTCGCACCTATGCGCTCACGGGAGACCGCATCGAGCTCGACTTTACGGTGGACGGTGCGCCGATGGGCTCGACCGTTTCGGCCGGAAACCAGGCCGAGGTTTCGTTTGCGGTCAATGGCCGCGACGAGCTCGATCTCGTTGAAGTCATCCAGGACGGGCACGTCGTGCACCGCGCCTATGCAAGCGATGCGACACCGGCCGCGGAGGCTTTTGCCGCGCCGGTCCAGCTTCGTCTCGAGTGGGGGTGGGGGCCGTGGGGCGCGCTTGCGCTCGACCGCATTTGCGATTGGGCCATACGGGTGGAGGTGGAGAAGGGCCGCATCGCGCGTTTTTTCCCCTGCCTGCAGTCGATGCCTTTTGACGAGCAGCGCCGCCATCGCTTCGAGCCGCAGGGCGACACCGGTCTTTCGATCCGCTCCTACACCGCCCGCCAGAACGCGTATCGCGAGAACCCGAATCAGAGCGTGATCCTGGAAGTCGAAGGCAATGCCGCGACCGGAATCGCGCTTTCGCTCACCGAGCCGGTCGCGCAGGAGTCGAAGCATTCGCTCGGGGAACTGCAGCGCGGTTCTGCGAACCTCTTCACCGGTCCCTTTCCGAAAGAAGGCTACCAATGGCACCGGCTGGTGCCGCTTGCTTCTTCTTCGGTGGCTGGCCGCTGCTCGCTGGAAGTGCCGAGGGGCCGCTCGCACGTCTACTTGCGCGCGCGGCAGAAGAACGGGCACATGGCGTGGGGTAGTCCGGTGTTCATGAACTGGCAATAGACATGGCCCACGACTCCGACACCTATGACGGCATTCTCCTCGGCGCGGGCCATAACGCGCTGGTCCTGCAGGCCTACCTCGGCCGCGCGGGCCTCAAGACCGTGTGCCTGGAACGTAGCTCGATGCCGGGCGGGGGACTCGTCACCGCCGAGGATCCGCGCAACCCGGGGTTCCTCCACAACACGCACTCTTTCTTTCATCGTGCGATCACCTACATGCCGTGGTATCGCGACCTGGAACTCGAGCGGCGCGGCGCGCGCTACCTGGAACCGGAACTCAACGTCGCGTTGGTGCAGAAGGACGGCAACGTGCTCGAGTGGTGGACCGATTTCGAGAAGACGGCGGCCTCGTTCGAACGCTTCAGCCCGAAGGACGCGCGCGCGGTGCGCCGTTGGCGCGACGATTTCGTGCCGATCCTCGAGCAGATCATCGGGCCCGAGGGCCGCACGCCGCCGATCCCCGCAGCCGAGCGCCGCGCGTTGCTGGGCAGGAGCGCGCACGGCCGATTGCTCCTCGAGACGAGTGAACTTTCTCCGCAGGAGTTCGTGCTGCGCGAGTTCGAGCATCCGGTGGTCCAGGCCGGGCTGCTGTTCTTCAACGGATTGCGCGAAGTGGATTTGCGCTGCAAGGGCTTTGGACATCACATTCCGATTTTGCTGGCCGCCGCGGGCAAGGCGCAGATGTGCGTCGGCGGTTCGGCGGGCCTCGCGCGTGCGCTGGTGCGCGCAGTGCATGAGACCGGCGGCGAGATCCGTTACCTCGCCGAGCCCAGGCGCATCCTCGTCGAAGGCGGCAAGGCGGTCGGCGTGGAGACCGCCTCGGGAGAGCGCATCAAGGCCCGCCATTTCGTCGTCTCCGGCCTCAATCCGCACCAGACCTTCCTCGACCTGATGGATCCCGCGCATGTGCCTGCGGCGTGGAGGAACAAAGCTTCAGGCTTTACCTACAACCTGATCGCGCCGCTGTTCGGCCTCAACCTCGACCTGCGCGAGCGTCCCGTCTACTCGGCGGAAAAGCAGTTCCCGCACCTGGCGAAGGCCTTGATGGTGATTCTCGGGCTGGAGAGCTACGGCCAGTACCCGGAGATCGTCGAACACCACGAGCGGGGCGAGATCCCGCCCACGGTGATGTGGGGCAGCACGCCTACCGTCTTCGATCCCTCGCAGGCGCCGGCGGGCCACCACACTGCGTTCATGTGGGAGAAGCTTCCATACCGCCTGCACGGCGATGCGCGCAACTGGGACAAGGCGAAGGAGGCACACGGCCGCGACATGCTGCGCCTGTGGACGCAGCACGCACCGAACCTCGAAGGCGCGGTGATCGATTCGTTTACGCGCAGCGCATTGGATACCGAGCGGACTTTGCCCAACATGCGTGAAGGCGACCTGCTGGTCGGCGCTTTCACGCACGGGCAGATCGGGCACGACCGCCCGTTCCCGGGGGCCGGGCACTATCGTGGGCATGTGAATGGGCTGTACCTGTGCGGGTCCTCCAGCCACCCGGGTGGCAATATCACCGGGTTGCCCGGCTACAACTGTGCGCAGGTGCTGCATGCCGACCTCGGCCTTGCCGCGCACTGGGCCCCGGAGCCGGCCGCCGCCGTGCTCGGGCGATTACATTGAAAGGCGAGGCGCAATGAAGATCGAACGCATCGAAGTCCTTCCCGTCCGTCTGCCGCTGAAGGCGATGTCCAGGCTCTCGCGCGGCGTGCCGCGCACGATGGAGGAGGGCAAGCGCGTCATCCTCGTCAAGATGACCGCGGACGACGGCACCGTCGGCTGGGGCGAGGCCGGTCCGAGCCGGCGCTGGTCGGCCGAGACCACGCACTCCTGCTACACCACGATCAAGGAATACCTCGCGCCCGAGCTCATCGGGCGCGACCCGTTCGACATCGCCGGTCTGCACGCGGTGATGAACACCGAACTCGCACCCGGTCTCGACCCCGGCCAGCCGATCGCGAAGGCGGCGCTGGATCTCGCCGTGCACGACCTCATCTGCCGCAAACTCGGCATCCCACTGCAAAGCTGGCTCGGCGCCAAGGGGCGCGACCGCATCGAGCTTTCCTACCTCGTCTCGGCGCCGGATGTTGAAGGCACCCTAGGGCAGGTGCAGGCAGGCCTCGGCCTGGGCTACCGCGCCTTCAAGGTCAAGGTCGGGCACGAGCCGAAGCTCGATATCGAGCGAGTCCACGCAGCACTCGCGCTGGCGAAGGACTGTGTCGTCTGGGTCGATGCAAACCAGGGCTACACGCTCGACGAAGCCCTGCGCGCGGCGCGCGGGTTCGAGGCGCTCGGCATCGAACTGTTCGAGCAACCGATCCCGATGGCCGAGTTCTACGGCATGAAGAAGCTGCTCGCGGCCACGAACATGACGATTGCGCTCGACGAAGCGGCCATGGGTCTGCCGGTGGTGATCGAACTCATCCGCCGCGAGGCCGTTGAAGCGCTGGTGATAAAAGTCAACAAGGTGGGCGGCATCCACTACGCGCGCCAGCTCTGCGATCTCGCGCGCAGCGCCGGGCTCGGGCTCATCGGCAGCGGGCTCATGGATGCGCCGATCGGGTTTGCGGCGTCGGTGCACCTGTTCGCAGCCTATTCGATCGATTATCCGGTCGACCTGAACGGCCCGCAACACATCGCAGAGGACTACTTGAAGACGCCCTACCCGATGGAGGGGCGGTTTGCGCTGGTGCCCAAGGGGCCGGGCCTGGGCATCGACATTGACGAGGCCAAGGTAAAAGCCTTCGCACTCACGTTATGAGAATTCTAGAGGAAGAAGGACTCATGAAAATGTTGAAATCCGGCAGTATGGCCTTCGCGGCCGCGTTCGCGATCGTCGCGGCTCCTTTCGTACTGGCGCAAGCCTATCCATCGAAACCGATTCGCATGGTGGTCGCGTTTCCGCCGGGTGGCTCGACCGACCTGGCCGCGCGCGCACTCGGCGAAAAGCTCGCCACCGCGCTCGGCCAGCCGGTGGTGATCGACAACAAGCCCGGCGCGAGCGGCAACATCGGCGCGGAGTTCGTCGCCAAGAGCGCGCCGGACGGGCACACGCTGCTGATGGCAGCCACCTCGTTCGTGACTGCCCCCGCGTTCTTCCCTAATCTCGGCTGGCACCCGTCGAAGGACTTTGCGCCGATTTCTCTCGTGGCCACGGTGCCGATCATCGTCGTGGTCCATCCTTCTCTGCCCGTGCACAATCCCCGCGATCTGATCGCGTACTCCAAGGCGAATCCCGGCAAGCTCAACCTCGCCTCGCCCGGCGCGGCCACGTTGACGCGGCTGTCCGGCGAGATGTTCAAGCAGGCGGCGGGTGTCGACTGGGTCACCGTGCACTACAAGGGCGGACCGCCTGCAGTGGCCGACCTGCTCGGCGGCCAATCGCACGTGATGTTCGCCAACATTTCGGACGTGATCACGCAGGTGAAGGCGGGCCGCCTGCGCGCGCTCGCGGTGACCGGGTCGAGCCGCTCGGCGATTGCGCCCGAGCTGCCGACGATGGCCGAATCGGCGCTGCCCGGGTTCGAGATCTCGACCTGGCAGGCGGTATTGGCCCCGGCCGGCACGCCGCGCGAGATCGTGCAGCGCCTGAACACCGAGATCGTTCGCTCGATGGCCGCCCCCGAGATGAAAGTCAAGTTCCTTTCGTTCGGCACGGACGCAGCGACCGGCACGCCGGAAGCGCTCGGCCTGTTCATCGTCTCGGAAGTGGCCAAGATCGGCAAGATCGCCAAAGACGTCGGCGCGAAGATCGACTAGGCCGATCGAGTCCATGGCAGCGCCCGTCCGCCGCGACCCCGCGAAGAACCAGGAACGCATCCTCAAGGCGGCGACCGCCGAGTTCGCGCGCGCTGGGCTGGGCGGCGCACGGGTGGACCGGATCGCGGCCCGTGCGGGCGCCAACAAGCGCATGCTGTATTACTACTACGGCAACAAGGAGGCGTTGTTCCTCGCGGTCATGGAGGCGAGCTATGAGCAAATCCGCACCGCGGAGCGCAGCCTGCTTCTTGCCGAAGTCGAACCCCAAGAGGGGATCCGGCGCCTGGTCGAATTCACGTGGGCCTACTACCTCAAGCACCCGGAGTTCCTGACATTGCTCAACAGCGAGAACCTGCACAAGGCACGGCACATCAAGCGCTCGAAGAACATCCAGACGATGCATTCGCCGTTCGTGGCGACGATCGAGGACCTGCTGCGGCGCGGAGTGCGGTCGGGACAGTTCCGGCGAGGCGTGGACGCGGTGCAGCTCTATATCTCGATCGCGTCGCTGAGTTACTTTTACCAGAGCAACCTGCATACGCTCTCCACGGTGTTCGCGCGCGACCTGTTTTCGCCGCGTAACCGCACCGAGCGCCTCAAGCACATGGTCGAGCTGGTGCTCGGCTATCTCAGGAAGTGAAGTCCAACCCTCGGGAGGAGGAGCAATGAAGATCAAGCTCTTGCAAGGATTCGCCGCTGTGATTACGGTGTTTGCACTGTCCGCGCCGGCCTCGGCGCAGTGGAAGCCCACCAAGCCCATCAACATCATCGTGCCGTGGGCCGCGGGCGGCGCCACCGACCAGGTGACGCGAGTTGCGGCCGGCGAGCTCGAAGAGGCGCTCGGCGCCAAGATCGTGGTGATCAACCAGCCCGGCGCGGCGGGTTCGATCGGCACGATGAATGCGTTGAACGCGCCGCGCGACGGCTACACCTGGACGGCCGGCGCACCCAAGCAACTGGGGACCTACCCGGTGCTCGGCCTCGCGAACACCAAGCTGGACGACTTCCACGTGTTCGTCTCGGTGACGCAGGTGCCGATCGTGAGCGTGAATCCGAACTCGCCGTACCAGAACATGCAGCAACTGCTCGACGCAATGAAGGCGAGCCCGGCGCAGATCACTTTCGCAACAGCGGGAAACACGTCGAGCGGACACATCGCAGCCGAGGCGATCTCGAAAGCCACCGGACTCAAGTACAGGCACGTAACGTACGACGGCGGCAATCCCGCGGTGATCTCCACGGTGGCGGGCGAGACGCAGGTCACCACGCAACTGGCCTCCGAGCAGGCCGAGATGATCAAGGGCAAGCGCCTGCGCCCGCTCGCGGTGGTCGGCAACAAAGCCCTCGACATCGAAGGCTACGGCACCATCCCACCGATCACCAACTGGGTTAAGGGACTGCCGTCGGTCGAAACCGCTTTCGGCATTTTCATTCCCAAGGGCGCGCCTGCCGAAGTTGCCGCCACGATGGAGAAGGTTTGGGCTGAAAAAATTGCCAACTCCGAAAAGCTCAAGTCCTACGCCAAGGGCCGCTCGGTGCTGTTCTCACCGATGGCCGGCAAGGCGGCTCACGACGCGGTCTGGCCGACGATCGTCACCGATGCCTGGATCATCAACGAGGCCGGTATGGCCAAGGTTTCGCCGGACAAGCTCGGCATCCCCAAACAGTAACTTGGCGGGCGAGTTGAACCTCGGGCCTGACAGGGCCGGCGCCGAAGTCCTGCCAGAAGTTCTGCCTTCATCGCGCGCCGATTTCTACGGCGGTCTCGCGTGGATCGCGTTTGGAATCGCGATCGGCATCGCCTCGTGGCGCATGGACCGGCTCGAGCGCATGGGGGTGAGCTTCTTCACCGCGCCCGGGCTCGTTCCCGGCGTGCTCGGCGTGTTGATCACCGCATGCGGCCTGATCCTTGCGGTGCGGTCCCTGCGCCGGGGCGCTTTCGCAAGCGTGCAGGCGCCTCCGGTGCTCCTGCGCCCGGACGTGCTCGGTCGCATCGGGATCACGCTCCTGTTGTGCCTTGGGTTCGCGCTCGGTCTGGTCGGGCGCGTCCCGTTCTGGGCGGCCGGGGCGCTGTACCTCTTTGTGCAAATCGCGGTGTTGCAATACCCGGAACGAAAAGCGCAGGGAGAGGTGGCGCGCGGATTGGCGGTCGCCGCGGTGATCGCACTGTCAGCTGCTGGAACGATCGCGTTCATGTTCCAGGAAATCTTCCTCGTGCGGCTGCCCTAGATGAAAGCCATCGATGTTTGACGGCCTGGTCCTGCTCGGCCATTCGTTCGCCGGCTTCATGGCCGTCAAGCCGATCCTCTACACGCTCGGCGCCACGCTGGTCGGCGTGCTGGTCGGCTGCATGCCGGGCCTGTCGGCGACGCTGTGCATCGCGCTTCTCACCACGCTGACCATCAAGCTGCCGGCGAACGACGCGATCCTGATCCTGATCTGCGCCTATGTGGGCACGATCTACGGCGGCAGTCGCACCGCGATCCTGCTCAACATTCCCGGCACTGCGGCGAACGCGGCAGCCTGCCTCGATGGATACGCGCTGGCGCAGAAAGGCCAGGCGGGGCGAGCGATGGGAATTGCGACCACAGGGTCGGTCGTGGGTTCGCTGTTCGGCGTCGTGTGCCTCGCGCTGCTCACGCCCACGCTCGGCGAGGTAGCGCTCTCGTTCGGCGCGTTCGAGTTTTTCTGGCTGGCGTTATTCGGCGTGTTGATGTCGGGTTCGATCGCGGGCTCCGACCCGCTCAAGGGCTGGATGATGGGCCTGCTCGGCCTGTTCGCGACGCTCATCGGGCAGGACGGCATCCATGCGCACGACCGCTTCACCTTCGGCTGGTCCGAGCTCTCCGGCGGCATCACGCTGATTCCCGCACTGGTCGGCGCCTTCGGGTTCTGCGAGATCCTCATCGTGCTCTCCGAGCCGATGAAGAAGGCGCTGGTGAACAGCGTCGATTCGGTCCTGCCGCGCATCGCCGACGTGCTCAAGTACTGGAAGACGATCCTGCGCTCCGGCGTGATCGGCGTGTACATCGGTATCCTGCCCGGCGTCGGCGAGGACATGGCGGCCTGGTCTTCGTACGCCGCTGCGCGCCGCGCAAGCAAGGAGAAGGAGCTCTATGGAAAGGGCTCGATCGAGGGGCTCATGGCGGCCGAGACGGGTGACAACGCATCGATTCCCGGCGGCATCATCCCGGCGCTCGCGCTGGCGATTCCCGGGTCGGCGCCCTCCGCCGTGCTCATGGCGGCGATGATCATCCACGGCGTGCAGCCGGGCCCGATGCTGATGGTGAGCCACCCGCAGTTTGTGTACGACGTGGTGGCGATGACCACGCTGGCGACGCTGGGCATGCTGTTTTACGGCCTGTTCCTGGTGCGGCCGTTGCTCGCCGTGATCCGCATCCCGCGCTCGATCATCATGCCGGTGATCTTCGTGATGTGCACCGTCGGCGCTTTTGCGATCGCCTCGCGCGTGTTCGACATCTGGCTCATGGCGGCGATCGGCCTGGCCTGCTTCGTGCTGAGGAAGTGCAACTACCCGATCGCGCCTTTCGTGCTGGGCCTGGTGCTCGGCGACATCCTCGACAAGAGCCTGCGCAGGGGCCTCCAGATCACCAACGGCGACCTCACGCCCTTTTTCACGCGGCCGGTCTGCGCTCTGCTTGCAGCCATCACGCTCTTCACGCTTGCGATGTACGTGCCGCCGATCAACCGGCGGGTGCGCGCCGCAGGAGAGGCCTTGATGCTTTCGATCCGCGGTATGCTCGGAAAATGACAATGCGAATCGCCCTGTGCAATGAAGTGATCGTGCCGATGCCGTTCCCGAAGCAATGCGAATACGCCGCGAAGCTCGGGTACGACGGCCTCGAGGTCGCGCCTTATACGCTTGCCGAGGAACCGCACCGCATGAGCACGGCGCTGGTGGCGGCCTCGCGCCGCGCGGCCGAAGACGCTGGCATTGCGGTGACCGGCCTGCACTGGCTGCTGGTGAAACCCGAGGGTCTTTCGATCAGCACGCGGGACGACGGGGTCAGGAAGAGGTCGCTCGATGTGATGTATTCGCTGGTGGACCTGTGTGCGGAACTCGGCGGGCGCTATCTCGTGCACGGCTCGCCCGGCCAGCGCCGCATCGATCCCGGCGACACGCGCGAGGCCGCGCTCGCGAGAGCACAGGCCTGCTGGTCCACGGTGGCCGAGCGGGCACAACTGGCCGGCGTCACCTATTGCGTCGAACCCTTGTCTTCGGAGCAGACGCCGTTGGTGAATACGCTGGAAGAGGCCGCGCAGATCGTCGCCACCATCGATAACCCGGCCCTGAAGAGCATGCTCGACTGCAGCTCGGCCGGGCAGATGGAGAAGGAACCGCTGGATCGGCTCGCCGAGCGCTGGCTGCCCAAGGGGCTGATCGCGCACGTGCAGGTCAACGACCGCAACCGGCGGGGTCCGGGGCAGGGCGAGCAGAAGTTCGCGCCGCTGTTTGCCGCGCTGATCAGGCACGGCTACACCGGCGACATCGCAGTGGAGCCGTTCGACTACGTGCCCGACGGGCCGGCCGCGGCGGCGCGGGCGGTGGGGTATCTGAAGGGAATCCTGGAGGGGCTGGGAGTGAAACGCGAAGTGGCTTGACAATAGTCACGCCTCGCATGACTATCGCGTATGATCAAGTCCTTCAGATGCCCCGACACTGAAGCCCTGTTCAACCGCATTCGAGTTCCCCGCTTCGTCAACATCGAAGTCGTAGCACGCCGCAAGCTCGAACAGCTAAACCAGGCCGGACGTCTCGAAGACTTGCGTATCCCGCCCGGCAATCGTCTGGAGGGGTTGAAAGGTGATCGTTCAGGCCAGCACAGTATCCGCATCAACGATCAGTTTCGCGCATGCTTTCGTTGGACCGATGCGGGCCCGGAAGACGTTGAGATCATCGACTATCACTGAGTGAGAGTAGCAATGCGAAAACTGTCCCCCATTACTCCCGGCGAAATCCTGGCAGAAGAGTTTCTGAAGCCGATGGGCATTTCGCAGTACCGGCTGGCCAAGGAAATTGGCGTACCGGCTCAGCGCATCAGCGATATCGTATCCGGAGGGCGCTCCATCACCGCAGATACCGATCTTCGCCTGTGCCGGTTTTTCGGCCTCTCGGAGGGTTATTGGCTGCGTGGCCAGATTCGCTACGACAGTGAAATCGCCAAGGACACTCTCGGCAAGGTCTTGGCGAAAATAAGGCCGTGGAACGAGGCCCGAGACGGCGCGCACGCCGTGGCCCGGCAGGTCACTGCAACCTATCGCGCCCGTTCGGGTTCGCGGCACAGCAAATGAATTCGCGCATTTCCCTCCTGGAATTGGTCCTGCTCGCTACCTCGCTGTGCGTCGCACCCCCGGTCGCATTCGCCCAGGCCTGGCCGACCCACGCCGTGCAGATCATCGTGCCGTATCCGCCGGGCGGCAGTTCGGACGTGATCGGGCGCCTGCTGGCCGCCAAGCTCGCCGACGCCTTCAAGCAGCCTTTCATCGTCGATAACCGCCCCGGCGCCGGCACCATGATCGGCACCACGCAGGTGGCGCGCGCCGCGCCTGACGGGTACACGATCCTGATTGCCGACGTGCCTTTCACCGTCAACGCGAGCGTGCTGCCGAAGCCTACCTATGACCCGATCAGGGACTTTGCCCCGATCACCATCGTCGGTGTCTCTGCACAGTTCCTGTACTCCAATGCCGCGCAGTTCAAGTCCCTGGCGGAGCTGATTGCGAGCGCGCGTGCGAAGCCCGGCCAGGTTACCGTGGCGTCGGGCGGCAACGGCACGGCATCGCACCTGATGATCGAAATGCTGCAAACCGGCACCGGCATAAAGCTTGTGCACGTGCCGTACAAGGGCTCGGCGCCGGCGCTTACCGATGCCGCGGGCGGCCAGGTCAACGCAGTGTTCTCCACGCTCGCTTCGGCGGCGCCGCATGTGTCCTCCGGCAAGCTGCGGGTGCTTGCGGTCACTTCGCCGTCGCGCTTGTCCTCGCTGCCCGAGGTGCCGACTTTCGTCGAAAGCGGAGCGCCCGAGATGGTCGTCGAGCATTGGTGGGGCTTTCTCGCGCCCGCGGGCACGCCCCGCAGCGTGGTGCTTGCCCTCAACGCCCAGATCGCAAAAGCAGTTGCTGCGCCGGACGTGCGCGAAAAATTCGCCGGACTTAGCGTCGAGCCGCGCGTGAATTCGCCGGAGCAGTTCCAGCAACTGGTCGAAACCTATGCGAAGCGCTGGGCGAAGGTCGCCCGCGATGCGAACGTCAAAGTCGAGTGAGGTAAGAGCATGGAAGACGAAGGACTCAAGGCGCTTTGCAGCGGCCCGCTCACGTTCATGGGCGCGCCCTATTCGCATGACCTGACCTCGGCCAAGGCCGCGATCCTCGGCATCCCTTTCGACTACGGCATCCATCCCTTCCGCGTTGGATCGCGGCAGGGACCGCTTTCGATCCGCGAGCAGTCGCGGCTCATGCGGCCCTTCAACCCGGAGCTCGCCGATTTCAGCCCCGCCAAGCGCCTGGGCCTGGTCGACTGCGGCGACGTGAAGCTCACCCCGGGGCGGATCCTCGACGCGTTCGAGCGCATCGAGGCAGCCATGGCCCGCATGCTGGCTGCCGGCACCGTGCCGGTCACGATGGGCGGCGACGGGAGCATCTCATTGCCGCAGATGCGCGCGGTCGGAAAGCGTTACCCTGGCCTCGCGGCGGTGCACCTCGACTCGCATACCGACACGACGGCGCCGGTGCCGGGCAACGAGCACAACACCGGCACGCAGTTCCATCACGCGGCCACCGAGGGCGTGATCGACCCGGAGTCCTCGTTCCATATCGGCCTGCGCGGCACCACCTATTTCCAGGGTGGCTTCCCGCGCACGCATGCGCTTGGCTACCGGCCCGTGATTCCGTTGAATGCGCTGCTGGAAAGGGGATTCAAGGACGTGCTTGGGGAGGTGCACAAGACGCTCGAGGGACGGCCGGTCTACCTTTGCATCGACATGGATGTCTTCGATCCTTCGTGCGCGCCCGGCGTTTGTGCGCCGAGCTGGGGCGGGTTGAGCGCTCGCGAAGGCATCGAATTCCTGCGCGGGCTTGCTGGCCTGAACATCGTGGCGATCGACGTCAATACGGTCAGCCCGCCGCACGACGTGAACGGCATGGCGGCATCGCTTGCTGCGGCGTTGATGGTGGAGACACTCGTGCTGCTGTGCCGTTACCGGGGGCTGGATCGCGAGGGCACGGACTGAACCGCGATAGGCCTCGACGGGCACTTGGCGGTGCGCTTCAAAAATGGTCGAAAACGGACTAGATTTCAGGACATTTTATCGGAAAGTCGGCGTAGATATTGACGATCCTGTCAGTTTTGTGCTGGTACCAGTACGTTAGCGAGCAAGAGGGAGGAACCGCAATGAATGACACTCGACGCAGGCTACTGCGCGCAGCAGCGGGTATCGGTGCACTTTCGACGTTTCCATGGCCGGCCGGCGCGCAAGGCGCATGGCCGATAAAACCGATCCGCGTGGTGGTCGGGTTCCCGGCCGGCGGCCTGACCGACATCCTCGCGCGCGCGTACTGCGAGCCGCTGTCGCAGAAGCTCGGCCAGCCGGTGGTCGTCGAAAACAAGCCCGGCGCCGGGTCGATGATCGCGGCGGGCGACGTGGCTAAAGCTGCGCCGGACGGCTACACGTTTCTGTTCACGATCTCCAGCACGATGAACCAGAACCGCATCCTTTACAAAAAGATGCCTTACGACCCGGACAAGGATTTCGCCTACGTTTCGGGCTTTGACGCGGGGCACCTGCCGCTGGCGGTGGGCTCGGGCGTGAAGGTCAACACCATGGCCGAGTACATCGACCTCGCACGGCGCGAGCGCGTCACCATGGGCAATTATTCGGCAGGGACCTATCCGCACATGCTCGCCTTGCAGATAAACAAGCTCTACGGCACCAAGATCGATGCGGTGCATTACAAGGGCGAGGCGCCGATGTGGGCCGATCTTGCCTCCGGCCAGATCACGTCGGCGGTCGGCAGCATCCCCGCAATGTCGCCCCACTTGCAGTCTGGCCGGGCGCGGCCGATCGCGGTGCCCACCGCGGTTCGCTCGACGCGGCTGCCGGACGTGCCGACGTTTGTCGAACAAGGGTTCAAGGAGCCGGTCTTCGTCATCCAGGGCTGGATCGGCATGTTCGCGCCGGCGGGCATATCCAGGGACATCGTGGGCCGCATCTCGGCGATCCACCAGGAGTCGGCGGACATTCCGCGCGTCAAGCAGATTCACTCCAATTTCGGCCTGCGGGAAAAACCTTGGACGGCGGAGGAGTTCGAGAAACTGAACAACGAGATCAAGCCAGTGTGGATCGCGCTCGCGCGCGAACTGGGGATTACGCTGGACTGAAAATGCGACACGGACACTATTTTCTACAGCTCCACCACCGCGCGCACCAGCCCGCCGCGCGTCATCGCATCGAACCCGGCGTTGATGTCTTCGAGCTTCAGGCGCCGGGTGATCAGTTCGTCGAGCTTGAGCTGGCCGTCGAGGTAGAGCTGCGCCAGCCACGGGAAATCGCGGCGCGGGCGGGCCCCGCCGTAGCTGGAGCGCACGATGCGCCGCTCGCCCATCATTGAACCCCAGCGCAGGCTGACTTGCTTGCCGACGTTGGTCTTGCCGAGGATCACGGCCTGACCGCCCGGGCGCAGGGCGTCGAGCATGAACTGCAGGGTATGGTCGACGCCGGCGCACTCGAAAACATAGTCGGCGCCGCGCCCGGCTGTGGCGGACTTGATTTCTGCGAGCGCTTCGGCACCGGCCGCAAGGCCGTGAGTCGCGCCGAATTGCTTGGCCATCGCGAGCTTCACCGGATCGGTATCCACGGCGAAGATCGCGCCTGCGCGCTGGATGACTGCCCCTTGAACCGCGTTCAATCCCACCGCGCCGCAGCCGATCACCACCACGCTCGAACCGGCTTCGACCTTCGCGAGCCTCGCCACCGCGCCCACGCCTGTCATCACGCCGCAGCCGATCAGGCAGGCGCGGTCGAACGGAATTTCCTTCGGCACACGGATCGCGCCGGACTCCGGCACCACGCAGTACTTGGCATGCGAGGAGACCACCGAGAAATGGTGGAGCGGCTGACCGCCGAGGCGATAGCGCGATTCGCCGTCGAGCAGGCGCCCCCGAGGCTGGTTGCGGATGAACGGCTCGCACAGGATCGGCAGGTCGCGTTCGCAATAGAAGCAGTGCCCGCAATGCGGGTTCCACGAGCACACGACGTGGTCCCCCGGTGCGACGTGCGTGACGCCTTCGCCCACAGCCTCTACGATTCCTGCACCCTCGTGCCCGAGCACGATCGGCATCGGGTAGGCGAGGCTGCCCTGGATCACTTCGAGGTCGGTATGGCATAGGCCGCTGGCGCGAAGGCGGACCAGGACATCGCCGCGGCGCAACCCGGTCATCGTGACGCGCTCTATTGCGAGCGGCGCGCCGACTTCGTGCAGGACTGCGGCCCGGAATTGCATGTCTGGATCTGAATTGTGCTCGTCGCCGCAGTATCGCCGGGAACCGGTCGCTCACGGCGACGATTCTCGCGCGGCCGCGCGAAGAATCCTACTGCAGCTTCTTCTTGTCGAAGTTCTCGATCGGCGTGCCAGCGTACAGGATCCTGGCCTGCCGCTCGGTGATTTCGTGGTGCTGGGCGAGTGCGGCGGGCGAGAGGTCGCTCTCAGGGCGCTTTTCGAGGTCGAAGTGGCGGTACTCGTCGATGCCGCGCACCAGCGTGGCGCTGTCCCTCGGGCCGACGGTCTGGCGGATCGAGGTCGGGATATAGCGGATTGCAAACCCGATGCGGCGGTCGTCTGCCTGATTTGGCTCGGACCCGTGGATGAGGCGCACATGGTGCAGCGACATCTCGCCCGGATCGAGCACGAGGTCGACCGCGTTCGAGCCGTCGACATCGACCATGACTTCCTGGCCCCGCGTGAGGAGATTGCCTTCCTTGAATGTGTCGCGGTGCGCGATCTGGTCGCCATGAGTGCGGGGAAGCACGCGCATCGCGCCGGCCTCGAGCGTGCTCGGGCTGAGCGCCACCCAGGCAGTCACGATGTCGGGTTTCGACAGGCCCCAGTAGGTCGAGTCCTGGTGCCAGGAGACGAACGCCGGGTCGTGCGCTTCCTTGATGAAGAAGCTTGAAGACCAGCACAACAGGTTCGGCCCGAGCAGATCTTCGACCGGATCGAGGATGCCGCGATGGTGGACCAGGTCCCAGAGCCAGGTGAAGAGCAGGTGGGACTTGTGGCGCAACGCCCCCTTCAGTGGGCCGCCGGCGCTCTTTTCGTGAGCTTCGAGCTTGCCGCGCACTTCCTGCGCCTCGACGCCGGACAGGGCGCGGATCGGGGAGTAGAAGCCTTCGCGGGTGAACTGCGCGACCGCTTCTGCGCTCAATCGCTCCAGCGGCTTTGCGCCGGCCATAAGTGCTGCATTCGCCATTGAATCTCCCCTGTGCGTGTTCAGGCAGCCTGTGGCTCAGCTGTTGCGCCGATTCTAGCTGCCGGCGGTGTGCGCGACCATCGGCGTTTTGAATTCTGTATTTGGCAATTCATTTGGAAGTGAAATCGTGCCCGCGGACGAGTCCCTATAATGCTGTGACCATGAGCGCCTACGCCTACTCGATCGACGCCGAAGTATTCCGGAAGTATCCGGGCTATGTGCGCGGGGTCGTGATTGCCCATGGCCTCGCGAACCCGCCCTCGCCGCCGGAACTCGTCCAACTCTTGCGTGATGCGGAAGCCTCGGTGAGGGACCGCCTGACCGTCGAAGGCATTGCCGAGGCGCCGCGCATCCGGGCCTGGCGCGAGGCCTACCGCGCATTCGGGGCCAAGCCCGCGGAGTACCGCTCGTCCATCGAGGCCTTGTCGCGGCGCGCGCTCAAGGGCGACCCGCTGCCTTCGTTCTCGGCGCTGGTCGACATCGGCAACATCGTGTCGCTGCGCCACCTCGTGCCGGCGGGTGCCCATTCGATCGACGTACTCAAGAGCGACATCGTATTGCGGCCGGCCACCGGCCACGAAGAGTTCGTCGCGTTCGGTTCGGAAAAACTGGAGCACCCGTTACCCGGCGAGATCGTTTTCGTCGAAGGCGACACGGTGCTCACGCGGCGCTGGACCTGGCGGCAGGCGAAGCACACGCTGGTCGAGCCCGGCACCACGGCCATCGTCTTCAACGTGGATTGTCTGTTGCCGGTGATGGCCGACGAAGCGGCCCAGGCTTGTGGCGAGGCCGAGGAACTGATGGCGCGATTCTGCGGGGGGCGCTACCGAAGCGGCCTTCTCAGCGCGGCTGCGCCGCGGATCGAGTTGTCGGCATAGTCGCGGCGGCGCCCCCGCGCGCCGCGACCCGGACGCCTACTTCAACGGCTTGATCTTGCTGCTGAACGCATTGGTGTAGACGTCCTCGGCCTTCACCGGCCTGTCCGGCTTGGCGTTGGCGAACGTGATCTCCAGCGTCTTGGCCATCAGCGCCGGCTCGATCCAGCCGATGCCGTTCTTGCGCGAGCGGTCGGTGATGCACAGGTCGAGGATCTGCGGCATGGTGTTGAGAAGCGTGTCGCGATCCAGGCCCGCCACCGCGGCGGCCATTGCATCGATCGCTTCGGCCGGCGCCATCTGCGTATCGCGCCAGCCCTTGTGCACGGCGCGCAGAAACCGCTCGATCATTTTCGGGTTCTTGGTGACCGTTTCGGTGTTGACGAAATAGGTGTGGCCGTAGATCGGCAGGCCGTAGTCGGCCCACAGCAGGTTGCCCACGTTGCCTTTGCCCAGCACCTTCTCCCAGATCGCATAGCTCGTGTAGAGGTCGAACGAGGCATCGACCTCGCCGGCGGCGACGATCGCCTGCTTGCCCTCCGGCTTCACGTTGACCATGGTGATCTTGTCGGCCGGGATGTTGTTCAGCGCGGCGAAGGCGGGCCACAGGACGCGATGCGAATCGGCCGGCGGCGCGGCGATCTTCTTGCCGATGAGGTCGGCGGGCTTGGAGATGCCGGCGCTCTTCTTGAAGAACACGTTGTTGCCGGCCTTGTCGAATACCACGGCGACGATCTTGAGGTCGGCGCCTTTGCTGATCGCGGTGATGATGGTCGGCGCGTCCGAAATGCCGACGTCGGCCTGTTTGAGGTCGATCTTCTTGGCGCTGTCGGCCGAGCCCGCGCCGCGCACTACGGTGAGGTCGATCTTCTCCTCGGCAAAATAGCCTTTCTTGAGCGCCATGTAGATCGGCGCATGGTCGGCCAGGTGGAACCAGTTGAGCTGCAAGGTCATCTTGTCCTGCGCCTGGGCGGGGAGGGGGGCGAGCGCTGCGGCAAGCGAAGCAGCCAGCGCGGCAAGCAGGGGGCTGAATTTCATTCTTGTCTCCTTTGGGTGTGTGATTCCGTGGCGCCTATTTCGCCGCGTCTTCCCGGTTGGCCCAGGGCGCGACGACGTTTTCTACCGCGACGACCGCGCCGTACAGCACGAGCCCGAGCGCCGAGATCAGGATTAGCGACGCAAAGATCGACGGCGTCTGCATTGTGACGCCGCCGGTGATGATAAGCGAACCCAGGCCGCGCTCCGAGGCGACGAACTCGCCGACGATCGCGCCCGTCACCGACATCGTCGCATTCAGCTTCAGGCCGGTGAAGATGTACGGCACTGCATTCGGGAAGCGGATTTTGCGGAACACCTGCCAGCGGGTCGCCTTGAGCGAACGCACGAGGTCCAGCATTTCCGGCTCGGCCGACGCGAGGCCGACGGCCGTGTTCACCACCATGGGGAAGAAGGCGATCGTGGTGCCGATGATGATGTTGGGCCAGATCCCGTAGCCCAGCCAGATGACGAAAAGCGGGGCCAATGCGATCTTGGGCAGCGTGTTGAAGAGCACCAGCACCGGCATCACGGTGCGAAGCAGGAGCTGGTTCCATACGATCACGACGGCCAGCGCCACCCCGAGAAAGGCCGAAAGCACGAACGCGCCGATCACCGCGTAGAAAGTGGCGAGGAAATTCGGCACCCATTGGTAGTTTGCCTGGTCCAGCGTCTTGAGCGCCGCCCAAGGGGTGGGCAGGATGTATTCCTTGACGTGGAGCGCGTCCACCGCCACCTGCCAGAGGACGACGAGGCCGAGGATCACCAGCGCGCTCGGCGCATACCAAGCGGCTGCCGAAGCGAGGCGCTGAAACAATCCGGTTCCGGCGGCGCTGTCGCCTTGACTCGGCATCCTGCCTCCAACGACAATTAAACGGTTGGTTAAATCATAGCAAACTTATGCAGCCCTTCATCCACCTCTCGGGCGTGTCCAAGACCTACCGTCGCGGCCGCACCGAGCACCTCGCGATTTCCGATGCG
Organism: Betaproteobacteria bacterium; assembly: GCA_947482825.1. GTDB lineage: Bacteria > Pseudomonadota > Gammaproteobacteria > Burkholderiales > SG8-39 > SZAS-79. The sequence goes on along the minus strand of CANKMT010000004.1, from coordinate 29,193 downwards.
ACCTTCGACGTGATGCCGGGCGAACTGGTGTCGCTGGTTGGTCCCTCGGGCTGCGGCAAGTCGACGCTGCTCAAGATCCTTGCCGGCCTGCACCCGCATGACGCGGGCACGGTCCGCATCGGTTCGGAAAGCCACGCCTTCGATCCTTCGCGCGACATCGGCATGGTGTTCCAGGCGCCACTTCTGCTGAAATGGCGCCGCATCCTCGAGAATGTCCTGCTGCCCGCGGAGATCCTCGGTCTGCCAGCGGCCGCCAGCCGCGAGCGCGCGAAAGACCTGCTCAACCTCGTCGGGTTGGGAGGGTTCGAGGAGAAGTACCCCTACGAACTCTCCGGCGGCATGCAGCAGCGCGCTGCCATTGCACGCTCGCTCATCCACGACCCGAAGCTCGTGCTGATGGATGAGCCGTTCGGGGCGCTGGATGCGCTCACGCGCGAGAAGATGAACCTCGAACTGCTTCGCATCTGGAAGGAGTCGGGCAAGACCATTGTGTTCGTCACGCACGGGATTTCCGAGGCGGTCTTCCTTGGCACACGCGTGGTGGTGTTCAGCGCGGGGCCGGCGCGCATGGCCGACAATTTCGAGATCGACCTGCCGCGTCCGCGCACGCTGGACATGAAGACCCACGAGAAATTCGGCGAGTACACGCGACGGATCTACAAGCTGCTCGGGATGGAATGAGGAGGGCCGCATGACTGCCACCGCCGTCGCCCCGCGTTTTTCGATCGTCGCAATCGACCTGTTCGAGCGCGACGTAAAGCTGCGCATGCCGTTTCGCTTCGGCGTGGTCACGCTCACCGAATCGCCCCAGGCTTTTGCGCGGGTGCGCATCCGCCTCGAAGACGGCCGCGAAGCGACAGGCGCCGCCGCGGAATTGCTGGCGCCCAAATGGTTCGACAAGAACCCCGCGCTCAGCAACGAAGACAATTTCGACCAGCTGCGCCTGGCGCTGTCTTTGGCGAAGGAGGCCTACCTTGCCGGCGGCGCGAACACTGCTTTCGGCCACAACCGGGCCCACTACCTCGCGCAAATCGAGGCGGGCGCCGCGCGCGGCCTGAACAGCCTCGTGGCCTGCTACGGGCCGGCGCTCATCGACCGTGCGGTGCTCGATGCGCTTTGCCGCGCTTGCGGAGTGTCGTTTTACGAGGCGGTGCAATCCAACCTGCCCGGCCTCACCGTATTCGAAGGTCTCGCGCTGGCGCAGTTCGCTGCGGGCTTGAAGCCGGCCCGCACGATTGCGGCGCGTCACACCGTTGGGCTCGTGGACCCGATCACCGATGCGGACAACACCTCCCCCGTCAATGACGGCCTGCCCGAAACGCTCGAGCAGGTTGTCGAGACGTACTGGCATCGGTACTTCAAGCTCAAAGTCGGCGGCAATGTCGCGGCGGACCTCGAGCGCCTTTCGGCGATCGCGTCGGTGATCGACCGAATCGGGCCGCCTTACTACGCCTCGCTCGACGGCAACGAGCAGTACGAGGACGTCGATGGCGTGGCCGAGCTGTGGGCAAAGATGAAGGCGACGCCCCGCCTCGCGCGCATGGTCGAGAGCATCATCTTCATCGAGCAGCCGATCAAGCGGCAGAATGCGTTTGCCCGAAGCGTGGAAAAGCTCTCGGCCGAGAAGCCAGTGATCATCGACGAATCGGACGATTCGCTGGACGCCTTCCCGCGCGCGAAGGAACTCGGCTATCGCGGCGTGTCCTCGAAGACCTGCAAGGGCCTGTACAAGTCGCTGATCAACCGCGCCCGCTGCGCGGCCTGGGGCGACGGATTCATGATGTCCGGCGAAGATCTTACGATCCAGCCGGGCCTCGCAATCCAGCAGGACCTTGCGCTGGTTTCGTTGCTAGGGCTCACGCATGTCGAGCGCAACGGACACCATTACGTGAACGGCATGGCGAGCCTGCCGGAGAAGGAGCAGGCCGCCTTTCTCGCCGCGCACCCCGATCTTTATGAACGCAGCCACGGTGCGGTTCGCGTGGCGATCAAGGACGGCATGCTCGGCATCGGCAGCCTCGCTTGCAAAGGGTTCGCAAGCGAGGCGATGCCCGATTGGGATTCGATGAGGAGGATGCGATGACGGAGAAATCGGTGCGGCTGCTGCTGTTTATCACGGGCCTGCTGCTTGCGCTTCCGAGCGCTGCGCAGGCGTTCCCAGTCAAGCCTGTGACATTGCTGGTGACATTTCCAGCCGGGGGGCCCACCGACATCGCCGGACGCGCGCTGGCCGAGGCGACCTCGAAATACCTCGGCCAGCCCGTGGTGGTCGAGAACCGCCCCGGCGCGACCGGCACCCTGGGCGCGGCCGCGCTCGTCAATGCCAAGCCCGACGGCTACACGGTGAGCATGACGCCGATCACGGTGTTTCGCCTGCCGCACATGGAAAACGTGGCCTACGACCCCATCAAGGACATCCAGTACGTCATGGGCGTTTCCGGTTATGTCTTCGCCGTAATCGTGCGCAGCGACGCGCCCTGGAAGTCCATGGCCGAGCTGATAGCCGCGGCCCGGTCCAGTCCCGGCAAGATCAGCTACGGCTCGCACGGGATCGGCGGCTCGGTGCATCTGGCGACCGAGGAGTTGTCGACTGCACAGGGCGTGAAGTTCAACCACATCCCCTACAAAGGCAGTGCCGACATGCTCACGGCGATGCTTGGCGGCCACCTCGACGTCGCGGTCGATTCGACTGGCGCGGTGCCCCACGTGGCGGCAGGCAAGGCCCGGGTCCTCGCGGTGTTCACCGAAAAGCGCGTGGCCGTCTGGCCGGAGGTGCCGACGCTCACCGAACTCGGTTACGGCATCGTCTCGACCAGCCCCTACGGCATCGGCGTGCCGGCCGCGACGCCGCCGGCGATCGTGCGTGTGTTGCATGATGCCTTCAAGAAAGGACTCGAAGACCCGATCCACCTCAGGACGCTCGAGAAGTACAACCAGCCGGTCTGGTACCAGTCGAGCGAGGACTACACCCGGTTTGCGCGCGAGCAATTCGAGCGCGAACGAAAGATCATCGACCGCCTCGGTTTGGCGAAGAAGAAATAAGGACCCAGTCATGGCAGAGAAGCGAATCGGCATCATCATGAATGGCGTCACCGGACGCATGGGCACCAACCAGCATCTCGTGCGCTCGATTGTGGCGAGCAGGAAGGAGGGCGGCGTGCGCCTCGCGGACGGCACGCGCCTGATGCCGGACCCGATCCTCGTCGGCCGCAACGCCGGCAAGGTCGAGGCGCTGGCGGCCGCCCACGGCATCGCGCGCTGGACCACGGACCTCGCCAAGGCGCTCAAGGACAAGAACGACACCGTGTTCTTCGATGCCGCGTCCACGCAGTTGCGCCCGACGCTGCTCAAGCAGGCGATCGCTGCAGGCAAGCACGTCTATTGCGAGAAGCCCGTGGCGACCAACCTGCGCGAGGCTCTCGACCTCTACAAGGCCGCCAAAAAAGCCGGCATCAAGCACGGCGTGGTGCAGGACAAGCTCTGGCTGCCGGGGTTGCTCAAGCTCAAGATGCTTCGGGACTCCGGCTTCTTCGGCAAGATCCTTTCGGTTCGCGGCGAGTTCGGTTACTGGGTGTTCGAGGGCGACTGGCAGGAAGCCCAGCGCCCTAGCTGGAACTACCGCACGGCCGACGGCGGTGGAATCATCCTCGACATGCTCTGCCACTGGCGTTACGTGCTGGACAACCTGTTCGGCGAAGTCAAGGCGGTGTCGTGCCTGGGCGCGACGCACATTCCCGAGCGCTGGGACGAGACCGGCAAGAAGTACAAGGCCACGGCCGACGACGCGGCTTACGCGACCTTCCAGCTCGAGGGGGGCGTGATCGCGCACTTCAACAGTTCCTGGGTGGTGCGCGTGCGGCGCGACGACCTTCTCACTCTGCAGGTCGACGGCACGCACGGCTCGGCGGTGGCGGGCCTGCGGCGCTGCTTCACCCAGTCGCGCGTCAACACGCCCAAGCCGGTCTGGAATCCGGACATCCCGCAGCCGATCGACTTCTTCGCCGGCTGGCAGGAAGTCCCCGACAACGCGCCTGCGGAGAATGCATTCAAGGCGCAGTGGGAGTTGTTCCTGCGCCACGTGGCGGGCGAAGGCCCGTTCCGCTGGGACCTCATGGAAGGCGCGCGCGGCGTGCAGCTGGCCGAACTCGGTCTCAAGAGCTGGAAGGAGCGCAAATGGCTGGACGTGCCGGCACTCAAGTGATCGCGCGCCTCTTTTCGGCCGTGCTCGGCGTCATCGTCGCAATCGGCGTCGCGCACGCGCAATATCCGGCCAGGCCGGTCAAGGTGGTGATCCCGTTCCCGCCCGGCGGTCCGACCGACGTGGTCGGGCGGCTGCTGGCACAGAAGATGGCCGATTCCACCGGCCAGGGATTCGTGGTCGAGAACCGCGCCGGCGGCAATGCCACGATCGGTGCGAACGAAGTCGCCCGGAGCGCGGCCGACGGCTACACGCTGCTCTTCAATGCGAACATCTTCACGATCACGCCGTTGATCTCGAAAAGCGTGCCGTACGACGTGCAAAAGGACTTCACCGCAGTCGCGTTGGTGGCCAAGGGTCCGATCGCGCTGGCGGTTTCGCCTTCGGTGCCGGCGAAGAATGTCTCCGATCTGATTGCCCATGCAAAGGCCAATCCCGGCAAGCTCGCGTTCGCGATCGGCTCAAACGGATCGGCGGGCCATCTCGCCACCGAGATGCTCAAGAGGGCCGCGGGCATCGACCTCCTCGTGGTGCCGTACAAAGGCTCCACGCCGGCCTACCAGGACCTCATCGGCGGGCAGATCCAGGGATTCATGGATCCGGTGCTCGGGGCACTGCCGCACTGGAAGAGCGCGCGCGTGAAAGTGCTCGCCGTGACGTCCGCCCGTCGTCTTCCTTCGGCCCCGGATACGCCCACGGTTTCCGAAACGCTGCCGGGCTACGAGATCTACGCGTGGTACGGGCTTTGGGGCCCGGCCAACCTCCCCAAGGAGGTGACGCAGAAGCTCAACGCCGAGGTCAACAAGGCGCTGGGGACCGACCTGAGACAAAGGCTTCTCGACCAGGGTTACGAGTTGTCGGCGGCATCGGCCGAAGATTTCGCGAAGTTCCAACGCGAAGACATCGCGCGCTCGGCGAAAATCGTCGCGGACGCGGCGATCAAGACCGAATAGGCATGGGCGCTGCGGGGGTTGTCGGGATCGTGGGCCTGGGGCTGGTCGGGCGCGCCATCGCTGCGCGCCTCGAAGCGGCCGGCTTCGAGACCCTTGGCTACGATGTGGACCCGGCGGCGCTTGCCGCGTACGGCGGGCAAAAGGCCGCTTCGACCGAGGCGGTGGCGGAGAAGGCCCGGCGCATAGTACTTGCGGTCTACGACACGCCGGACGTCGAGGCGGTTGCTGCAAAGGCGCGACCGGATCTGTTCATCGACTGCACCACAGGCGATCCCCTGCGCATCGAGGCGCTCGCGAAGAAGCTGGCCGCCGACGGAATCGGCTACGTAGAGGCGACGCTGTCCGGGTCTTCGCAGTCCATCGCCCGAGGGGAGGCGGCCATGTTCGTCGGCGGGGATTCTTCCGGTTGCGAAGACATCCTTGCGGCGATTGCCTCGCAACGCCATGCGGTCGGTTCGGTCGGTATGGCCGCGCGTGCAAAGCTCGCGACCAATCTGGTGCTCGGCCTCAACCGTGTCGCGCTTGCCGAAGGAATGGCGTTCGCCGAAAGGATCGGCATCGATCGCAAAGCCTTCCTCGACATGCTCGACGAATCGCCCGCCGCGTCGCCCGCCGCGATGGCCAAGGGCCGGAAGATGGCGGTGGCCGACTGGGCGCCGGAATCGCGCATCCGCCAGCACCTGAAGGACGTGAACCACATGCTTGCGCTCGCGGGCGGGACGCAGATGCGCCTGCCGCTTACAGAGACCCATGCCCGCCTGCTCGAGGAAGCGGTGGCCGCGGGCGACGGGGACCTCGACAACGCAGCGATCATCCGCCGTTGGGAGATCAAATGAAACGCGACCAGATTCTGACCATCAAGCTGCCGGCGGCCAACGGCCGGCTCGAAGACTATTCGGTGCGCGAGCCCCGGGTCTTCGCCAAGCCTTCGCGCCCCTTCAACCGCAAGGCGCTTGGCGCCGCCCACGTGGTGGCCGACCCGCTCTCGGCCAAGGAGCCGTGGCTTGACGCGGCCATCGACTGGGACAAGACCATCGCCTACCGACGCCACCTCTGGTCTTACGGCCTTGGCGTGGCCGAGGCGATGGACACCTCGCAGCGCGGCATGGGCCTCGACTGGCCGAACGCGCTCGAGCTGGTCCGCCGCTCGGTCGATGCGGCGCGCGACTTCCCGGGCGCAGTCGTGGCAAGCGGCGCGGGCACCGATCACCTTGCGCCGCGCGCCGGCCTCGCCATTGCCGACGTGATCGCGGCCTATGAAGAACAGTGCACGGCGATCGAGAAAACCGGCGGGCGAATCATCCTCATGGCGAGCCGCGCGTTGGCCGCTTGCGCGAAGTCGCCGGATGCCTACGGGCTGGTGTACGACCGGGTGCTCTCGCAGGTCAGGGAGCCGGTCATCATTCACTGGCTCGGCGAGATGTTCGACCCGGCGCTGGCGGGTTATTGGGGCGAGAAGGACCACCACGCTGCGATGGACGTGTGCCTCGACGTGCTCACGCGGAACGCGGCAAAGGTCGATGGCATCAAGATCTCGCTGCTCGACAAGGACAAAGAGATCGCGATGCGCCGCCGCTTGCCCAAGGGCGTGACGATGTACACCGGCGACGACTTCAATTTCGCCGAACTCATCGAAGGCGACGCGCACGGGTACTCGGACGCGCTCCTCGGAATTTTCGATTCGATCGCGCCTGCGGCGTCGGCTGCGCTTGCCGCGCTTGCCGCAGGCGACAAGGCCGCCTACCACGAGATCCTCGCGCCCACGGTGCCGTTGTCGCGCCACATCTTTTGCGCGCCGACAAGGTTCTACAAGACCGGCGTCGTCTTCATGGCCTGGCTCAACGGCCACCAGGACCACTTCGTCATGGTGGGCGGGCAGCAGAGCGCGCGCTCGATCCTGCATTTCGCCGAGTTGTTCCGGCTGGCCGATGCCACCGGGCTGCTCGCCGATCCGTTGCTTGCGTGCGCGCGTATGAAATCGCTCCTCGCGGTTCACGGGATCACCTGAAATGCTCGGGTTGCGTCCCCTGGGCGGGCGATTCGGCCTCGAGGCGTCCGGGATCGACCTTGCGCAGGTGATTTCGCCGGCGCAGTTCCGCGAAATCGAAGAGGCCTTCTATGCCGGACAGGTGCTGGTCTTCCGCAGCCAGAAACTCACCGCGCAACAATTTCTCGGTTTCGCGCGGCGCTTCGGGCCGCCGGAGCCGCACGTCATCGACCAGTTCCACCATCCCGAGCACTCCGACATCCTGATCCTTTCCAACCGCAGGAAAGACGGCAAGCCGATCGGGTTGCAGGACGCGGGCACTTATTTCCACACCGACTATTCTTACCTGCAAGTGCCGGCGCGGGCGACGCTGCTCTACTCGATTGAGGTGCCGACGAAAGGGGGCGACACGCTGTTTGCCGACCAGTACGCCGCCTATGACGACCTGCCCGAATCGACCCGCGCGGACATCGACGGCCTGATGGGCCTGCACCACTACGGCAATCGCGACGACCTCGAGAAGTCCTCGCGCACAGCCGCCTCGGTGCTCAGCGGCGAGCAGGAAGAGAAGATGGCCTGGGTGCGCCACCGCGTCGCGCGACCGCACCCCGCCACCGGGCGCAAGGCGCTTTACTCGGTATCGGGAAGCTCTTTCGGCATCGAGGGGATGGCCGAGGAGGCCGCGATCGACCTGCTCGATCAGCTCAAACGTCATTCCACGACGGAGAAGTACCAGCTTCGCCTGAAGTACGGTGTCGGCGATCTCGTCATCTGGGACAATGCCTCGCTGCTGCACTCCGCGACGCTGACCGACATCGACGACCCGCGCACTTTGTGGCGGGTCACGGTAAAAGAGCCTCCCGCACCTTGAGCTTGGGATGCGCATGCCCGACAATGCAGTTACAAAAATGACAACACCTGAAATGCCCACCAGAGGAGAAATCATGAAACGCAGAACCATCCTGTCGGCCTTCATCCTGGCCGCCGCATCCGTCGCCGGCGCCTTCCCGGCCTTTGCCCAGACCATCACGCTGCACGGCGCCTCGCAGTTTACCGACGAACACGCGTTCACCAAGGCGCTGACGAAGTTCGGTGAGCTCACGCAGAAGTACTACGGCAAGCCGATCAATTTCGTGTTGCACAAGAACAGCGAACTTGGCCTGGAGAAGGATTACTTCGCCTACATGAACCAGGGCAAGGCGGTTGACTACGCCATCGTCTCGCCCGCGCACATGTCGACGTTCTCGAAAGCCGCGCCGTTCATCGACGCGCCCTTCATCTTCCGCGACCTCAGCCATTGGAACAAAGTGCTGGACGCCGACCTGCTCAAGCCGATCGCCGACGAGGTGGCGCAGAAGGCCGAAGTGATGCTCATCGGGTACGCAGGAGGCGGCACGCGCAACATCTTCGTCAACAAGCCGGTTCGCAACCTCGCCGAGATGAAGGGCCTCAAGGTGCGTGTGCAGGGCGCGCCGATCTGGAGCCGCACCTTCGCGGCGATCGGGATGTCGCCTTCGGTGATCGCCTACAACGAGGTCTACAACGCGATCCAGAACGGCGTGATCGCGGCGGGCGAGAACGAGGCGGCGGGCGTCGAGCAGATGAAGTTCTTCGAAGTCGCGCCGCACCTGTCGATGACCGAGCACGCGATCACCATCCGGCCGCTGTGCTTCTCCTCGAAGACCTTCAACAAGCTGCCCAAGGACCTGCAAGCCGCGATCGTCAAGGCTGGCAAGGAAGCGGGCGCCTTCGGCCGCGAGATCGAGTCCTCGGAGGACACCAAGAAGCTCGATGCCCTCGAAAAATCCGGCAAGCTCAAGCGCGTGCCCTTCTCCGACCGCGCCCAGATGAAGAAGCTCGTCGATCCGGTCATGGAAACCTACGCCAAGGAAATCGGCGCCGACCAGATCTTCGCCAAGATCAACGCCCTCAAGTAGGCCCGGCCGTTTGCCGGGCGCCGCAGGTTGCGGGTCCCGGCGGCGGCCGTTCGCCCAATGAAAAAAGTCATCGACGGCTACCACCACCTGCTCACCTGGCTGATGGTCGCCACAGTTGCGATCCTTCTCATCCCGGTAACGATGCAGATCATCGCCCGCTTCACGGCGCTGATCCCTGCCTACATCTGGACCGAGGAGGCCTCGCGCTTCCTTTTCATCTGGATGGTCATGCTGGGCGCCATGATCGGCATCCGCGAGAACACCCACTTCGAAGTCGATGTGTGGCCGGAATTGAAGCCGCGCGCCAACGCACTGCTCAGGATCGTGTCGAGTGTTTTCGTGCTTGTCTTCGCGCTCGTCTTCATCTGGTGGGGGATCGAATTCACCCGGTTTGGCTGGAACCAGACCTCGGAAATCGCCGACCTGCCGATGTGGTTGATCTTCATCGCCTGGCCGATGACCGGCTTTACGTGGCTGCTTTTCCTCGGCGAAGGCTTCGTGCATAACCTGCGCGTCGTGGTCAACGGCGCGCCCGAATGACCTCCGCGGCGCTTTCGCCCGGCCTCGCGGCCCTGATCCTGTTTGGAGGGTTCTTCGTTTTGCTCGTTCTGCGAGTGCCGGTCGCCTTTTCACTCGGCCTGGCGACCCTGCCGATCCTGATCATCGAGCCGCGCCTGTCACCGATGGTGCTGTTCAACGAGACCTTCAAGGCCTACAACTCGTTCATCCTGCTTGCGGTGCCGTTCTTCCTGCTGACCGCCAACCTTATGAGCGTCGGTGGAATCACTGAACGCCTCGTGCGCTTGTCGCGCTCGATGGTGGGAAATTTCCCCGGTGCGCTTGCGCAGATCAACGTGGTGCTTTCGGTGTTTTTCGCCGGAATCTCGGGCTCCTCGACCGCGGATGCCGCCAGCCAGAGCAAGATCTTCATCGACGCGCAGACCAAGGAAGGCTACGACCTGTCCTTCTCGATCGCGATCACGGCGGTCTCGGCGGTACTCGCGGTGATCATCCCGCCTTCAATCCTGATGATCGTCTGGGGCGGCGTGATCTCGGTGTCGATCGGCGCGCTTTACCTCGCCGGCATCATCCCGGGCCTGCTGATCGCAGGAGCGCAGATGGTAACCGTGCACATCTATGCCGTGCGGCGGAAGTATCCCGTATACCCGCGCGCAACCGCGCGCGAATTCTTCATGTCGATCTGGGACTCGATCCCGGCCCTGATGACACCGTTCATTATCGTCGGCGGCATCCTGCTCGGTTGGTTCACGGCGACCGAGTCGGCGGCGATCGCAGTCATCTACGCGGCATTGCTGTCGATCTTCGTATACCGCGAAATGGACTTGAAGCGCCTGTATGGCACTCTGGTCGAGACCGGCAAGCTCGCCTCGGTGGCCCTCTTCTGCGTCGGCACCGCATCCGCTTTCGGCTGGCTGCTCGCTTACTACCAGATTCCCAAGGCGTTGCTGTCCAACGTGACTTCGTGGGGGCTCGATATTACGGGCGTAGGCCTTTTCATCGCCTTCGTGTTCCTCGTGGTCGGCTGCTTCCTCGACGCGATTCCCGCGATCATCATCGTCGGCACCACGCTGCAGCCGCTGGCCGACTCGGTGCACATGCATCCGATCCAGTTCGCCATCATCGGCATCGTGTCGCTCGCCTTCGGCCTGGTCACTCCGCCATACGGCATGTGCCTCATGATCGCCTGCGCGGTGGCGAAAGTGCGACTGCGATATGCGCTCAAGGACACCATGATCATGCTGATGCCGATGCTGGCCGTGCTGGTAGCCCTGATCACCTGGCCGGAGATCGTCCTTTGGCTGCCCAAATTGATCGCTCCGGAATTGCTGAAATGAAACCGGCCGATCCCGCGCGCTTGTCGCTGAATACGATCACCACGAAGAAATGGACCCTCGCCCAGGCTATCGAAGGCTGCGCACGCCACGGCATCCGCGGCATCACCGTCTGGCGCGACCGGCTGCAGGAAATGGGCGTGTCGGCAGCGGTGCAATCCATCAAGGCGCACGGGCTCGCGGTCACCGGCCTGTGCCGCGGCGGGATGTTTCCGGCACCCGATGCGGTCGGCCGCAAGGCGGCGATCGACGACAACCTGCGCGCCATCGAGGAAGCGCAGGCGCTCGGCGCGAGCTGCCTGATTCTCGTGGTCGGCGGGCTTCCCGCCGGCTCCAAGGACATCGCGGGCGCGCGCGAGCAGGTACGCGATGGTATTGCGGCCATCCTGCCCCACGCGAAGGCCGCAAAGGTGCCGCTTGCTATCGAGCCTTTGCATCCAATGCAGGCGGCTGACCGCGCCTGCATCAACACGCTGGGCCAAGCCCTCGACGTTTGTGACCTTCTAGATCCCGGGAAGACCGGCGCGCTCGGCGTTGCGGTGGACGTCTACCACGTATGGTGGGACCCGCAACTCGAGGCGCAAATTGCGCGCGCAGGAAAGGCGCGTCTTCTTGCACATCACATCTGCGACTGGTTGGTGCCGACCAAGGACCTTGCGTTCGATCGCGGCATGATGGGCGACGGCATCATCGACCTGCCGCGCATCCGGGCGCTGGTCGAGGGTGCGGGTTACGCGGGATACAGCGAGGTCGAGATTTTTTCCGAGCCGGACTGGTGGCAGCGCGACCCGGACCAGGTGCTCAGGATAATGAAAGAGCGCTACGCGACGTGCTGCTGAGCGGAGATCTTTACTTGTAGAATGCAACGAACAGGGGCCGCTCCGGCCCTCGCGTCCTTCGGGAGAATCCGATGCGCCTGACCCTGCGCCCCCTGCTCCTCGTTGCCTTCCTTGCCGCCGCCTTCTGCGCCCCGGCGCACTCGCAGTTCCCCGACAAGCCAATCCGCTTCATCCTCGGCTTCGCTGCAGGCGGCCCGACGGACCTCAGCGTGCGCGCGCTTGCCGCGGCCGGAGCCAAGCAGCTCGGCCAACCGATGGTGGTCTCGAACATGGGCGGCGCCGGCGGCACGCTCGCAATGGCCGAGCTCGCGCGCGCGCCGGCCGACGGCTACACCATCTCGATGCATACCAGCTCCTACAAGGCGATGACCTCGCATACGCAGAAGCTTGCGTTCGACCTCGCGGAAGTGAGCACTTTGCTGGGCTACGCCGAGTTCCGCCACCTGCTGTTCGTCAAGGCCGATGCGCCATGGAACAGCTACGAGGACCTGATTGCCTACGGCCGCGCCAACCCGGGCGCGCTCAAGTTCGGCCATGTGGGGCCGGGGACCTCCCTGCAGCTGCAGGGCCTGCTGTTCTTTCGTTCCGCCGGCGTTCAGGTCACCGATGTGCCTTACCGCGGCAGCAGCGAGTTCACCAACGCGGTGCTCGGAGGGCACGTGAACGCGGCCCTGATCGACATCGCCGGCATCCGCGCGCTTGCGCGCGCCGGGACGGCCAAGCTGCTGGTCACCGTGACGCCCCAACGCTTCCCTGATTTCCCGGATGTGCCCACGGCGCTCGAGAAAGGCATCCAGGGCCCGGAACTCTTCAATCCCCTGGTCGGCGTCGCGCTCCGACGCAGCACGCCGCCTGAGCGCATCAAGCGCCTTCACGATGCGTTGCGGCGGGCCACCGAGGATCCGGACTTCGTCAAGGCGCTAAACGACATCGGCCTCAAGAGCGGCTACATCGCCCCCGAGGCGTTCGACGAAACGGTGGCGCGCGCCGAAGCGCGGGCGGTGCCGTTGCTCAAGGAACTCAAGCTGCTGCCGCAATGAGGGCATCCGGCGCTTCGAGCGACACGGGGCTCGAAGCCAGCCCGTACGCTGCGCTGGCGGCAGCGGCCGCCCGCTATCCTGGCAACCAGTTTCTCCTCATCCCGTCCTCGGCATGCGCCGGGTATGCCCAGGGGCCGATTGCGCTGACCTATGCCGAAGCCTTCGCGCAGGTCGATCGCCTGGCGCAGTGCTATCGAAGCGCCGGCCTTGGTGGCGGACAACGCGTCGCTCTCCTGCTCGAGAACCGGCCGGAGTTCTTCCTGCACTGGTTCGCACTGAATGCGCTTGGCGCCAGCGTTGTGCCGGTCAACCCGGACTATCGGCGGCCCGAAATCGCCTACCTGCTAGCGCACAGCGAGGCCGTGATGGCGGTCGGCATTCCGGAGCGGCTCGACGACCTTGGCGCGGCGGCGAAGCAAGCAGGACGTGCGGTGCCGGTCATGGCGGCACGCGACATCAGCGAAGGCGTGCGCAGGGTCGTCGAGCCTGCGGCCGCCGGCAACGGCAACGAGTGCGCCCTGATGTATACCTCGGGCACCACCGGAAAGCCCAAAGGGTGCCTGCTTAGCAACGAATACTTCCTGCGCATGGGCTTGCGCTACATGAACCGCCGAGGGTATGTGCAACTCGAAGCGGGTCGCTCTCGCGTGCTTACGCCGTTGCCGATGTTCCACATGAATGCGATGGGTGGCTCGACCATGGGCATGGTGATGTCCGGGGGCTGCGTGATCCAGCTCGACCGATTCCATCCGAAGACGTGGTGGAGCGATGTGCGCGAGACTCGCGCCACCGGTATCCATTGCCTTGGCGTAATGCCGGCGATCCTTCTCGGGCTGCCCCCTTCGCCGGACGACACCGCACACTGCGTACGCTACGGCACGGCCGCCAACGTCGAACTCCAGCACCACGAAGCCTTCGAGAAGCGCTTCAGATTTCCGTTGATCGAGGGCTGGGCAATGACCGAGACCGGTGCCGGCGCCGCGATCAGCGCCGACGACGAACCGCGCCATCTGGGCACGCGCTGCTTTGGCAAACCCAAGCCGGAAGTCGAGTTCCGGATCGTCGATGAAGCCGGGCTTGATGTTTCCGCCGGAGAGCCGGGTGAATTGCTGGTCCGGCACGCCGGGCCGGATCCGAAGCTCGGCTTCTTCTCGGGGTACCTCAAGGACCCTGCCGCCACCGAGGCCGGCTGGGCGGGCGGCTGGTGGCACACCGGCGACGTGGTGCGGCGCTGGCCCGACGGGACGCTGCATTTCGTCGACCGCAGGAAGAACGTGATCCGCCGCAGCGGCGAGAACATCTCGGCGCTCGAGGTCGAGGAGACGCTGCGGGCGCATCCGATGGTCGTGCAGGTGGCCGTCACCGGCGTGCCCGATGACGTTCGTGGCGAGGAGGTCATGGCCTGCGTCGTTTCTGCGCGACCGGCCGGCACGATCGAGGCGCGCGAGATCTTCGAATGGGCGATCCAACGCACGGCGTATTTCAAGTGCCCCGGCTGGATCGCCTTCGTGCCGGTCCTGCCGACGACCGCCACGCAGAAACTGCAGCGAGGCGCGGTGCGCGAACTGGGCGCGAACCTGCTGGGAACCGCCGCCTGCTTCGACCTGCGGCCGCTCAAGCGCCGCGCAAAGGCGCCGCAAAAGGAGTCCGCATGAAGAAAGCGAACGCAAAAGGCGAAGTGCAGGGCGCGCCGATGCGCATCTGGTATCAGAGCTTCACCGACCACGACGAGACCCGCGCCTATCACGACCGCCTCTCGGAGCACATCAATCGCGTTGCCCGGCCGGGTACGCAGATCGACGTGGTCGGCATGTCGCCGCCGGCGCGCCGCCACCGCATTACAGAAACGCGCTGCGCCCTCGACGCAGTCAAGAACGCAATCCGCGCCGAGCGCGACGGCTACGACGCCTACATCCTCGGCCACTTCCAGGATTCCGGCCTGTGGGACTCGCGCTCGGCGGTGGACATTCCCGTAGTAGGTCTTGGCGAGAACGCAATGCTCCATGCGTGCACGCTCGGGCGCAAGATCGGCCTGGTGACCATCCACCCGATCCATATCCCGTACCACGAGGACCAGGTGCTGCGCTATGGTCTGCAGCAGCGAGTGGTCGCGGTCTCGGCGGTCGAATCGGCTGCCAACGACTACGTGCTTGCCTTTGGCGACCCCAAGGTGGCCAGGGCCATCGGCGCGAAGTACGCGAAAGAGATCCGCGGCCTCATCGACCGCGGCATCGAAGTCGTGATTCCCGCAGGCGGCCTGCCGAGCCTGCTGTTCGGCGCGGCGCTCAAGGTCTCTGCTGCGCCGGCCGTGGTCCTGGACAGCGTGGCGCTGGCGGTGAAGGCTGCGGAAATGGCCGTGGACCTGAAACGATTCAACGGCACCGCGCCCAGCCGCGCCTCCACTTTCGCCCTGCCGTGGCCTGCGGTCTACGATGCACTTGGCCTGAGCCAGCCGGGCGCCAAAGGAAAAGGAAAGAAACGATGAACAGCCCTGTCACTCCACCTGCGGTAGCCGGGACCACCGTGGAAGCAGCGACCGTCGGCGAGGCCTACCTGCGCCTGTTGGCCGACCGCGGCATCGAGAACCTCTTCGCCAACGCAGGCACCGACTTCGCGCCGCTGATCGAAGGGTATGTGCGCTCGGTCGAGGCCGGGGTGCCCGTGCCCAAGCCCGTCACGGTTCCCCACGAGAACGTCGCGGTCTGCATGGCGATGGGGCACTGGATGGTCAGCGGTCAGGCGCAGGCGGTGATGGTCCACGTCAACGTCGGCACCGCGAACACCATCTGCGGCCTTCTCAATGCCGCGCAGGCCAACGTGCCGATGCTGCTCACCGCCGGCCGCACGCCGATCACCGAGACCGGCATGGAGGGCGGCCGCAACATCCACATCCACTGGACGCAGGAAATGTACGACCAGGCCGGCATGGTGCGCGAGGCGGTCAAGTGGGACTACGAGCTGCGCAACGGCACGCAACTGGAAACCGTCGTCGACCGCGCGCTCAACATCGCGCACGCGCCGCCCCAAGGGCCGGTCTACCTCACGTTGCCGCGCGAAGTGCTGGCGAGCCCGATGGGCAAGTTCACTTACTCGCCGGCGGACCGGCATGCGCATCCGGTCGCACCGTATCCGGATCCGGAGGCCATCTCCCGAGTGGCTGCGATGCTGGCTGCGGCCGAGCGACCGATGATCATCACCACCAGCGCCGGGTTCGATCGCAGTGCGGTGGGGGCTTTGGGTTCGCTCGCGGCGCGCATGGCGGTCCCGGTGGTGCAGTACGTGCCGCGCTGCGTTTCGTTGCCCACGAGCCACCCCATGCATGCAGGCTACGATCCGGCGCCGCTCCTCGCCAATGCAGACCTCGTGATCGTGATCGATTGCGCGGTGCCGTGGATTCCCAGCAAGATTCGCCCGCTCGCGGAGGCCAAGGTCGTTCACATCGGCGTCGATCCGCTCTTCCAACGCATGCCGATCCGCGGCTTCGAATGCGATCTCGGGATCACCGGCAGTGCCGCCGCGAGCCTTCGGGCGCTGGATCTCGCCTCTGCGGCCTACGAGAAAATCGCTGCCGCAAGGATCGACGGGCGCCGCGAACGAGTCGCGAGTGCGCGAATCGCGCGAGACAAGGCGCTCGCACAAGAGGTCGAATCGGCACGCAAGCAATCGGTCATCCATCCCGCCTGGCTCACGCACTGCGTGGACAAGGCGGTCGGCGCAGAGGCGATCCTGATCCGCGAAGCACCGCAGTTCGCTCCGCAGCACTACACAAGCGAGCGGGAAGGCTCGTACTTTTCTCTGGGCGCGGCAGGAGGGCTCGGCTGGGGCATGGGCGCGGCGCTCGGCGCGAAGCTCGCGGCACCCGAGCGGTTGGTCGTCGCGGTGGAAGGCGACGGCTCGTACATGTTCTGCGCGCCGGTGGCAGCGCACTACGTGGCGCTCGAGCAGGACGCGCCTTTCCTCACGGTCATCGTCGACAACCAGAAATGGAATGAAGTCGGTTCAGCCACCAGGCATCTTTACCCGCAAGGGCACGCCGCGCGGAACCGCACGCTCGAGCCCCTGACCTACTTCGACCAGCGGCTGCGACTCGAAAAAGTGGTCGAGTGCGCGGGCGGCTACGGCGAGCGCGTGACCGACTCGGCAGAACTGCCAGCAGCGCTTGAGCGTGCAATTCGCATGGTCAGGGACGAACGCCGCCAGGCGGTGCTCGACGTGGTTTGCTCGAGTTAGCCGGGGTAATGCGATGAAACGATGGATCGCAATCCTGCTGTGCCTGTTTTCCAGCGGAGTGAACGCACAAGGCTATCCCACTCGGCCGGTGACGCTCGTGAACGGTTTCCCGCCGGGTGCGGCCACCGACACGATCTCGCGCCAGATCGGCGCGGTCCTCTCCAAGCGCCTCGGTCAATCGGTCGTGGTCGAGAACCGCGTGGGTGCGGCTGGGACCATCGGCGCCGCTACGGTCGCGCGCGCCGCGCCGGACGGCTATACGCTGCTGTTCGGCGTGCTCTCGAACCTGATCGTCGGCCCGGCGTCGATCAAGGACATCGCCTACGATCCGGTGCAGTCGTTCACGCCGATCATCGAGATCGCGCGTGGCCCTTACGTGCTGGTGGTCACGCAGGCGGTGCCGGCAAAGACGCTTGCCGAATTCGTCGATTACGCGAAGAAGAATCCCGGCAAGCTGAATTTCGGTTCGGTCGGCCCGGGCAGCGCTCACCACTTTGCCGGCGAGATGTTGAAGCGCGCGGCCGGCATCGACATGGTGCACGTGCCCTACAAGGGCGGCGGGCCAGCGTACACGGGCCTGTTGGGCGGCGAGATCCAGGTTCTGCTCGACACCATGCCCGGCCCGCAACCGCACGTTCAGGCAGGCACGCTGAAAGCGCTCGCGGTCACCGGGCCCAAACGGTTGTCCACGCTGCCGAACGTGCCGACTTTCGTCGAGCAGGGACAGGACGGCGTCGATGTGCAGTTCCTATTCGGCATCGTGGGTCCGAAGGGGATGCCGGGCGACATCGTGGCGCGCCTGAATGCGGACATCACCCTGGCACTTGCGGACTCCGAAATCCGCGCGACGCTGGCGCGCCAGAGCATCGAGCCGACGCCTGGGACGCCTGAGGCCTTTGGGGCGCTGCTTGCGCTGGAATGGAAGCGATGGAAGGAAGTCGTCGCCCAAACAGGCTTCCGCGCGAATTGACCTTAACCCAATCTCCCTATTTTGCGAATTTCTTGTGTTTGCGCGTTCGCGCAAACGCGGGAAATTCGCAAAATAGGGAGACCATGGGAAGTCAAATACGGTACGCCGCCTGATCAGGTCTCCTGCTGCACCACCCAGCACTCCGCAATCTCCCCAGCAGTCGCACACCACACCCCGTCTCTCCGCTTCAAATCCGCCAGCACCGCATCCAGATAAGAAATCCGCCACGGCTGCCCGATCAGCCACGGATGCAGGTTGACGATAAGCATGCGCGGGCGGGTCTGGCCGTCTTCCAACAGCCGGTCGAGCGCATCCGCGATCGAGCTTTGCCAACGCGACATCGGCAGTTTTCGGTACCAGTGAGCGAACACGTCGTCGAAATCCACCAGCATCGGGACCGACACCAGCGACCCCGCCGGGGTATTCATTGCATAGGGCAGTTCGTCGTTCGGCCAGTCGAGGACGTACTTCACGCCGAATTCGGCGAGCAGGCCGGGGGTGCGCGCCGATTCGCCGTACTCCGGGCCGTGCCAGCCCTGCGGCCGCTTGCCGGTCGCGCGCTCCAGCGCTGAGAGCGCCGCCGAGATCTGCTCGCGCTCCGCCACCTCGTCGAGCTTGGCGGTGATCACCTGCGTGACCGCATTGCCGTGCGCGGCGATCTCCCAATTGCGCTTGAGGCATTCGCGCAGGATGACCGGTTTGTGCGTCGCCACCGAGGCGTCGATCGCGGCGGTGGCGCGCAGGCCGTGGCGATCAAGGGATTCCATGACGCGGAACACGCCAATGCGGTTGCCGTACTCGCGCAGCGAATAGGAACGGAAATCCGGGTACGGACCGCGGCCCATGCCGCCGGGCAGCGTGACCGGCAGGAACGCGCCGGGGGCCTGCGTCATCTCGTACTGCTCGATGCTGACCACAACGCCGAACGCGAGCCGCGCCCCGTTGGGCCACCGGATGTTCTTGCGGCCGACAATGGGCTCGGAGGGGAACCAGGCCGGGTTGGTTGAGGAGGCATTGGAAGCGCTCATGCCTTCACCTGCGCATCGAGGTGGCGCAACGCGGTGTCGTAGTGGTGTTGAAGGTAGTGCTGCGCAATCTCGTCGGCGGTGGTCTTCCAGGTCCCCGGGTGCGAGAACACATACTCGAGCGCCTCATCGAGGTACCTTGCGCGTTGCGGTTGGCCGACCAGCTGCGGATGGATCGAGATGCACATCACGCGTGCGTTGTGCTCGCCCTCGGCATAGAGCGTATCGAACTGGCGCTTGATCACGTCGAGGAAATCCTGGGTCTCGAACGCCATGCCGAGGAACGGCGCGTCGTTGACCTCGGCCGCGTAGGGGAGCGAGATCAGGCGGCCCGAGCGCACCCGTAGCGGCATCGGCTGGTCGTCGTGGTACCAGTCGCCGTGATACAGGAATCCCATCTCCGCAAGGATGTCGGGCGTCGATTCGGTGGCCGATTGCGGCCCGGGTCCGCCCATGCCGAGCATCTGCGTGCCGGTGAGCGAGGCAACCGTATCGCGCATCTCGGTGTAGTAGGCGCGCTCGGCGGCTTCGTCGTGGCCGAAGATGAAGCGCGTGTTGTTGATGCCGTGGCCGAGGTACTTCCACTTGCGCTCGACCAGCGCATCGCGGATCGAGGGGTAGCGGGTCAGGGCCTCGGTATTGATGACCGCCGTGCAGGGCGTGGCGTGCTTGTCGAGCACTTCGAGCATGCGCCAGAAGCCCACGCGGTTCGCGTAATCCTGCCGGCCATAGGCCTGCGGGTCGGGGATCGGCGTGCGCGCCCACGCATCGAGCCATGGGTCGGCCGGCGGCAGGTATTCCCACGAAAGCACGTTCGGGGCGACCCATACGGCAACGCGCTTGCCGCCGGGCCAGGTGATCTTCGGCCGCTCGATGATCGCGGAGTAGTCCGACCACGCCTGGTCCGCACCGGTGCGGGTGCGGCGCGTTGCCGGGGCATCGGGACGATAGCGATATTGCAGCATCGGGTTTGCTCCTCGCGTTGACCCGCAAATAATGGTACTTGTATATTGCAACGAACAGGAGGCGACGACGTGAAACTCATCCGTATTCTGCTGTGCGCCGTGGCGGTCGCGGCGACGCAGGCCGCATTGGCGCAGGACTACCCGAACCGCACTGCGCGGATCATCGTTTCCTACGCGCCCGGGGCTGAGAACGACCTCATTGCCCGCCTCGCCGGGCAGCACCTCACGGAACAGCTCAAGCAACCCTTCGTAGTGGAGAACAAGCCCGGTGCGGCCGGTGTGATCGGCTCCGAGTTCGTCGCCAATGCCCCGCCGGACGGCTACACGCTGCTGCTCGGCAACGCCTCGACGCTGGCCATCATGGGCAGCATCAACCCGAAGCTGCCGTACCGCCCGCTCGACTTCGCGCCGGTGTCGATCCTCGCCTCGATCCCGTCGGTGCTGGTGGCCAATGCTTCGCTGCCGGCGAATTCCATGGCCGAGTTCGTCGCGCTCGTCCGGAGCCAACCCGGCGCGCTCAATTACGGCTCGCCCGGCGCAGGCACCTCGATGCACCTCACCGCAGAGCTGTTCGCCGCGCAAACGGGCACGAAGATCGTCCATGTCGCCTACAAGGGCGCGGCACCGGCGGTTGCGGACCTCCTTGCGGGACAGGTGCAGTTCATGTTCCAGAACGTGCCCACGGTGCTGCCGCATATCCGCAGCGGCAAGCTGCGCGCGCTGGCCGCGACCACGCCGGCGCGCATCGGTGTGCTGCCCGACGTGCCGACCCTCACCGAGACAGGCATCCGCGATGCCGATGCGGTGTCGTGGTTCGCGATCGTCGCGCCCAAGGGCACGCCGCCGGCGACCACGGCGCTGCTGCAAGCCGAGATCGCCAAGGCCTGGCAGAAACCGGAAGTCCGCCAGCGCCTGCTGGCGCTCGGGGCCGACCCGGTGGCGAACACGCCCGCGGAGGCCGGCGCCTTCATGCAGGCCGAGTACCGTAAATGGGAGAAAGCGGTGAATGCTGCCGGCCTCAAGCCCGCGAACTGAGCGGCAAGTCGGGATTCAGATGCAGTAGAAGTCGATCATCGTTGGAATGTAGTCGTTCAGCAGCAGGATTTTTTTCTTCGCGACCCGCCAGCCGGCGTCCCCCGCCTTGTAGGTCATCTCGTAGCGACCGAAAAAGACGTGCTGCTTGCGGTGCTTGGGGTCGTAGACGTGGCAGGTCCAGCTCGCGTGCACCGTGGGCGATGACGGGTCGCCTTCGAGCACAGCGCCGGTCACCGAGTGTGCCGTGCGCAGGATCGGGGTCGAAGCCGCCGAGCGGCCGCTCCCCAGTCGCCATACGCGGTCTTCGAGGACGGCGCGGCCTTCGTGATAGATCAGCGAAACTTCGCGATTTGGATCCTCGACTTGCGCCTCGTCGTCGCGCCAGCTCGGCACCCAGAACACCGCCGCGGCGTCGTACATCGCGAGCCAGTCGTCCCAGCGGCGCTGATCCAGGAGGAGGGCTTCCCGCACGAGCAATGTCTGAGCGCACTCGGTGGTGAGAGCCTGCGTCACCGTTTGCCTTCCCGCGCGAGTCCACGGTCAATCAGGCGCACCCATTCGCGATAGGCCGAGTGATGGCAGGTTTCGTCACCCATATCGTAGGGGCCATGCGCCCACGACTCGGGCACGATGCCCAGTTCGTCCGAGAACGGGCCGGGTCCCTTGCGTAGCACCGCCATTCCGCGCGCATAGGCCTGTTGCCAGTCGATCGCCCATCCACCGTAACCGCTCTGGCAGTCGCGGTAGGTGGCGACGTCATCCGGCGTTGCGAGGCCGCTCGGGTTGAAGAACTCCTCGTAGTGCCGGATGCGCCGGCGCCGCGCTTCGGCGCTCTCGCCTTTGGGTCCGATGCACCACGCGGTCATCTCGGTCCGGTCTACCGCAAGCGGCCGCAGCACCCGCAATTGCGGCGCGATGTTCTCGGAGATCTGCAGGTTAGGGAACACCGTCATGTTGCGCATGTAGAACATCCACTTCGCGCGCGTCTCGCCGACGCGCGCGACCAGCTCCTCGCGCGCGAGGTAAAGCGGTCTCGATTCCGGGTTCGGGATCGGTCCCCAGGTCGCGCTGTGCCCGTGGCCGAAATCGAAGGCGCCGCGCTGGAGTTGCTTGCTGCGTTCCCGGATGTCCGCGTACGAAGAGGCGTGCTCGTCCTGTCCCGCGCTGCGCTCCCCCTGCCGGCCGAGCACGCCGATGTAGGAGGCGTGGGTCGTGGCGAAGTGGTAGCTGTCGGTGGCGTTCTCGATCTGGGTCTTCCAGTTGGCGTCGAACGTGAAGGTGACCGAGCCGGGCAGCAACTCGATCCCCTCGGACCCCTGGTCGACGAAGAGGTCGAGGAAGGCTCGCGAAGTCCCCAGGTGCTCCTCGAGCGAGGGCACGTCTTCGCTCAGGCTGCCGAACAGGAACCCGCGATAGTTCGCGAAGCGCGGCAGCGCTTTGAGGTCATGGCTCTCGGTTGCGAACGCCGGCGTGTACGCCCCGCTTTTTTCGGCATTCACCGCGATCGAGCGCCCGCCGCTGTCGTAGGTCCAGCCGTGATACGTGCAGACGTGGATCCTGCGGTTGCCGCTCGCCTGGTGGCAGACCACTGCACCGCGATGCCGGCAACTGTTGATGTACGCGCCGAGCCGCCCGTTGCCGTCGCGCATGACCACGATCGGCTGGCGCCCGACGCGCGTGGTGATGAAGTCGTGCGGGTTCTGCACCTGGGATTCAAGCCCGAGGAAGGCCCACGTCGCTTCGAAAATGTGCCAAACCTCGAGGTCGAACAGTTCCGGGTCGCGGAACACGTCGCGATGCACGCGGAACACGCCGTCCCCGGGCCGGTCGTCGATGTAGCGCGACACGCTGTCGGCGCGCGCGTTCATGTTGCTTTCCCCGCGGCGCGCAGGTCCGTGGGCAACACGCGGTCGAGCCCCTGCGGACCCATCGCGGTATGCCCGCCGTCCACGCGCAGGCAGCTGCCGGTGACGAACCCCGCATGCGAGGAACAGAGAAACAGCACCGCATCCGCCACTTCGCTTGCGCTGCCTGCGCGCCGGAGCATGTGCAGGCGGCCGGCAAGCGCGTTGTAGCGCTCGCGCGCCTCTGCTGGGCCGGAGGCGAGCGTCGCCTTGGCGGTCCATGCGGGCTGCACCGCGTTCACGCGGATGCCATCTGCGGCGAGGTCCATTGCCTGGCTGCGCGTGACTTGCTCGATTGCGGCCTTGGTGGCCGGATAGATCCAGCGTCCCGAAAGCGCGAAATTCGCGCTGCCGCTGCTGAAATTGACCACGCTCGGCGAGGACGAGCGCGCCAGATACGGCCGCGCGCGTTGCACCAGCATGATGTGCCCGAAGAGGTTGACGTCGAACCCGTTCATCCATTCGGCGCGCCCGGATTCCACGCCGCGATCGGCGTAGGTGCAAGCGACACACACAATGAAATCGATTCCGCCGAACGCCTGCACCGCGGTATCGACGAGTTTGCCGATGTCGACTTCGCGCCGCAGGTCAGCGGCGACAAAGCGGCAATCCGATTCCGATTCGGCCGCAAGCGCTGCTCCTGCCTCCTCGAGGATGTCGCCGATCACGACTTTCGCGCCGGCCGCCGCAAAGGCGCGCGCAACGCCGGCGCCGATGCCGCTCGCGCCGCCGGTGACGATCGCGACTTTGCCTGCGATTCCCTCCATCGTGCCCCCGTCGTTGACCCTCGATTATGGTACTTGTATATTGCAATGAATAGGCAACGGCCGCCCCGTCTGCCCAATCGAGGTGACCTCATGCTGACCAAGGAAGACAACGACCGCATCACGCAGGTCGGCGCCGGCAAGCCGCTCGGCCGTTTTTTCCGGCGCTACTGGATTCCCGCAGCCAAGCTCGAGGAAATCGCCGAGCCCGGCGGCGCCCCGGTTCGCGTCGGCCTGCTTGGCGAAAAGCTCGTGGCCTTCCGCGACCCTTCCGGCCGCGCGGGCCTCATCCACGAATTCTGTCCGCATCGCCGCGCATCGCTCGTCTATGGGCGCAACGAAGAGGGCGGGCTGCGCTGCCTCTACCACGGCTGGAAGATCGGCCACAGCGGGCAGGTGCTCGAAACGCCTGCGGAGCCCGCGGGCAGCAAGCTTGCGAAGAACCTTTGCGTGTCGGCTTACCCGGTGCGCGAAGCCGGCGGGCTGCTGTGGACGTACATGGGCCCAAAGGAACTCGAGCCGAAGTTTCCCGAGTATCCCTGGCTCAACCTGCCGCCGGAAAAGCTGCTGGTGGTCAAGATGTACCAGGACTGCAACTACTTGCAGGGGCTGGAGGGCGACCTCGACCCGGCGCACCCGAACTACCTGCACCGCGACTTCACGCTCGAAAAGGACAAGAGCTGGGCCGGCGCCGGCTGGCAGTCGATCGCGGACATGATGTCCGACGGCGTGCCCACGATCCATTGCGAGGAAACGCCGTACCTCATGCGCGTCGGCGCGATCCGCAAGACCGCCGATCCTAAGATGAGCTACGTGCGCACCACCGAATGGGTGGCGCCTTTCTACACTTACATCGCGACCGGTCCGCACGAGTCGCGCCTGTTCAAGGCGTGGCTGCCGATCGACGATTATGGCTGCTACACTTTCTACATCCACTTCAACCCGGAGACGCCGCTCAACGTGCCCGCAAGCTACGCCAATTGGGGTCACGAAACCCACGCGCCGGGCTATCGCACCAAGCACACCGTGACGAACATGCATTTTCAGGACCGCGGCCTGATGGCCACCGCGAACTTTTCCGGGGTCGAAGGCGCCGCGATCCAGGACCGCGCGGTGCAGGAGAGCATGGGCCCCATTTGTGACCGCACCCAGGAGCACCTCGGCACGAGCGACAAGGCGGTGATCTTCTACCGGCGCTTGATCCTCAGAAAGTTGATCGAGATGGACGCAGGCAAGCCGCTGCCGGGGCACGACCCTTCACTCGATTTCAATCACCGCACGGCATCGGTCTTCATGCCGGCGGACGCCGACTGGCATGACGCCTTGAAGTTCCTGGAAGAGCAGGAACGCGAGAGCGCGCAGCAGAAAACCGGCGCGACGGCGCCGGTGGACTAGAAGTTCAGGTCGGGTCTATCCTGCCGAGCGCTTCGCGGATCGACGCTTCCTCGCGCGGGCGCACCAGCCGCTCCACTTCCTTGCCCGCGTTCATGAACACCAGCGTCGGCCACAGCTTCACCTTGAACGAGCGTCCCAGCGCCCGCCCGCTGCCGTCCTTGATCTTGATGTGCCGCACTTTCGGGTGACCGTCCAAAGCCGAGGCGACCAGCGGCAACGCGAAGCGGCAGTGCCCGCAGGTCGGGCTGCCGAATTCAACCACGGTCGGCCCTTGCAGGCCGTCGATCGTTTCGCGGGCGGGTTCGGTCTCCTCGAACTCCGAGCTTGCCGCCATGGACGGGCCCTTACTTCTCCTGTCCGGGCCTGGTGGCCCAGCCGTGCTGCGAGACGTCGAAGATCACGCCTTCGGGGTCGCGGTATTTTTCTTCGTAGTAGAGCGTATCTTTGAGCGCCGGCAGGTCCATGAAGAAACTGCCCCCGTGCGCCTCGACCTTGTCCTTGACCGCCTGCGCATCCTCGACCTGGAAGCCGAAATGGTGCGTGCCCACGAAATTCTTGCCGCCGGCCGCTGCCATGCCCGACATCTCGTCGGTCTTGTAGTTGAGCAGGGCGATGTTGATTTCGCCATCCGAGAGGTAGACGCCGCTCGCGAGCACCGACTCGGTCGTCCCCACGCGAGTCAGGCCGAACACCTCTTCGTAGAACTTGGCGGTCTTCTCAGGGTCCTGCACCGATAGCGCGATGTGCTTCAACTTGGCCATGGAATTCTCCTGTAGTGGGGTATTACAGAAATTCAGCGAGGGCTTGGGTGATTTCGGCCGGCTGCTCGATGGGGTGCCAGTGCCCGCACTGCTCGATGATCTTCAGCGTGGCCGACGGCACCTCGGCCACGATCCCTTCGCCATTGGCGACCGGGCTGACCGCATCGTCGCGTCCTGCGATCACCAGCACCGGGCACTTGATCTTCGAAATATCCGCCGCGACCGAAGCGGCCATCGCTTCGCAGCTTCGCGCATAGCCTTCCAGCGGCTGGCGCGTGAGGAGTTCGCGCACGAAAGCCACGACCTCGGGTTTGTTCGCGAACGTGTGCGGCGACACGCCGCCCTTCACGATCCCGTCGGCGATGCCGTCGATGCCCTCGGCGCGCACCTTGGCAACGCGTTCGCGCACCGCGACGCGCCGTGCTTCCGGCGGCGCACGGTTCACGCCGATGAACACGAGCTTCTCCACGCGTTCCGGGTACTTCGCGGCGAAATGCTGCAGGATCAGCGTGCCGAGCGAATGGCCGACGAAGCGAGCCTTCGCGATTTTGTTCGCATCGAGGATCGCGACCAGGTCATCGACCCAGCCCGCGATTGACAACTCGCCCGCGTACGGCGAGCGCCCGGCGCCTTCGAGGTCATAGCGGATCAGCGTGAACCGGTCGGCGAGCGCGCGCACCTGCGGCTCCCACACGTTGGCCGAACTGCCCAGCCCGTGCAGCAGTACAACCGGTTCGCCGGTCCCCTGCTTTTCCACCGAAAGCTTCTTGCCCATGACTTCGACGATCATTCTTCCCGCTCCGTGTTTCGCTATGGCGTGTACATTGGCCCATGGATACTATCTCGTTTTCAGGAGGACGCACATGACCGTAACTGCCGCCAAAGCCGCCGCAAAGGGCACTACGAGGATCGGGGTCAAAGGCGAGGCCACGCAGGCCCGCAAGGTGCGCCTCGAGCTCGCTGCGTGCTACCGGATGTTCGCGCGCCGCGCGATGGATGACCTCATCTACACGCACCTTTCCGCGAAGCTGCCGGGCGTGGAAGGCCGCTACCTTTTCATCCCCTTCGGCATGTTGTTCGACGAAGTCACCGCATCGAACCTGCTCGAAGTGGACATCGCCGGCAACGACGTAAGCGGCACCGGCGTCGCGGTCAACCCGGCGGGATGGATCGTCCACCGCACCGTCTACGAGTCCGTGCCGGATGCACGTTGCGTGATGCACCTGCACACCGTCACCGGCACCGCGGTCTCGGCGCAGAAGTGTGGCCTGCTGCCGATCAACCAGTTCGGCGTCACTTATCACGGCCAGATCGGCTATCACGACTACGACGGCCCCGGGCTGCGGCCGGAAGAGCGCAAGAACTTCGTGGCGAATCTGGGCAAGCACCGCATGATGTTCCTGCGCAATCACGGCACCCTCACGCACGGCCGCACGATCGCGGAGGCCTTCACCCTGATGCACTACCTCGAGCGCACCTGCGAGATCCAGTGCGCCGCGCAGGCCGGCGGCGCCCTGGCGATGCCGCCGCAAAGCGTGATCGACTCGACGGTCAAGATCGCGCAGGGCGTCGGCGATGGAAAGTTCGGCGAGATCGGCTTCGAAGCGCTGGTGCGCCAGCTCGACCGCGCAGATCGCTCGTACCGCGATTGACTGCCTTCCCGGGGCGTTGGATCACCTCTTTCGGCGCCCTGGTGCTCGAAGGCAAGGGCGCGACGCTCACCGGAACCTACCGCTACGGCGCAACGCAAGGGCAGCTTGAGGGCGTCGCGCGCGGCGGCGTGCTTCGCTTCAACTACACCGAGCCCCGAGAGTCGGGTAGCGGAGAGTTTCGCCTGCTGCGAATCGGAAAGTTTGCCGGCCGCTACACCGTTCGCGGGGAGAAGATCGCGCGCCTTTGGGACGGCCACCGGGGTTGGGACGGCCTTTGGGAGACCGACTTCGGCCGCCTGCGGCTGATCCACGACGAGCGAGGCGTGCACGGCAGCTATGCCGGCGCAGGCCATGCAACGGTTCTCGGCAAGGCAAACGAAAGCACGTTCTCGTTTCGCTACCGCGAGCGCATGGGATCCGGCGAAGGGCGCTTTTCGCTTGCCGGAGACCACGAGAGCTTCGCCGGCGAATGGCGCGCGCAGGGCAAGCGAGACTGGCAGCCGTGGAAAGGCCAACGCGTGCATCCGGTTCCGGGATTGAAGTGGCTCGTGGTCCTCGAAGCGCATTGGCAGCGCAGCCTTGCGGAACCCGACTACGCGTTTGGGCACATGCTGCGCGAACTGTTCGCGCGCAAGCCCCAGGTGCGCGTCCGGCAGCGCTTCTTTGACGACGCGGAAAGCCTGCGCCACGGTTGCCGCGAACTGCTCTTCATCGCCGAGCCGGTGATCCTGATGATCGCGAGCCACGGGCGCGCCGACGGGCTGAGCGTGCACGGCCGGCGGATCGACACGGCGCCGGTGCTGGACACCCTGCAATCGGCCGAGAACCTCGAACTGCTGCATTTCTCCTCGTGCCTGGTCGGCCTGGACCGCGACAAGGCCCTGCGCGGCCGCCCTTTTCCGGTCTCGGGTTACACGACGAGCGTGGACTGGGGCGCGAGCGCGCTGCTCGAATTCACCTATCTCGACCTGATGCTGAATCGCGGCTTGTCGCCGGCGGCGGCTGCGGCGCAACTGCCGGTACTGGTGCCTCATGCAGGCAAGCGCGCGCCGAGCGGTTCGGCTTATCGGGCGGCAGGGTTTCGTTTCGTTCCGGCGGCATCGACGAATGTACTGGTGCCGATACGCAAACTGGCATGAGAGCCAATATCCGCGAGGGGTTTACGAAACAATTCTTGTGAATTTGTGCTTCAGCCCGAAGTCGGATTCCTGCGCTGCCACAAGAGCGCGAGCTCGGCCATGTCCGGCGGCTGCACTTCGTACTTGACCGCGTCGGGCGGGAACACGAACCACGGCTGCGCGCTGCGCGTCCAGATGTGCGCCACCGGCTCGAGGCCGGTCGGCTGGTCCAATGTGCCGGGCTGGACGATCGCAAGATCCGGCGCGGCCGCCGGCTCTCCCCACAGGCGCGCGGTGCACCGGGCGCAGTAGCACGCGGTCTTGGTCTTCCCGCCTTCGGGTCCAACGACGTATTTCGATGGCTCGCCCGCGAGCACCTCCAGGCTCGCGCGCCGCACCCAGAGCGAAAGCGCGAAAGCACTGCCGGTTCGCTGCTGGCATTCGGTGCAGTGGCACAGGTAATAGGTGATCGGCTCCTGCGTGACGCGGTAGCGGATGTCGCCGCAGAAGCAGCGGCCGAGATAAGGGGCGCTCATCAGTCTGCCCTCACGCCGGCCTGCTTGATGA
>CANKMT010000003.1 GCA_947482825.1 Betaproteobacteria bacterium | reverse complement strand
GCAAGCTGTAGCCGTCCGCATTCAGCAGCCGCCCCACCGTGCGTGGACTGACAGCGTGACCCTGTTGCATCAATTCCATCGCCAGAAGCGTCGTGCTCTTGCACGTCCAGCGCAACGGCGACTCCGGATCGCCCCGAGTCAAAGGCTCGACCAACCGCTCCAGCGTCTCGACCAACCTCGGGTCCGCTTCGCTGCACCGCTTGCGTCCTCCACCCTTCCGGCGCAAGTGCGCGTCCAGCGGCGCCTCAGGATCCTCATCGCGCGCCGCCAATTCAGCCAAGCCCTTGGTAATCGTGTTCGGCGACATGCCGATCACTCCGCTCACCGCGCGCACGCCGCCCCACCCATAGGCCCGAGCTTCCGTCGCAGCCCACTGGCGGCGCATACGTTCATCCATCAAAGGAACGAGCGAACGATACTTCGCTTCAAGCTGTTGCAATTTGGTCTCATCCTGCATGACCCATTTAAAACACAATTCACAAACATCGTCAAGTTATTATGACGCGACTCCTAAGACAGTTAGGCAGGGTCGGATAGGCGCGGGGACTCCAGCGCCAGGTTGCGGCCCGAGTCCGGATCGAACAGGTGGAGCTTGTCGGGGTCGAACCCCACCCAGACCTTTTGCCCGGCCTTGAGGGGCGAATCGGCCTTGACCTGGGCGGTGAGCACGGCTCCCGAGCCGTACGCCAGTTCGACGAGCTTCTCGGAACCCAGCAGTTGCACCAGCACGATCTCCGCCGCGAAAGTGCGGTCGGCCACGGCAGCGTGCACCCGGACGTCCTGCGGGCGTGCGCCGAGCAGAATCTCGCGGGAAGCCTTGCCTGCAAGCGGGGAATCGGCGATCACCGTGCGCGCACCGCTTCCAGTGGCGAGGCTCAGTTCGCCATCTGCAAGCGCAGCGCCAGGCAGAAAGTTCATCGGCGGACTGCCGATGAATCCGGCGACGAAGGTGTTGGCCGGCCGGTTGTAAACCTCCTCGGGCGTGGCGTATTGCTGCACCTCGCCCCCATCCATGACCGCGATCTTGTCGGACATGGTCATCGCCTCGAGCTGGTCGTGGGTCACATAGATCGTGGTGGTCTCAAGACGCAGGTGGAATCGCTTCAACTCGCTGCGCATGGTCACGCGCAGCTTGGCGTCGAGGTTGGACAACGGCTCATCCATCAGGAACAGCCAGGGCTTGCGAACCATCGCCCGGCCGAGCGCGACCCGCTGGCGCTGCCCGCCGGAGAGCTGCTTGGGCTTGCGCTCGAGCAGCGGAATGATTTCAAGGACGCCAGCCACTTCCCGCACGCGGGCCTCGATTTCGGCCTTGGGCGTACGGCGCACCTTGAGGCCGTATGCGATGTTGTCGAACACATTCATGTGCGGGTAGAGGGCGTAGCTCTGGAACACCATCGCCACGTCGCGTTTGCCGGGCGCGAGGTCGCTCACGCGCGTCTCGCCATGGTAGATCGTGCCGCTGCTGGCGGTTTCGAGGCCCGCGATGATCCGCAGGAGGGTGGTTTTGCCGCAGCCGCTGGGACCGACAAGCGTGATGAACTCGCGCTCCGGCAGCTCGAGGTTGATGTCTTTCAGTACCTGCACGGGGCCGAAGGACTTGCGCAGGTGTTCGAGGCGAATGGTCATTCGTTCATTGGGTCATCGGGTCAGCCCTTGACCGCACCGGCCCCGAAGCCGGCAACTAGATGGCGCTGCATGAGCATGAACAGGACCGCCATGGGCAGGGTCATCAGCACGGCGGAGGCCATCATCAGCCCCCAATCGACGTGCACGCCTTCAAAGAAATGCATGACACCGACGGTCAGCGGCAGGTTCTCGATCGAGTTGATGAACACGCGCGCAAACAGGAAATCGTTCCACGAGACGATCAGCGAGAAGATCGCGGCGGCGATAATTCCTGGCAGCGCGCTGGGCAGCACGATGTCCACGAAAACGCGCAGGCGGCTCGCGCCATCCATGAGGGCCGCTTCCTCGAGTTCGATCGGAATGCCGCGAAAGAACGCCCACAGCAACCACATGCAGAACGGCAGGGTAATCGACACGTAACCGAACGTAAGGCTCCACAGGCTGTTGGTCAGGGCGAGGCCACTCATCACCATGAACATCGGAAAGACGAGGATGATCGAAGGGATCATGTACCCGAGCAGGCTGAAGTACGGAATGATGCGCCGGCCCCAGTAGCGAAAGCGCGTGATGCTGTAGGCCGCCAGCGTGCTGATGACAATGCTGATCAGCGTGCTGCCGGCGCTGACGATCACACTGTTGGCGAACCAGGTCGTGAAGTGCTGCGGCGCGGCCGTGGTGGGAACGTAGGTCTGGTCGGCGCGGAAATACTGTTCTTTCCCCAGGATGAGGTTTCGGTAGTTCGCAAAGGTCACTTCGGAAGGGATGAGACGCGGCGGCGTGGCCATCACGTCCCGCGCGGGTTTGAGCGAGGTCGATAGCGCCCAGATCAGCGGGAAGCACATGAGGAACGTGACCAGCAGCAGGAAAGCGTAGGCCAAAGTCTTGCGCACGAACTCCAGCGCGCTCACGCCGTGTCGTCCTCGTCGAACCGGAACACCCGCATGTAGATCAGGCTGCCGGCAAACAGCAGGAACATCATGACCACACCGACCGCGGCCCCGACGCCCATGCGCAGGTTGGCGACCGACTGCTCGAATGAGTAGATCGCGAGGTTGAACGTCGAGGTCCCTGGCCCGCCCTTGGTCAGCAGGTAGATCTCCTCGAACTTGTTGAAGGTCCAGATGGTCCGGAAGATCACGACTACGGTCAGCACCTCGGCCAGCTGCGGCAGGGTGACGTCGAGAAACCGGCGAAAGCCGCCGGCGCCATCGACTTTGGCCGCATCGTAGAGTTCCAGCGGGATGGTCTGCAGCCTCGCCAGCACGCAAATGGTGACGAAGGGTGTGTACTTCCAGACATTGAGGAAGATCGTCGAGAGCATGGCCATGCTCGGCGTGGCGAGCCAGTAGATGTTCTCGTCGATCAGGCCGGCACTCTTAAGCGACCAGTTGACCACGCCGATTTCGGCATTGAGCATCCACTGCATGATCAGCGCGATCACGACAGTGGGCACGATGTAGGGGAACAGGAGCAGCCCGCGAAAGATCGAGATTCCGCGCAGCGGCAGATGCAGCAACAAGGCCAGCGATACGCCGATCAGCGTCTGCAGGACAATCGAGCAGAAAGTCCACACGGCCGCCTGCTGGAAGGACTTCCAGAACAGCGCATCCTCGAAAATCGTGCGGAAATTCTCCAGGCCGATGAACTCGCTCGCCTCGGGTCTGAGCGGGTTGTGCTCGTAGAACGAAAGTCTTACGGCCTCGATGACCGGGTAGACCATGAACAGCAGCGCCGCGATCGCGAACGGGATCACGAACAGGATCCCGATGCGGGTGTCGGCTTTTTTCCAGTCGGCGGGGGACGATTCTGCGGACACGTGGGAAGGCGTCAGGCGGGACGGCGCGACGCCGGAGCGGCGTGGCCGATCCGGTGGTGCGTCGTGACAGGTGTGATCAGCCTACGCCGCCGAGCAGGCGTAGATTGGCTTTGCGCACGCCCTCCATCTCTTTCGCACCCCACTTCGCGGCGTCGGCGGACTTCCAGTTGTCCACGACGACCTTCTGCACCGTCTGGGCGAGGATCGAGCGCCCGTGGACGATGCCCGCGAGAGGGTTGATGCCCTTGAGCATCTCGTTGCCGGTCGAAGATGAATGCGGCAGCGAATTCACGTAGTAATTCATGATGGTGTCCTTCTTGGTCTGGAAGAAGGGGTGGGTCATGAGTTTCGGATTGTTGAGCACATCCTTGTAGACCGGCGAGACGTTCGGCATCAGGGAGTGGCAGTAGCGCACCAGCCATTCGGGGCTTGTCTGGTAATACACGAGCGCCGCCTTGACCTCGTCCACGTACTGGTTGTTGGATTTCGGGATGCACCAACCCTGGAAATCGTTCCAGTTGCTGCGCCGGCCTGTTTTCGGGTGGCGCGGATGGTTGTAGGACTGGAGCGCGTCGAACACGGGCTTGTTCTCCTCGGCGGCGCGCCCGTAGGGGCGGCCCCAGTAAAAAGAGATTGCGGCGCGGCCGGTCACGATCGAGTCCACCACTTCGAGGAAACTATAGCTGACCGCCCCCTTGGGCATGTAGGGCTGCAGCGACTTGACATAGTCGAGCGCCTCGACGGTCTCGGGCGAGTCGAACACGACCTCGAACTTGTTCGCAGGGTCGAACATGCGCCCTCCGGCCGAATGCAGCAGGGCGGCGAAGTGGTAGTCCGTGCACAAGTTGCGGCCGAGCGCGAGCGAGATTCCTGCCACATCTTTTTTCTTTTCGCTGATGGTCCTGGCAGCGTTGCGCATGTCGTCCCAGGACCATTTGTCCGGGTCACCAAGGCCGAGTTCCTTGACGATGTCGGTGCGCACCACCATCTGCGTGGCCTGGTGATGGGCGGGGAGCACGTACTGCTTGCCTTTCCAGGCGCCCCAGTACTCCCACTTCACCCCGTCGACGAGCCGGTTGCGCCCGACCTTCTGGACCACGTCGTCCAACGGCTCGAGCATCAGATCGGCCATGAGCTGGAAAGCGATCGGCGACTCGACGCTGATGCAGTGCGCCGGGTTTTTCGCCGCGAGGTCGGTCATCAGCTTGATGTACACCCCGTCCCATGCAAGCGTCTCGAGCTTGAAGGTGAGGCCGGGAGCGAATTTTTTCGCCCATTCGTTCATTGCATCGACCGCGACGCCGCCGTAGGGGCCGGGTTCGCCCCAGACCCGCACCGTACCGGTCTTGGCCGAAGGCTTTTGCGCCCAGGCGGGCAGCGCGGTCGCGCCTGCGCCGAGCACCGCCATATCGGAAATAAATTTCCTGCGCGTAAAGGGTTGCGCGTTCCGCTTTATTTTGTCGTCCATGGTTCCTCCGGTGGTGGCCTTTCCGGCTCTTTTCAGGCGTAGCGTTTTGCGCGTACGTCGGCCGTTATCTGATGGGCAAGCATGCCTTCGACGTTGCAAATGCGACTGATGACGGGCGCGATGCGGCGGCTTGCTTCGCGCGTGAGCCGCTGATAGGTGACCGTCTTGATGAATTTTCCGACCCACAGGCCGCCCGTGTAACGCGCAGCGCGCGAGGTCGGCAGCGTGTGGTTGGTGCCCACGCCCTTGTCGCCATAGGCGACCGTGCTCTCCTCGCCGACGAACAGGCTACCGTAGTTCTTGAGGTTCGCGAGGTAGTAGTCGTTGCGCGCGGTCATCAGTTCGAGATGCTCCGGTGCGTACTCGTCGGACACCGCGAGCGCTTCGTCGTGGGACCCGACCACCACGATCTCGCCGTGGTCGCGCCATGCCGGTTCAGCAGTCTTGCGCGTGGGCAGGCCGATCAGCTGCAAGTCCATCTCCTTCAGCACGGCCTGGCCCAGCGCCGCGGAAGTGGTCACCAGCCACGCAGGGCTGTCCGGACCGTGCTCGGCCTGGCCGAGCAGATCGGTCGCGACCAGGGCCGGGTCGGCGGTTTCGTCAGCGATGATCAATATTTCCGTCGGCCCGGCAAGGAGGTCGATGCCAACGGCGCCGAACAACTGGCGCTTTGACTCGGCGACGAATGAGTTTCCCGCCCCGGTAATCATGTCGACCGGCTTCATGCCCACGCAGCCGTGGACCATCGACGCCATCGCCTGGACGCCGCCGAGGTTGTAGATCTCATCCGCGCCCGCGGCATGCAGCGCGTACAGTGTGTAGGGGTACATCCCGTTGGCGTCGCGCGGAGGGGCGCACGCGGTAACGTAGCCCGCGCCTGCCGTCTTGGCTGTGCCCACGCTCATGATCGCGGAGGCCACCAGCGGGAACTTGCCGCCCGGAACGTAGCAGCCGACCCGCTCTACCGGGATCATTTTCTGGCCGAGGATGATGCCGGGATCGATCTCGGTTTCGAAATCCTGCAGCGTCTCGAGCTGCTTGCGGGCGAACCCGGTGACCTGGCGAAGCGAATACTTGATGTCCTCCTTGAACGATTCCGGCAGGCTCTTCTCGACCTTGCGGATCTCGTCGGCCGACACGCGGAATTCGGAACCTTCCCAGCGATCCAGCTCGCGGGCGTATCGGCGCACCGCCTCGTCGCGATTTTCGGCGATGTCGGCGAGCATCGAACGCACGGTCGACTCAAGCCGGGTCTTGTCCTGCGGCTCGGGCGGTGCCGCTTTCTTGATGTAGGTCCGCATATGAATTCGCCTCGTTACCCGCCTGGCGCGGGACTGCGGTCGCGCAAAGCAGTTAGCAGCAATTGCGATTGCAAAGCAGCGACGATGTAACCGCTTACATTTTGATGGTCGTTATATAGCATGCAGCAATTGCGAGCGTCAATTCAGAAAAGATGCTGCGCCGCGTCAGCCGGCAAATCACTCGAAGAGATCTTCCTTGCCAACCGGCTGCCGAAACGCGACCCCGGGCGCATTTCACAGAGGTAACGAATCCGAAAGAAGCGTGCCCAATTCCGGCACTGGGTCCTACTTCTCGGGATGAAGTTCTTCGATCCAGGTCGTGATCGATGCAAGGATCGAGTCCACATCGCCGATCGGCGGGGCGATGCGCACCGGCACGGCCGGGTGCGCCGAGGCGATCGCCTTGATCCGGCGCGGAAGGTCCTCGCGCAGGTGACCGCCCTGCGCGATGAACACCGGGACCACGGAGAGCTCCGTCGCACCCTGAGCCACCAGGCCGTCGGCCGCCTGCTCGAGGGTCGGACTCATGTGTTCGAGGAAGGCCGCGTCGACAAGCGCCGTCGGCATGCGTTCGGTCAGCATCCTTTTCAGCCGCTCCACCGGCCGCGCCCAGTTCGGATCGCGGGCGCCGTGCGCAAAAAGGATGATCCCGGTCTTCACACAATCATCCCTTGGCCTTCGGGATGCGGCCCATCAGGTAGAACTCGTCGTTCGGCCGCATGCTGGTGAGGTTGGCCATGCGGTTGGAGAGCGCGAAGAAGGCGGCGATCGCGCCGATGTCCCAGATGTCCTCGTCCGAGAATCCGTGCCCGCGCAGCGTGGCGAGGTCGTCATCGCCGACGGTGGCGGCATCGAGCGCGACTTGCATCGCAAAATCGAGCATCGCCCTCTGACGCGGCGTGATGTCGGCCTTGCGGTAATTGATCGCGACCTGGTCGGCGATCAGTGCGTCCTTCGCGCGGATACGCAGGATCGCGCCGTGCGCAACGACGCAATACTGGCACTCGTTGGCCGCAGAAGTCGCGACCACGATCATTTCGCGCTCGGCCTTCGTGAGCCCGCCCTCCTTCTCCATGAGGGCATCGTGATAGGCGAAGAAGGCGCGGAATTCCTCCGGCCGGTGGGCCAGCGCGAGGAACACGTTGGGAATAAACCCGGCTTTCTCCTGTACGCCTAAGAGCTTGGTTCGGATGTCGTCGGGCAGGGACTCGAGTTCCGGCACTGGAAAACGGCTGATTGGTTTCATTCGCGCTCGTGATTGGAAGGAAAGCCCCGCGTGGCATAAACTCGAGGGCATAACACATTCTAATGGTTCCATCCCCAAGAGAGATTTACGTGAAAAGAGAAGACTTGCCCGGCGGCTTTCCGAACCCGCTCGATGACCCCCACTTCCACAGCCTGGTGCCGGAAGCCCGGCTGAACCGGCGCGGCTTCATCGCCGGCGTCATCGCCGCGGGTTTCGCGGTCACTGCGGCGCCAGTCCTGTCGCAAGCCATAAAGACTTCGGCCGACGGCCTCGAAGCCGGCGACATGATGATCCCGTCGGGCAACGGGACGATCCCGGCCTACTACGCCGTGCCCAAAGGCAAAGGCAAGCGGCCCGTCGTGGTCGTGGTCGCCGAGATCTGGGGTCTGCACGAGCACATCAAGGACGTCTGCAGGCGCCTGGCGCACATGGGCTACTTCGCGATCGCCAACGAGCCCTATTTCAGGATCGGCGAGCTGTGGAAGCTCACCGAGATCAAGGACGTGCTCGCGGGTGCGAACAAGCTCAACGACGATGTCGCCTTCCTGGATATCGACGCGACGGTGGGCTGGGCGGGCAAGCACGCGCTCGGCAATGCGGGAAAGCTTGGCATCACCGGCTTCTGCCGCGGCGGACGCATGGTGTGGATGTACTCCGCCTACAGCAAGAAAGTGAAAGCCGGCGTAGCCTGGTACGGCCCGTTCATGCCGACCCCGCCTGCCATGCCGCAGGGCGCGCTCGACATCGCCGACGAGCTGAAGGCGCCGGTGCTTGGCCTGTACGGCGGCGCCGACCAGGGGATCCCGGTCGCGCACGTTGAACGCATGAAAGCAGCGCTGCACGCGTTCGGCAAAGAGAAGATGGCCCAGTTCCACGTGTATCCGGACGCGCCGCACGGCTTCAATGCCGACTACCGTCCAAGCTACCGCAAGGCCGACTCGGAAGACGGCTGGAAGCGCGCGACGGCCTGGTTCAAGAAGCACGGGGTGGCTTGAAGGAAGGGGGGAGTGTCCCCCCTGCAATCCCCCCATTTCGATGTGAAGCCGCCTCAGGGCGCCTTTGTTTTTCAGGGGGCTGGGATGCGCCCGGCCAGCTTGGCCGAGTCCTTGCCTGCGGGCACGAAGACGAACATCTCGCCCTGCACCGCCGCCTCGCCGGCGATGGCGGTGATGTTCACTTGGTGAGTGACCAGCACCAGCACCTCGCTTCGCTTTACACCTGCAATCAGCTTGCGCACTGCCTCGCTCTGCGCTGGCGCGGTGCCGCGATCGTCGAAGAAAGAGTTGAGCGCGGGTTCGGGCTGTTGCCGACCAAAAGCCTCGGTCGCGGTGTCGATGCAACGGCACCATTGGGAACTCAGCACGCGCGCCGGTTTGATGCCGCGCGCCTTGAACGCCGCGCCCAACCGCCGCGCCTGCGCGCGGCCTTCCTCCGACAAGTTGCGCTGGGTGCTGCAGTCGCCAATTCGAAATCCCGGCGGGTCGCCGACGCCCGGCACAGTCTGCGCGTGGCGGATCATCACTGCCACCCCGCCCTGCGCGATCCGCTTCCACAGCGCCTCGTCGGCGAGCGCCGTGCCCGCCCAGGCGAGGCCCGCGCAATACAAAAAGGCCCGCAACACTGCGTTGCGGGCCTTCGCCCATCGGTCCGTCGGGCGGTCCGTCGGGCGGTCCGTCGGGCGGTCCGTCGGGCGGTCCGTCGGGTGGTCAGTCGGCGTAGACACCGGCCTTCTTGATGATCGGGCCCCACTTCTCGATTTCGGCCTTCACATGCGCGCCGAGTGCGGCGGGCGTGGCTTTCTCGGGCGGATAGGCGGTGGCGCCAAGGTCGGCGAAGCGCTGGTTGACGACCGGGTCCCTGACCGCGTCCTGCAGCGCGGCCGAGAGCTTGTCGATAGCCGCCTTGGGCGTGCCCTTGGGCGCGTATAGCCCATGCCAGATGCCGACCTCGAAGCCCTTGAGCCCTTGCTCGTCGAGCGTCGGCACGTCGGGGAGCGACCCCACGCGCTTGGCTGAGGTCACGCCATAGACCTTCACCTTGCCGCCCTTGATCTGCGAAGTGGTGTTGGTGGTCTGGTCGCACATGAAATCGACCGTGCCGCCGAGCAGGTCGTTCATCGCCGGCGCGGTGCCCTTGTAAGGCACGGTCAGCAGGTCGGTCTGGATCGCGCTCATGAAAAGCATGCCGCACAGGTGCGAGGCCGCGCCGATGCCGGCGTTCGCGTAGGTCACCTTGGCGCTGTTGGCCTTGATGTAGGCGAGAAACTCCTTGAAATCCTTTGCCGGGAAGTTCTGGCGCGCAATGATCGTCATGGGCACATCGTTGATCAGCCCGATGTACTCGAAATCCGTGAGAGGATTGAAGCGCAATTGCCGGTAGAGCGCGGGCGTGGTGGCCATGCCGATGTGGTGGATCAGGATCGTATAGCCGTCGGGCTTTGCGTTCTTGACCGCTTCGGGTGCGAGGATCCCGCCGTTGCTCGGGCGGTTTTCAACCACCACGGTCTGGCCCAATGCCTTGCTCATCGCCTGCGCCGTGACCCGCGCCACCGTGTCGGTCGGGCCGCCTGCGGCGAACGGGACGAGCATGGTGGGCGGCTTGGTCGGGAAGCCCTGTGCCTGCGCAAACGGCACGGCGAATTGTGCTGCAAGTACAAACGCGGCCAGTGCGCCGCGGGTAAGTTGCCTGGACATCTGTAAATCTCCTTGGATGCGGTGCCTCGTCGGCAGCACGCGGTGATCCCCTGTCCTGCTGTAGTTGTGTAAGAGCGTGCGGCAGATCCTGGCGCGCCCGACTGGAGTCGAACCAGTGACCCCTGCCTTCGGAGGGCAGTACTCTATCCAGCTGAGCTACGGGCGCCTTGTACAGCCCTTGCGCGAGCCGCTCGCCGCAAGGCGCGAGAGAATATCGGTTTTCCCCATTTGCGTCCACGCGGGCGGTTTTCGCCGGGCCGACTTTCGCGCTAAAATCATGGCTTTGCTGCCCCGCCACCCTCAAGGAAGCCTGCATGAGCCAGTCCGCCGCCGCCGATCCCGCGCACGACGAGCATTCGTCGTTCATCAAGACGCCGCAGCAACTCCTCGTGGTGCTGTTCCTTTCGTTCGCAGTGCCGATCTCGGGCATCCTGCTGCTCGTGCACCTGGTGCTCGGCTCGCACGCTGTGGATCCCGCCGCGCTCGAGCCCAATGTCGTTGCTGCACGCATCCAGCCGGTGGGCAGTGTCGAAGTGATCGATGCCAATGCCCCAAAAGTGGTCAAGTCGGGCGACGAGGTGATCAAAGCCGTCTGCGGCGCCTGCCACACGACCGGCGCGGCCAACGCGCCCAAAATCGGCGACAAGGCCGGCTGGGCGCCCCGCCTCAAGCTGGGCCTGGACGGATTGCTCAAGACTTCGATCGCCGGCAAGGGTGCGATGCCGGCGCGCGGCGGGGTGCCCGACCTGTCGGACCTCGAGATCGCGCGCGCCATCGTGGTCATGGCCAACCAGTCGGGCGCGAGCTTCAAGGAGCCCGCAGAGCCGAAGGCGGCACCGGCCAACGATCCGAAGGCGGCACCGGCCAACGATCCGAAGGCGGCACCGGCCAACGATGCCAAAAAGGCAGCGCCGGCGGCCAAGAAATAAGCCGGCGCATCGACCCCGGGGCAGGCCTTTCGCCTGCCCTTTTTTGTTTCAAGCCGGCAGCGTCGGAGCGACCCTCAAGATGCAGTTCCTCTTCATCATCGACCCGCTCGAGTCCCTCAAGGCCTACAAGGATTCGACAGTCACCATGATGCGCGAGGCCACCCGGCGTGGCCACACGGTGTACACGTGCGAGCAGCACAGCATCGCCCTCTTCGCAGGGGCGGGCACGGCGGGCAACGTCACCGCGCGCGCCGCCCGGCTGCATGTCGCGGACGACGACAACGAGTGGTACCGCGCCGAGGCTGCGGAGGAGCGCGCGCTCGCCTCTTTCGATGCGACGGTCATGCGCAAGGACCCGCCGTTCGACCTCGAGTTCGTGGCAAGCACCTGGCTGCTCGAAGCCGCCGCGCGGCAGGGCGCGCGCGTCTACAACCGCCCGGGGGCGCTGCGCGACCACAACGAGAAGCTGGCGATTGCCGAGTTCGCGCAGTTCATGGAGACGACCCTGGTCACGCGCGACCCCGACCGGCTGCAGGCTTTCATCGACGAGCAGCGCGACGTCATCCTCAAGCATCTCGACGGCATGGGCGGCGCGCGCATCTTCCGCGTGCGCGCCGATGACGCAAACCGCAACGTGATCATCGAGACGATGGCCGAGTTCGGCACGCGAACCGTGATGGCGCAGCGCTACATCCCGGCGATCAGCGCCGGCGACAAGCGCATCCTGCTGATCGGCGGCCAGGTCGTCCCGTTTGCGCTTGCGCGCATCCCGCAGGCGGGCGAAACGCGCGGCAACCTCGCGGCCGGCGGGCGAGGTGTCGCGCAGCCGCTTTCGGCGCGCGACCGCGAGATCGCCGAAACGCTGGTGCCGCTGCTTGCCCCGCGCGGACTGCTGCTGGTGGGGCTGGACGTGATCGGCGACTACCTCACGGAAGTCAATGTCACGAGCCCGACTTGTTTTCGCGAGATCATGGACCAGACCGGGTGCAACGTGGCCGGGATGTTCGTCGACGCGCTCGAGCAGGCCGTGCAGGGCGGGCAATCGTGATCGGCGTCCTCCTGATCACCCATGGACCCTACGGCCAGGACCTGCTGGCATCGGCCTCCCACGTCCTCGGCCGGCCGCTGTCGCAGGCCGCCCACATCTCGGTGAGCGTGAAGGACGATCCCGACGCGATGTTGCGCACGGCAAGAAAGCTCCTGAAAAACGTCGACGACGGCAGCGGCGTCCTCGTTCTGACCGACATGTATGGCGCCACGCCCTGTAATATCGCCTCACAACTCATTGCGGAGGGAAACGTGGAAGCGGTCTCGGGCGTCTCGCTGCCGATGCTGGTGAGGTCGCTGGCCTACCGCGACTCGACGCTCGAAAAGGTGCGCGAGAAAGCGATCGCCGGCGGCACGGAGGGCGTGGTCTACATCAACAGCGACCCCTGCTATGCCAAGCGCTGAAGCCCCGATCATGAACAAGCTCGGCCTGCACGCGCGCGCGTCGGCCAAGCTCACGCAGCTCGCGAGCAAGTTTTCATGCGAGATCTGGCTCACGCGCAGCGGCCGGCGCGTCAACGCCAAGAGCATCATGGGCGTGATGATGCTCGCCGCCGGCAAGGGCTCGACCGTGCTGATCGAGACCAACGGCGCCGACGCGGACGCCGCCCTGAGCGCGCTGCAGGAG
Source organism: Betaproteobacteria bacterium (assembly GCA_947482825.1). Taxonomy (GTDB): domain Bacteria; phylum Pseudomonadota; class Gammaproteobacteria; order Burkholderiales; family SG8-39; genus SZAS-79. The sequence continues at coordinate 78,563 of CANKMT010000003.1, read as the reverse complement.
CTGATCGCGGGCAAGTTCGGCGAAGCCGAGTAGGCGGAGAGACAGGCCGACGTGAATTTCGTCCTGCACGGCCACAGCGTCTCGCCCGGAGTCACGATCGGGCGCGCGCACCTCGTGTCGAGCGCCAGGATGGAAGTGGCGCACTACGAAGTCCCGCTGCCCGGGATCGAGGCCGAGATTACGCGCTTCGAGGCGGCCGTCGACAAGGTGCGCGAAGAGCTCACCGAGGTCGGCAAGCAGATCCCGGCCGACGCGCCGGCGGAGTTCAGCGCGTTCGTCGACCTGCACGCGATGATCCTGAACGACCCGTCGCTCTCCAGGGTGCCCAAAACACTGATCCGCGAGCGTCACTGCAACGCCGAATGGGCGCTGATCCGGCAGATGGAGTCGCTGGTCGGCCAGTTCGACGCGATCGACGACCCCTACCTCAAGGAACGCAAGGCCGACATCACGCAGGTCGTCGAGCGGGTGCTGCAGGCGCTGCTCGGGCGGCCCGGCACGGTGGCGCCCGTGCCGAGCGAAGACGAGGCCAACCTGATCGTCGTGGCGCACGACCTTTCGCCCGCCGACATGCTCCTTTTCAAGCAGCACGCATTCGGCGCCTTCGTCACCGACATCGGCGGCGTTACCTCGCACACCGCGATCCTCGCGCGCAGCCTCAACATCCCGGCGATCGTCGGCCTGCACCATGCGCGGCACATGATCCGCGAGAACGACCTCCTGATCGTGGACGGCCTGCAGGGCGTGCTGATCGTCGACCCGGACGCGATCGTGCTGGCCGAGTACCAATTGCGCCAGTCGCAGCACGAACTGGAGAGGAAAAAGCTCAAGCGCCTGAAGAAGACGCCGGCGGCGACGCTCGACGGCATCCCGATCGAACTCTTCGCCAACATCGAACTGCCGCAGGACATGGCCGAAGTGCTCGAAAACGGAGCGCAGGGGATCGGCCTGTTTCGCACCGAATTCCTCTTCATGAACAGGAAGAGCCTGCCGGACGAGGAAGAGCAATTCGAGGCTTACCGCGAAGTCACCCGAGCGATGGAAGGTAAGCCGGTCACGATCCGCACGCTGGACATCGGCGCGGACAAGGCGCTGCAGACTTCGGCCTCCAGCGCCTCCGTGACGATGCCGAACCCCGCGCTCGGCCTGCGCGCGATCCGGTACTGCCTGTCCGAGCCGCAGATGTTCCTCGGCCAGCTGCGCGCGATCCTGCGGGCCTCGCACTACGGTAAGATCCGCTTGTTGATTCCGATGCTCGCGCACGCTCACGAGATCGACCAGACGCTCGCCCTGATCCGCGAAGCGAAAGACTCGCTCGACGCGGCCGGGCAGGACTACGACAAAAACATTCTGGTGGGCGGCATGATCGAGATCCCGGCCGCAGCCCTTGCCCTGCCGATGTTCATGCGCCGGCTCGGATTTCTGTCGCTCGGCACCAACGACCTCATCCAGTACACCCTCGCAATCGACCGAACCGACGACGCGGTGGCGCACCTTTACGACCCGCTGCACCCAGCCGTGCTGCAACTCGTGGCGCAAACCATCTCGCGCGCCAACCGCCAGGGCGTGCCGGTCGCGGTGTGCGGCGAGATGGCCGGCGACCCGCAGCTCACGCGCCTGCTGCTGGGCCTGGGCTTGAGGAATTTCTCGATGCACCCGGCGCAGCTTTTGACGATCAAGGAACGGGTGCTGAAGACGAGCATTGCCGACATCCTGCCGATGGCCGCGCGCGTCCTGCGCTCGACCGACAGCCGGCGCACGCAGGAATTGCTGCAGAAATTGAATGCCTGAGAACCGGAAAGCGAAGGAGACCGGACCATGAACGACATGACGCAAAAGCCTTTTGCAGGCGCGGCGATCCGCCTGCACCCGAACGACAACGTCGTGATCGCGCGCATCGACATCGCGCAGGGCGCGGCGATCGCTTCCGAAAACATGACCTGCCTGAACCGCATCCCCGCCGGCCACAAGGTCGCAGCGCGCTCGATCGCCAAAGGCCAGCCGGTGCTCAAGTACAACACCGTGATCGGCTTCGCCTCGAACGACATCCGCCCGGGGACGCTGCTGCACCGGCTGAACATGGAATTCCGCGAGTTCGACCGCGATTACGCCTATGCGCAGGAGTACAAGCCCACGGCGTTACTGCCCGCAGCCGAGCGCGCCACCTTCATTGGTTACCGCCGCTCCGATGGCCGCGTTGCGACGCGCAACTACATCGGCATCGTGTCGACGGTGAATTGTTCGGCCACGGTCTCGCACCGGATCGCCGACTGGTTCACGCCCGAGCGCCTTGCGGACTTCCCGAACATCGACGGGGTGGCGGCATTCACGCATTCGACCGGCTGCGGCATGGAGCTGTCCGGCGAACCCATGGACCTCCTGCGCCGGACGCTCTCGGGCTATATCCGCCACCCGAACATGGCCGCGGTGCTCGTGGTGGGCCTGGGCTGCGAGCGAAACCAGATCAACACCTTGTTCCAGAGCGAAAAGCTCACCAGCGGCACGAAACTCAAGACCTTCGTCATGCAGGACAGCGGCGGCACGAGGAAGACCATCGAAGCCGGCATCGAAGCGATCAAGGACCTGCTGCCCGAGGCGAACCGCGTCGAGCGCGTGCCGGTCGACGCAAGCCACGTGAGCGTCGGCCTGCAATGCGGCGGTTCGGACAGCTTCTCCTCGATAACCGCCAACCCGGCGCTCGGCGTGGCGATGGACATCCTCGTCCGCCACGGCGGCACCGCAATCCTTTCGGAAACCCCCGAGATTTACGGCGTCGAGCACACGCTGACGCGCCGCGCGGTCACCAAAGAGGTCGGCGAGAAGCTGATCGAGCGCATCCGCTGGTGGAAGGACGAATACGCGCTCGGCCGCGACGTGCAGATCAACGGCGTGGTGAGCCCGGGCAACCAGGCCGGGGGCCTGGCGAACATCCTCGAGAAGTCGCTCGGCTCGGCGATGAAGGGCGGCAGCACCGGCCTGATGGAGGTCTACAAATACGCGGAGTTGGTGAAGCAACATGGCTTCGTGTTCATGGACACGCCAGGCTACGACCCGGTCTCGGCGACCGGCCAGATCGCCGGCGGCGCCAACGTGGTGTGCTTCACCACCGGCCGCGGATCGGCCTTCGGCTGCAAGCCGGCCCCCTCGATCAAGCTCGCCACCAACACCCCGATGTTCACCAGGCTCGAGGAGGACATGGACATCAACTGCGGCGAGATCCTCGACGGAACCGCCGACATGCAGCAGATGGGGCAGAAGATCTTCGACCTGATCCTCGATACCTGTTCGGGCAAGAAGACCAAGAGCGAGCTCTTCGGCCTCGGGGACCATGAGTTTGTGCCGTGGGCCATAGGAATCACGGGCTGAAGCCCTTGTTGACAGAGGGGAAAGGGCCGGGTAAGTTTGCGTTTAGCTAGACGCGCCGATTTGAAGTTCAGCTTGCGGGCGCGCAACAAATACCGCTAAAGAGACAGGTTCGCAAAACCCGTTTCCGCGCAAAGCTGAACGGGTTTTTTGTTTTTGGACCGTACCGCCCCTGAAATGAACGCCCCACAGTTCCCGCCGGGATCCGTAGGCCTCGTCGTGCCGCAAAAGGCCGTGTTCGCCGAACCGCTTTCGTTGAAGAGCGGGGCGACGCTGCCTGGGTTCGAGCTTGCTTACGAGACCTACGGCACGCTAAACGCTGCGCGCTCGAACGCGGTGCTCGTTTGCCATGCACTCAATGCCGCGCATCACGTGGCCGGCATCTATGCAGAGGAACCGGAAAACGTCGGCTGGTGGGACAACATGGTCGGCCCCGGCAAGCCGCTGGACACCAACCGGTTCTTCGTCATCGGCGTGAACAACATCGGCGGCTGCCACGGCTCGACCGGGCCGATGAGCACCAACCCGGCCACCGGCAAGCCTTGGGGCGGAGGCTTTCCCGTGGTGACCGTCGAAGACTGGGTGCTCGCGCAATCGAAGCTGGCCGACTACCTCGGCATCCAGACATTCGCCGCCGTGATGGGCGGCAGCCTCGGCGCGATGCAGGCCATGCAATGGACGCTCTCCTACCCGAACCGCATCCGCCATTCGCTGGTGATCGCCTCCACGCCCAAGCTCTCGGCACAGAACATCGCCTTCAACGAGGTGGCGCGCCAGGCGATCACCACCGACCCGGATTTCCACGGCGGCCACTACTACGAACACGGCGTGGTGCCGCGCACCGGACTGCGCCTTGCCCGCATGCTCGGCCACATCACGTACCTGTCGGACGACGCGATGATGGAAAAATTCGGCCGGACATTGCGCAGCGGCGCGCTCGGCTTCAATTTCGACATCGATTTCGAGATCGAGTCCTACCTGCGCTACCAAGGCGACAAGTTCTCGACCTACTTCGACGCGAATACGTATCTTCGCATCACCAAAGCGCTCGACTATTTCGACCCGGCGGCGCAGTTCGGCGACGACCTGTCGGCGGCGATGGTGCGCGCAAAGGCGGCTTTCCTCGTGATCTCGTTCACCTCGGATTGGCGCTTCGCCCCGGCGCGCTCGCGCGAGATCGTGCGCGCGCTGCTGGACAACCGGCGAGTCGTCTCGTACCTCGAGATCGACGCGCCGCACGGGCACGACGCTTTCCTGATGGACGACCCGCGCTACATGAGCGCGGTGCGCGCCTACTACGAGAACATGGCGCTGTGAGCGCCTGCCATGACTGACGCCGACCGCGCCCTGCTCGCCCGCCGTCCGGACCTCGCCACGATCGCGCAGTGGGTGAAGCCTGATGCGCGCGTGCTCGACCTCGGTTGCGGCGACGGCATGCTGCTTCGCTACCTGTGGAAGGAGCGCAACGCCGAAGGCTACGGCGTTGAGATCGACGACGCCAACGCCGGCGCCTGCGTCAAGAACGACGTCAACGTGCTGCAGATGAACCTCGAGAGCGGCCTGGAAACTTTCCAGGACCAGTCCTTCGATTACGTGATCCTGTCGCAGACGCTGCAGGCGATGCGGCACACCGAAGCGATCCTGCGCGAGATGCTGCGCGTGGGGCGCGAGGCGATCGTCTCCTTCCCGAATTTCGGCCACTGGCTGGGCCGCCTGCAGGTGGTCGCCGGCCGCATGCCGGTGTCCGAGAGCCTGCCGCACACCTGGTACGACACGCCGAACCTGCACCTGTGCACCATTGCCGATTTCGAGGACCTCGCCGCCGACCTCGGCATCCGGGTCCTCGAGCGCGTGGTGCTGAACAACGGCCGGCCGATCCACACGCTGCCCAACCTGCGCGGCAGCCTGGCGATTTATCGTTGCGCAGCGGGGGTTCCTGGATGAAAAGTCGATTCGCCTTTCTCGCGCTTGCGGCGCTTTGCTCAGCGGGGTGTGCGCTGATGCTTGCGGCGCAAAACGCCTCGGCGCAATACCCGTCGAAACCGGTCCGGATCGTCGTGCCTTTTCCTCCCGGGGGCGGCGTCGACATCGTCGCGCGCGCGGTCGGAGAGAAGCTCGGGCCGCGCATCGGGCAGAGCGTCGTCATCGAGAACAAGCCCGGCGCCGGCACCACGATCGGCGGCGACGCAGTGGCGAAAAGCGCGCCCGACGGCTACACGCTGCTGCTCGGACCGATCGGCAGCCAGGCGATCGTGCTGCTCACCTACAAGAATATTCCATACGACGTCCGCCGCGATTTCGCGCCGATCACGCGAATCGCCCGCGGCACCATCGTCCTTGTTGTGTCACCGGGTTCGCGGGCGAACTCGGTCAAGGAGCTTGTCGCACTGGCCAAGGCGAAGCCCGGCCACCTGACCTTCGCCTCTTCGGGCACCGGCGCGCTCATCCACCTGAGCGGCGAGATGTTCAAGCAGGCCGCAGGCATCGACATGACCCATGTCCCCTACAAGGGTTCGACCCAGATCCTGCCGGACCTCCTCGACGGCCGGATCGACATGGCGCTCGACAGCCTGCCGGCGTACCTGCCGCACATCAAGTCTGGAAAGGTGCGCGCGCTCGCAGTGGCTTCCACGCGGCGCTCGCCGCTGATGCCCGATTTGCCGACCATCGCCGAAGCCGGGGTCGCGGGCGTCGTGGCCGAGACCGATTACGCGCTGTATGCGCCTGCGGGTACCGCCAAGGAGATCATCGGGCTGTTGAACCGCGAAATGCAGGCGGTCCTGCAAATGCCCGACCTTCAGGCCAAGCTTGCCGCGCAGGGCATCGAGATCTCGGCAAGCACGCCGGAGGCGCTGCGCGCAGAGCTTCTTGACGAGTATGCCAAGTGGGAAAAAGTGGTTCGTGCCGCGAACCTGAAACTCGAGTAGCGCCGACGAGGGAAATCTTTCCGGACCGGGGGTACTATTCCCGGCAAGCAGTTGCGACCAAACCTGAGGAGGAGCGGGCCGTGACGAGATCCTTGAGATTGGTGGTTGCGGTAGGGGCGTGGGGCGTTGCCGCATTCGCTTCGATGCCGGCCGCCCTCGGCCAGGCTCCTTACCCGAACAAGCCCATTCGCCTGGTGCTTCAGTTCCCTGCGGGCGGACTGGCCGATGCGGTGTGCCGGATCCTCGCGCCACCGCTATCCCAGCAACTCGGCCAGCCGATCCTCGTAGACAACCGGCCGGGTGCGGATGGGGCGATTGCGGGCGAGATCGTGGTCAAGTCGGCGCCGGACGGCCACACGGTCTTCTTCGGCACCAACAGCGCCATCGCCTCGATCCAGGGGCTGCGCAAGAACCCGCCCTACGACTCGCTGACGGACTTCACGCCGATCGCGCTGATCGGGCGGTTCCCGTTCTTCGTCTTCGCGCACCCTTCGCTGCCCCCCAGGAACCTGGCGGAACTGATCGAGCATGCCAGGGCCAATCCAGGCAAGCTCAACTACGGCACTGGCAACACCACGAGCATCATCGCGACGGCGCAGGTCGCGCTGCTGGGCAAAGTGCGGATGCAGCACATTCCCTACAAGGGTGACGCGCCGCTGATGCTCGACCTCGTATCGGGCCGGCTGGATTTTGCAGTTGCGAGCACTTCGCCGGGCGGGCCGCTGGCCAAGGAAGGCAAGCTGCGCGTGCTCGGCACACTGGGCTCCCGGCGCAACCAGTTGTTCCCGGATGCGCCGACGATGGCCGAGTCCGGGTTCCCGCAATACACGCTGGTCTCATGGGGCGCGATGTTCGGACCGGCGAAGATGCCAGGCGAAATCGTCGAGCGCCTGGCGCGCGAGTTCAACGCAGCCATCAAGCGGCCTGAGGTCAAGGAAGCGCTCGATAAATACGGCTATGAGCTCGAAGGTTCGACGCCGCAGGAATTGACGGCATACGTGCGCGAGCAGGTCGCTTCCTGGAAGAAGGGCGTGCAGGACGCCGGTATAACGCCCGAATAAGATGTATCTGTAGCGATACATAAACTGACCGGACAGTCAATCGGGGCGCGGACTTACGGAAGAGAAAGTCCTGAAATCCAAGCGCGGTCCTAACGCGGCTGCTTCGGCGGGTGCGCGCGCACCGCTTCCTCGTTGACATCGCAGCCCCAGCCCGGGCGCGTGGGCACGAGCAGTTCGCCGTCCGTCACTTCAGGCGGATGCGTGACGAGGTCATCATTCCACGGCACGTCGTCGCCCTCGAACTCCATGATGCGGAAATTCGGGATCGCCGCGCAGAAGTGAGCGCTCATCATCGTGGCGAGATGACCGTAGAAATTATGCGGCGCGACGTTGACCTCGTAGGATTCGGCCAGGCTCGCAATTCGCAGGCCTTCGAGGAACCCGTTCCACGGCACGTCGATGATGACCACGTCCACGGCATAGCGCTCGAAGAACGGCCGGTACTGGCGCCGGCCGTAGATCGATTCGAGCGAGGCAACCGGCGTGGTGGTCGACCGGCGCACGGTGGCCAGCGCCTCGGGCTCGTGCAGGTCCATCTCGAGCCAGGTGAGGTTGTAAGGCTCCACCGCCTTGGCGATGCGCATCAGGCCCTCGGGCTTCTGGCTGAAGTTGAGGTCGAGCATGACGCCGGTGTCGCGTCCCAGGCCCTCGCGCAGCGCGCCGAGCTGCGCGCAGATGGCGTCGGTGATTTTCGCGTCGTAGGTTTGCGCGAGGTCGAGGCCGACCGGGCCGAACCCCGGGTTCACCATCTGCGGCGGCCCGTCGCCGAAGAGAATTGGATTGGTCTTCACCGCCTTGTAGCCGCGCTTCAACGCTTCGCGGCCGAGTGCCGTCACGTCTGCGAGCGTGCGCAGCGGCGGCGTACCGATCACCTTCTCGAAGAACTCGTGGTTGCGCGCGCGGAAGGTGCCGCAGTGCGACCAGTAAAGTTGCAATCTGTCGCGGTACGGGCCGCCGAAAAGCTGGCACACCGGCACGCCGAGCGCCTTGGCCTTGATATCGAGGCAGGCGTTCTCGATTGCGGCAAGCGCTTGCTGGTTGGTGCCGCCGGCGGCCATGCGCGTGATTGCAGTGAGCGTGGCGCCCAGCTTGCCGACCTCGCGCGGGTCCTGCCCGATTGCGTGCGCCGACAGCCTGCGGATGACCGTGGTCAGGCCGGGATTCCAAGCCGCCTCGTTGAACTCGGCCCAGCCAACCAACCCTTCGTCGGTCGTGACCTTGAGGTACGAGAACGTTCGCCAGCCGGCGTCGGCGTGCAGGTCTTCGATCTTGGCGATCTTCATGCCGGCTCCTTAAAGGGTGACCACGCTTTCGACTGGTGTGCCGGCCGCGAAACGCTCGAGGTTCGCGCCGATGAACTGCGCGAGGCGCACGCGCCCGACCGGCCCGCAGGCACCCGCCACATGCGGCGTGAGGATCAGGTTGGTGCTGTCCCAAAACGGGTCCTGCGCCGGCAGGGGTTCAGGGTCCGTCACATCCACGGCCGCCCCGCCGAGCTTGCCGCTGGCAAGCGCTTCCTTGAGCGCAACCTGGTCGACCAGCCCGCCGCGCGCGAGGTTGATCAGCAAGGCGCCGGGCTTGCAGGCGGCGAACTGCGCTGCCCCCATCATCTTGTCGGTGGCTTTCGAATAAGGCACCGCAATGAGGATCGCATCGGCACGGGCGAGCACGGCATGGAGTTCGCCGATCGGCAAGACCTCGTCCACGAGGGGATCGGGCTCCGGGTTTCGCCGCAGGCCGACGATATGCAAGCCGAACGGCCGCGCGAAGCGCGCGAACGCGCGGCCGATGCTGCCGTAGCCGACGATCGCGAGCGTCATGCCTTCGAGGCTGCCCATGCGCGCCGAAAAAGTGCGATCCCATTTACGGCCGGGCCGGTTGAGGATCGGCGTCTCGAGTCTCTTGACGAGCGCAAGCAGCAGCGCCATGCCGTGCTCGGCAACGGCCGGCGACCAGCTGTCGCCGGCGTTGGCCACGACGACGCCGGCTGGCACGCCGTGCTCCTGCAGCCCTTCGTACCCGGCGGTGAATGCCTGGATGAACCGCAGTTTCTTCGCGCGCTCGTGCACGATGCGCGCGGCCTCGGCTTTGAAGAAGTGACCCCCGATCACAAGCGCCTCCATGTCCGGCGCCGCGGCGGCGAACTGGTCCATGCTCTCGACGATCGCAAGCCGGATGCCGGGAAGCTTGTGCAGGCGCGCCGAAATTTCGTCGCCCGCGATGCTGGGCCAGAAAACAACTTGCATCCTCAATCCTCGGGCTTGAAGCCGGAGGCCTGCACCACGGCGCGGTAGCGCTCCCAGTCGGCCTTGACCATCTGCGCGAATGCCACAGGGGCGGCAAGGTCGAGCTCCATGCCGAGCTTGCCCAGGCCGGCAAGGCCGCTCTCGGATTTCACCGCAGCCGCGGCAGCGGCGTTCATTCGGGCGACGATGTCGGCCGGGGTGCCCGCAGGCGCAAAGAGTCCGAGCCAGTCCTGGAAAAGCACGTCCGGGTAGCCGAGCTCGGCCATCGTCGCGATCTCCGGCAGGAAACGCGAACGCTGCGCGCCGGTCACGGCAAGGATGCGGATCGTGCCGGCGCGATGATGAGGCAGCGCCTCGGCCGCCGGGCTCACGTTGGCCGGCAGGTGGCCGCCGGTCAGGTCTGTCATGGCCGGCGCACCGCCCTTGTAGGGAATCTGGTCGAGCTTGATCTTCGCGGCGCGCGCGAACGTCTGCCCCGCGAAATGCTGGCTCGAGCCCGAAGGCGCGCCGAACGAGGCCTTGGCCGGATTGGCCCTGGCCCACTCGATGAAATCGGCGATCGTCTTCACCGCTGCCGGCACCGCTGGCCCGACCGCAAGGCACAGCATCGAGCGCGCGCCGATCCCCACCGGCACGAAATCGCGCAGCGTGTCGTAGCCGAGTTTCGGGTACACATGCGGCGAGATCAGCATCGGGAACGCAGGCGTGAAGAGCACAGTGCCCCCATCGTTCTTCGCGTTCTTGACCAGCTCCACGCCGACGCGTCCGGCCGCGCCTGCGCGATTGTCCACCACGACCGACTGCGCGTACGTGCCGCGCATTCCGTCGGCGATCAGGCGCGCAAGAATATCGGTCGCGCCGCCGGGCGGAAACCCGACGACGACGGTGAGCTGGCGCAACGGCTCCTGCGCGGAGAGTCCCTTGGGAGCCATGGCGACGGCGGCAGCGCCGAGCAGGAAAGCGCGGCGGGAGTTCGGATTCGGGTTCACGGCCCCAGTTTGCCACGCCTGGATTGCGAGCCCGATCCACATGGCGAAAGCGCGTGCCCGCGCCCGAGAATTTTCAGGATTCGGGCGATGTATCGAGCGCATCGATGCGCTTTCTCTGCCACCAAAGCATCCCGACACCCGGCAACGCAATCAGGAAGGTGACAAAGAAGAATACCGTCCAGCCGAGATCCGTGGCCATGACGCCGGCGGCCGGGCCGACGTACACGCGCCCGACCGCGGCCAACGCCGAGAGCAGCGCATACTGCGTGGCCGAGAAGCGCCGCTCGCACATCGCCATCAGCAGCGCGACGAAAGCGGCGGTGCCCATGCCGCCGCACAAGTTCTCGGCGGCCACCGCGGCGATCATCAGCGGATAGCTCTTGCCCACGATGGCAATGGCCATGAAGCCGAGGTTGGTCACCGCCTGCAAGATTCCGAACAACATCAGCGAGCGGTACAGCCGCAGGTGCGCCATCAGCGCACCCCCAACGAGCGCCCCGAGGATTGTCGCCACCAGTCCCAGACCCTTGTTGATCGCTCCCACGTCGGTGACCGAAAACCCCGCGCCGCGGATCAGGAAGGCAGTCGACAGACTGCCGGCAAACGCGTCGCCGAGCTTGTACAACACGACGAGCGCAAGCAACACCCATGCGCCGTGGCGCGAGAAGTATTCCGCGAGCGGCTCCTCGACCGCCGCAACCAGCGTTCGCGGCGGCGCGCCGGCCGAAGGCGGTTCGAGCGAATTCCACGTGGCGATCACGCCGACCGCCATCAACCCGGCCATCAGCCAATAGGTCGCCTGCCAGCCGAGGACGCTGTCGGCGAGCACCAGCGCCAGGCCTCCCGAGACGAGCATCGCGATCCGGTAGCCGAACACCGACACCGCAGCGCCCGCGCCTCGTTCCTCCGCGGAAAGCGTGTCGGCGCGGAACGCATCGAACACGATGTCCTGCGAGGCTGAGAGGAAAGCCACCAGGAGGGCAAAGCCCGCCAGCAGCCAGGGCGAGTCTTGCGGCGAGAGGGTGCCCATGAAAGCGATGGCGGCCGCAAGCGCGACTTGCGTTACGACCAGCCAGCCGCGCCGGCGGCCCAGGAAGGGCAGCGCGTACCGGTCCATGAGGGGCGCCCAGAGAAACTTGTAGGTGTAGGGCTGGCCGACCAGCGCGAACCAGCCGATGGTCTTGAGGTCGACGCCTTCCACGGTAAGCCACGCCTGCAGGGTGCCGGCCGTGAGCGCCAGCGGCAGGCCCGAGGAAAACCCCAGGAGGAGGAGGAGGAGAATCTTCCGGCTGCGGAAGACGAGGAGGGTGTCCGCTAGGGCCATGGAGTGGATCGATTCTAACTTCGACCAGCCCCCGCAGCCGTGCCTATTGTCGTGCCTATTGTCTTGCCTACCGAAGCAAAACTCGGTAGCCTTGATGTTATTGCGCGCCGCATCAACAGGCGCAATATCCGGGACAGCGATTTCATCCCCGTTTCACCCGTAAACGCCACGAAGGCACCCTTATGACCGCAGATACCCAAGTCTCGAAAGAAAAGCTTGTTTCCGACCTCAAAGTGCTGATCGGGGACACCGAAGAACTGCTCAAGGCCACTGCAGGGCAGGCCGGCGAAAAGATCGCCACCGCGCGCGAGCGTATCCAGGCCTCGCTAGCCGTGTACAAGGACAAACTCATCGACGCCGAGCGCGCAGTGCTCGAGCGCACCAAGGAAGCTGCACGCGCAACGGATGAATACGTGCGTGACCACCCTTGGCAGGCTGTTGGCGTGGCAGCCGGAATCGGCTTCCTGCTTGGCATGCTGATCGCGCGACGCTGAACAGTATTCGCCCTTGGTTGTGGCGATGGCACTAGGAGCGCCTCCCGAGGGGCAGGGGCCTGCGCGGCAGTCGTCGCTGCGCGCCGGGTTGCGCGCGTTGCTCAGTTCTGCGCAGACCCGCGCCGCGCTCGCCGCCAATGAGATCGAAGAGCAGGTCCTGCGCCTGCTGGAAGTCGCGCTTTGGGCCGTCGCCGCGCTGTTCCTGTTTTCGATTGCGCTCGTGTTCGTGGCGTTCTTCTTCGTGTTGCTGTTCTGGGATTCCAACCGGCTGCTCGCCGCAGGGCTGGTCGTGATTGCATTCATCGCGGGCGGCGCAGTCAGCGTGCTGATGGCGCGCGCAGGCTTGGCCGCGCGGCCGAAGTTCCTCGCCGCGACGATCGCCGAACTCCAGAAAGACCGCGAGAAGTCCGCCAAGCCGGCGTCCCAGCCGTGATGCGGGAACGCCTCATCGCTTTGCGCGAGCGTCGGGCGCAACTCATCGCGCGCGCTGAAACCGAGCGCGACGAAATCTTCTCGCTCGTCGAGCGCGCCGACAGAATCGCAGCGTGGTTCGATCGAGCGCGCGCGGCCGGGGAACGGCTTCGCGCAAATCCCGTCTGGATTGCGGTAGGCGTGGCGTTCATCGTCGCCCTGCGTCCGCGCAAGGCGTTCAGACTCGCGCTCACCGGCTACTCGATGTGGCGCGGGTGGCGGCGGCTGCGCGCGACGATCGACCAGCTGATTCCCACGCCGCCGCGTGCTTACTGAGTCCCGCCATGCCCTTCCCGCCGAAAGTCGTGCGCAGTGCCTGGGATCTTGCCGATCGCGAGAGGAAGGCGCTCCTTTCCGAGATGGTTCAGGTCAAGGGCCTGATGCCGCTCCTGATGAAGCCGCGCAACAAGCGGAAGTGGAGCGATGAAGACCTGCGCGAGCTCAAGATCCACCTTCACCGGCTTTCGAAGCTCTCGCCTTACATCGTCGTATTCGTGATGCCGGGCGGTTTCGCGATGCTCCCCGTCCTCGCCTGGTGGCTCGACCGCCGCCGGCAGCGCAGCCGCGTCCCGCCCCCTGCCGGCAACCTGCCGCCCGGAACGGCAACCGGTCCGCGTACTCCTTAGATCTGCCAGTCGTAGTCGATTGTCAGCGGCGCGTGGTCCGAGAATCGCTTGGTCTTGTAGATCGATTCCTTTTTCGCCGTCTTCGCGAGTCCCGCCGTGGCCACGTGGTAGTCGATGCGCCAGCCGACGTTCTTGTTCCATGAATCGCCGCGGTTCGACCACCAGGTGTACTGGTCCGGCTTGCCGTTGAGCCGGCGGAACACGTCGACCAGGCCAATGCCGTCGAACACGTGCGAGATCCATGCACGTTCCTCTGGCAGGAACCCCGAGTTCTTCTGGTTCGAGCGCCAGTTGCGCAGGTCGATTTCCTTGTGCGCGATGTTCCAGTCGCCGCACAGGACGACCTCGCGCCCGCTGCCGGCCAGCGACTGCAGGTAAGGCTTCACCTCGTCGAGGAAACGGAACTTGGCAAGCTGCCTCTCGGGTGAGCTCGCGCCCGAAGGGAAATACACGGAAACGACCGAGAGCTTGCCGAACCGCATCTCGACGTAGCGACCTTCGGCATCGAATTCCTTGCTGCCGAACCCGCGCTGCACGCTGTCGGGCTTGTGGCGGCTGTAGAGCCCCACGCCGCTGTACCCGCGCTTTTCGGCACACGAGAAGGCCGCGTGATAGTTCTTTGGCGCGAGAATCGAAGGCTCGAGGTCGGATTCGTGCGCCTTCACTTCCTGCATGCACACGAAATCGGCGCGCTGCGCCGGGAGCCATTGGTAAAAGCCCTTGCGGGCGGCCGAGCGGATGCCGTTGACGTTGACGCTTACGATCCGCACGTAAGGCCTAGCTCGAGGGGAAACTCGCCACCCCGCCGTGCGCGGCGGACCACTTGGCCGGCTCGTGAAGGAATTTCTCCACTTCGTCGATCTGCGCGGCCGCGAGGTAACCGCCTTGCTTGACCACCGCCAGCACGTCCCACCAAGTGGAAAGGTAATGCAGCCGCACATTGAGGTCGGCAAGGATCTTCTTCGACTCTGGGAAGATGTCGTAGTAGAAATTCACGTAAACGTGGTCGACGATCGCGCCCGCGTCGCGCAGCGCCTTGCAGAAGATGACCTTGGAGCGGCCGTCGGTGGTGAGGTCTTCCACCAGCAGCGTGCGCGCGCCCTCCTCGACATGGCCTTCGATCTGCGCGTTGCGGCCGAACCCCTTGGGTTTCTTGCGCACGTATTGCATCGGCAGGGCGAGGCGATCCGCAATCCAGGCCGCGTAGGGAATGCCGGCGGTCTCGCCGCCGGCGACCGTGTCGAACTGCTCGAAGCCGACATCGCGCACGACCGTGGCGGCCGCAAACTCGATCAGCTGGCTGCGGATGCGCGGGTACGAGATCAGCTTACGGCCGTCGATGTAGACCGGGCTCGCCCAGCCGGAAGTGAAGATGAAGGGCTTGGCGTCCGAGAACAGCACAGCCTTGACTTCGAGGAGCATCTTGGCGGTGATCTCGGCGATCAGCGCCTTGTCGGTAAAGACCATGGGGGGTGTGCGCAAGTTTTTGAGCGTGGAGGTGGAAGAATTCTAACGCATCCCTGCTTCGGGTCGGCTGGGCTACCGGTCAACGGGCAACGCACCGGCCGCGTTGTTCCCTTCGGTTGAGCGTGGACGGCGAAAGGCGCAAAATGGGCGCTCGTCGATCAGATGACCGCAACGAGAGGTGCAGCAATGGCAAGGATAGTCCTGGTAATGGCCGCGGTGTTTGCCGCCTGGTCTGCGCAAGCCCAGCAGATCATCAAGTGCGTGGGCAAGGACGGCAAGACCTACGTCGGCTCGACGCTCCCGCCGCAGTGCGCCGGCCAGGCGGTCAACGAAATGAACAAGCAAGGCCAGGTCGTCAAGCGCACCGAGGCCGCGCTAACGCCCGAGCAGCGTGCCGCAAAAGAGGCCGAGGAGCGCCTCATGAAGGAAAAGGAGGCCGAGGCCGCGCGCAAGGAAAAGGAAGAGACGCGCAAGAACAAGGCGCTCCTTTCAACCTACGCCAGCGAGAAGGACATCGAGGCCGCGCGCAGGCAGGCGCTGGCCGACAACGAGAAGGCCGTCGTCGAGACCCAGACGAAGATCGCCCAGATCGAGAAGACCGGCACGACCATGAAGAAGGAGCTCGAGTTCTACCAGGGCAAGAACAAGCCGCCGGCCAATGTAATGCAGGGCATCCAGAACAATGAGATCGACCTCAAAGCGCAGCAGAACCTGCTTGCGGCCAAGAAGAAAGACGTTGACGTGATCAACACCCGGTACGACGAGGACAAGCGCCGCTACCTGGAGCTCACCAAGGGGCCCGCGGCAGTTCCGGCACCGGCACCGGCGGCCGCCAAGAAGTAAACAAGACCTCCCCTAACCCCCGAGCTTTTTCTTCAGGATCGCGTTGACCTGGCCGGGGTTGGCCTTGCCCTTGGCCGCCTTCATGACCTGGCCAACGAGCGAATTGAAGGCCTTTTCCTTGCCCGCGCGGTAGTCTTCGACCTGCCTGGCGTTGGCCGCAAGCACCTCGTCGACCATCTTCTCAATCGCGCCGGTGTCCGAGATCTGCTCTAGTCCCCTTGCTTCGATGATGGCGTCCGCCGCCCCGGGGCCCTCGGCCTCCCTGCGCCACATCGCCTCGAAGACCTCCTTGGCGATCTTGCCGGAAATGGTGCCGTCGGCGATCCGCCGCAGCAACGCGCCGAGCGCTTCGGCGCCCACCGGGCTGTGCCCGACCTCCAGGCCGTCGCGATTCAATGCGGCCGCGAACTCACCTGTCTGCCAGTTCGCGCAAGTCTTGGGTTCGGCGCGCGATGCACGCACCAGGTCTTCGAAAAAGTCGGCCGATTCGCGTGACGCGGTCAACTGCGCGGCGTCGTAGGCCGCGAGCCCGTAGTCGCGCGCGAACCGCTCGCGCTTGGCCTGCGGCAATTCCGGCAGCAAAGCACGGATGCGCTCGATTTCCGCTTCATTGATCACCAGCGGCAGCAAGTCGGGGTCGGGAAAGTAGCGATAGTCCTGCGCGTCTTCCTTGGAGCGCATCGAGCGCGTCTCGTTGCGGTCGGGATCGTAGAGCCGGGTCTCCTGAACCACGGTGCCGCCATCCTCGATCAGCTCGACTTGGCGCCGCGCTTCGTATTCGATCGCCTGCTCCATGAAGCGGAACGAGTTGAGGTTCTTGATCTCGCACCGCGTGCCCAGTGGGGCGCCGGGGCGCCGAACCGAAACGTTGGCGTCGCACCGGAACGAGCCCTCCTGCATGTTGCCGTCGCAGATTCCGATCCAGCGCACGAGCGAATGGAGCGCCTTTGCATAGGCCACCGCCTCCTTCGCACCACGCAGGTCGGGCTCGGTGACGATCTCGAGCAAAGGCGTGCCCGCGCGGTTGAGGTCGATCCCCGAGAGTCCTTTGAAGTCTTCGTGCAGCGACTTTCCGGCGTCTTCCTCGAGGTGCGCTCGCAGGATGCGGACGGTCTTCTCGCCGCCTTCCACCGCGATCTTCAACGTGCCGTGCTGCACGACCGGCAACTCGTACTGGCTGATCTGGTAGCCCTTGGGAAGGTCGGGGTAGAAGTAGTTCTTGCGCGCGAACACGGACCGCGGGCTGATCGTGGCGCCGATGGCCAGACCGAGGCGCACCGCGAACTCGACCGCCTTTGCGTTCAGGACCGGCAGCACGCCGGGGAGCGCAAGGTCCACGGCCGAGGCTTGCGTGTTCGGCTCGGCGCCAAACGCAGTCGAGGCGCCCGAGAAGATCTTGCTCTCGGTGAGCAATTGCGTATGCGTCTCGAGGCCGACGACGATTTCCCAGTCCATCCCGGCGCCTCAGAGCGGGAACGCGTCCGGCACGCGAATGTGCCAGTCGGTCGCCTTTTGGTACTGGTGTGCGACGTTCAGCAGGCGCGCCTCGGAAAAATAGTTGCCGATCGCCTGCAATCCGACGGGCAGTCCCTTGGAGTCGAAGCCGCAGGGGATCGACATCCCGGGCAAGCCGGCGAGCGAGGCAGGGATCGTGAAAATGTCGCCAAGGTACATTTTCACCGGGTCGCCGGACATTGCGCCTGCTTCGTAAGCCGTGGTCGGGGCAACCGGGCCCATGATCACGTCGCATTGTGCGAATGCGTCCGAAAAATCCCCGGCGATCAGCCTGCGGATCTTCTGCGCCTGCAGGTAGTAGGCATCGTAATAGCCGTGCGAAAGGACGTAAGTGCCCACGAGGATGCGCCTCTTTACCTCGGCCCCGAATCCCTCGGCGCGCGACTTGCAGTACATCTCGTAGAGGTCGGCGTATTCGGCTGCGCGGTGCCCGTAGCGCACGCCATCGAAGCGCGAGAGGTTCGATGAGGCTTCGGCGGGCGCAAGCACGTAGTAGACCGGGACCGCGAGCTTCGTGTTCGGCAGGGTGATTTCGACCGTCTTCGCGCCCTGCCCTTCGAACCAGCGGATAGCGTCTTGCACCCGCGCGGCGACGTCGGCATCCACGCCGTCGCCGAAATACTCCCTGGGTAACCCGATGCGAAGGCCTGCAACGGGTCGCTCAAGGTCGCGCGCATAGTCCTCCGGCGGGCGATCGAGGCTGGTCGAATCGCGTGCATCGAACCCGGCCATGACATTGAGCAGGGCCGCGAGGTCGGCGGCGCCCTTGCCCATCGGCCCGCCCTGGTCGAGCGAGGAGGCGAAAGCGATCATCCCGTAGCGCGAGACGACTCCATAGGTCGGCTTGACCCCGCAGACGCCGGTAAAGGACGCCGGCTGGCGGATCGAGCCGCCGGTGTCGGTGCCGGTGGCCGCCGGAGCCATGCGCGCGGCCACGGCCGCGGCCGAGCCGCCGGAGGAGCCACCTGGCACGGCGCTCCTGCGCCAGGGGTTCTTCACGGCGCCGAAGTACGACGATTCGTTGGACGAGCCCATAGCGAACTCGTCCATGTTGGTCTTGCCAAGCAGCACCGCGCCGGCCGCGCCGAACCTGGAGATCACATGCGCGTCGTAGGGCGAGACGAAGTCGGCGAGCATCTTCGAGCCGCAGGTGGTCCGGATCCCTTCCGTACAGAAGATGTCTTTGTGCGCGACGGGGATCCCAAGCAGCGGCCCGCTCTGGCCGGTTGCGCGGCGGGCATCGGCCGCGGCCGCATCCTTCAGCGCCCGCGGGGCGTCGGCGGTAATGAAAGCGTTCAGTTCGCCGTTCAGTTTCGCGATCCGGCCCAGGAACAGCTGTGTGAGTTCGACGCTCGAAATCTTCCGGCTCTCGAGTGCCGCCGACATCTCGGAAAGCGATGCGTTCAGCATGGCTACTCGACCACCCGGGGCACCAGGTACAGGCCGTCCTGGACGGCTGGGGCCGAGGCTTGGTAGGCGGTGCGTCGGTCGGGTTCGACGGCCTTGTCCTCGCGCAGGCGCTGGGCGCTCGAGACCTGCGCGTCAAGGGCATGCGCCATGGGTTCGATGCCGGTCGTATCGACCGCCTGCATCTCGCCGATGAGGCCCAGAACCCCGCTGAGGGACGCTGCGGTATCGGCCGCTTCGGCGTCGCTGACGGCGATACGGGCGAGCCGGGCAATACGGCGGATCTGCTCGAGGTCGAGGGACATGGGGCGATGCGGAAAAAGGGGTCCGGAAGAGCCGCGCGCGGCTTTCTCCGGGGCGACGATAGGGTATCATAGTGCCTTTCAAGACACAGTCTTAGCCCTCTAAGTTAAGGCTTCACAAAGAAGGGTTCGGCAATCCCATGTTCGGCTTCTTGCGCAGCTATTTTTCCAACGACCTGGCGATCGACTTGGGCACCGCCAACACGCTCATCTATGTGCGCGGCAAAGGCATTGTGCTCGATGAGCCCTCGGTCGTCGCGATCCGCCAGGAAGGCGGGCCGAACGCGAAGAAGACCATCCAGGCGGTGGGCCGGGAAGCCAAGATGATGCTCGGCAAGACGCCGGGCAACATCACCGCGATCCGCCCGATGAAGGACGGCGTGATCGCCGACTTCACCGTCACCGAGCAGATGCTCAAGCAATTCATCAAGAAGGTGCACGACTCGCGCCTGTTTTCACCTTCGCCGCGCATCATCATCTGCGTGCCCTGCGGTTCGACGCAGGTCGAGCGCCGCGCGATTCGCGAATCGGCAATCGGCGCGGGCGCCGGGCAGGTGTACCTGATCGAAGAGCCGATGGCCGCGGCGATCGGCGCGGATCTTCCGGTAGCGGAGGCCACAGGCTCGATGGTCGTCGACATCGGCGGGGGCACGACCGAAGTCGGCGTGATTTCGCTCGGTGGCATGGTGTATTCGGGCAGCGTGCGCGTCGGCGGCGACAAGTTCGACGAGGCGATCATCAACTACATCCGGCGCAACTACGGCATGCTGATCGGCGAGACCACCGCCGAGATGATCAAGAAGACCATCGGCTCGGCGTTCCCGGGCAGCGAAGTGCGCGAAATGGAAGTCAAGGGCCGCAACCTCGCCGAGGGCATCCCGCGCAGCTTCACGATCAGCTCCAACGAGATCCTCGAAGCGCTCACCGAGCCGCTCAACCAGATCGTGTCGGCGGTCAAGTCGGCCCTCGAGCAGACACCGCCGGAATTGGGCGCCGACATTGCCGAAAAAGGCATGGTGCTCACCGGCGGCGGCGCGTTGCTGCGAGACATCGATCGCCTGCTCATGGAAGAGACCGGCCTGCCGGTGATCGTCGCCGAGGACCCGCTCACCTGCGTGGTGCGCGGATCGGGCAAGGCCCTCGAGAAGATGGAGCACTTCGGCCCGATCTTCACGAATGACTGAGTGAAAGGGGGATGGAGCACTCTCCCCCACCGTTCTTCAGGCGCGGTCCGGCGCCACTCGTTCGCCTCATATTTTTCGCTTCGCTCTCCATCGCGCTGCTGGTGCTCGACGCTCGCTTCAAGTACGCCGAGACGCTGAGGGGGCTGTTCGCCCTGGCCGCCTATCCGCTCCAGCAGGTGGCCACCGCGCCGGTCCAGTTCGCCGGGCGGATCGCGGGCTTCTTCGCCGCCCAATCTTCTCTCCACCGCGAGAACGCGGAATTGCGCGCGAAGCTCGTCGAAAGCGCGCAGGACGCGAAGCGGTACGAAGCCACCGCGGCCGAACTCGCGCAACTGCGCCGGATCAACGGCGCGCAGGAACGCCTCGGCCTCAAGTCGACGCCGGTCGAAGTGCTGTATTCAGGGCGCGACCCGTTTTCGCGCAAGCTCCTCGTGGACAAAGGGTCCGCCGACGGGATCACGCCTGGGCAGGCGGTGATCGATGATGCCGGCGTGGTCGGGCAGGTGACGCGCGTGCATCCGCGCGTGTCCGAGGTCACGCTCTTGACCGACAAGGACCAGGCGATTCCCGTGCAGGTGGTCAGGAACGGCCTGCGCGCGGTGGCTTTCGGTTCCGGCGCACCGGGAGCGCTTGAATTGCGCTTCATGGCCGCGAACGCGGAAATCCAGAACGGCGACAGGCTGGTGACTTCCGGCATCGACGGCACTTATCCGGCCGGGCTCCCGGTCGCCACGGTCGTTCGCATCGAACGCGATGCGGTGGCCGCTTTCGCGCGCATCCTGTGCCAGCCGGCCGGCGGCGACGAGAAGAATCGCTACCTCCTCGCGCTGCAGAACGAAACGAAGCTTCCGGAGTACCCGGTCGATGCGGCCAAGCCGGAGTCCAAGGCCAAAGGGGTCAAGGGCAAGCGCCGCAAGGATGCGCCGAATGCATAAGCCCCCGCGCGATTGCGCACGCCACCCGAGGGTCTGCTAGTGCTCGCGGAGCGTCCGCAGTACATCCTTTTGCCGGTGCGTATCGGCACCATCGTTATTTCGTTCGCCGTCGCGCTGCTTCTGAACTTCCTGCCCTGGAAAGACGTGTCGTTGGTGCCCGATTTCGTTGCCCTGACCCTGACCTTCTGGTGTGTGCGCCAGCCACGGCTGGTGGGGTTGGGCGTCGGCTGGCTGCTTGGGCTGCTGATGGACACCGGGAACGGCGTGCTGCTGGGACAGCACGCGCTCGCCTATTCGCTCCTTGCGTTCTCGGCCATCGGCCTGTCACGCAGGATCCTGTGGTTCCCTTGGACGCTGCAGGCCATGCACGTGGCCCTCCTGCTGATCGGCGCCAAAGCCGTCGAGGTGTTCGTGCGGCTGGCGGCCGGCGCGCCTTTCCCGGGCTGGACTCTGCTGGTCGGGCCGCTGATTGGCGCGTTGCTATGGCCCGCGGTGAGTTTCCTGCTCCTCGCGCCGCAGCGCCGCCCCGTCGAGGTCGACGAGACACGGCCGATCTAGCATGATTGCCATCGCAATCGCGACGCGGGGGGTCTGTGGGGGGCGGCAGCCCCTCTTCCCACGATGAGGCTCACCGAGCTCAAGAACCACGAACGCGAGCTGTATTACTTCCAGCTTCGTATCGGCGCGGCCGGCATCGCGGTATTGATCGCTTTCGGGATCCTGTTCGCTCGCTTCTTCTACCTGCAAGTCATCCAGCGCGACTACTACCACACCAAAGCCGAGGACAACCGCATCTCGATCGTGCCGATCCCGCCGAATCGCGGCCTGATCCTCGACCGCAACGGCGTAGTGCTCGCGCGCAACTACTCGGCCTACACATTGGAGATCATGCCCGCCAAGGTCAGCGACCTCGAGAGCACGATCAACGGACTGGCCGAAGTGGTCGACATCCAGCCCCGGGACCGCAGCCGCTTCAAGAAACTGCTCGCCGAAACCCGCAACGCCGACAGCCTGCCGATCCGAACGCGGCTCACCGACGAGGAGGTGGCCAGGTTTGCCGCCAATCGATACCGTTTCGCCGGCGTCGAGATCAAGGCACGGCTGTTTCGCCAATACCCGTTCGAGGCGCTCGCATCGCACGTGATCGGCTACATCGGCCGGATCAACGACAAGGACCAGGAGCGCCTCGCCGAGCAAGGCGTGGATGCGAACTATCGCGGCACCGATTTCATCGGCAAGTCGGGACTGGAAGGCAGCTACCAGAACGAGTTGCATGGCACGACCGGGATCGAGCAGGTCGAGATCGACGCCGGGGGCCGGGGCATCCGGACGCTGTCGCGCACGCCCGCCCTCGCGGGCAACGACATCACGCTCGCGCTCGACATCAAGCTGCAACAAGTGGCCGAGAGCAGTTTCGGCGACCGGCGCGGCGCCCTCGTTGCGCTCGATCCTTCCAACGGCGGCGTGCTCGCCTTCGTATCCAAACCCGGGTACGACCCTAACCTGTTCGTCGAAGGGATCGACCCGCAGAGCTGGGCCGAACTCAACAATTCGCCGGACCGTCCGCTCAACAATCGCGCCATCAACGGCCTGTATCCGCCCGGCTCGACCTTCAAGCCCTTTCTTGCGTTGGCCGCGCTTGAGACGGGCAAGCGCAAGCCCGCGCAGGCGATCTTCGATCCGGGTCACTTCGATTTCGGCGGGCGGCGTTTCCGGGACGACAAGATCGGCGGTCACGGTACGGTCGACATGTACCGCTCGATCGTGGAATCGTGCGACACGTACTACTACATCCTGTCGAACGACATGGGGATCGACTTGATCGCCCGGTCCATAGCGCCTTTCGGGTTCGGCAGCCGCACCGGCATCGACCTCGACGGAGAGTCGGCGGGCATCCTGCCTTCGCCGGAGTGGAAACGAAAACGCTTTCGCAAGCCAGAACAGCAGAAGTGGTATGCCGGGGAAACGATTTCGATCGGCATCGGCCAGGGCTATAACGCCTACACGCCGATGCAGCTTGCGCAGGCAACGGCGGCCATCGCAAACAACGGGGTGCTGTACAAGCCGCATCTGGTCAATTACGTGGACAACCAGCGCACCAATACGCGGCGAACCATCGAGCCGGAGCTGTCCCGCAAGATCCCGTTCCAACCCGAGCACGTCGAGTTCATCAAAAAAGCGATGGCCGGCGTGAACACCGCCGGCACCGGAGCGCGCGCATTCGCGGGCGCACAGTACACGAGCGGGGGCAAGACCGGGACGGCGCAGGTCATCGCCATCAAGGCGAATGAGAAGTACATCGAAAAGAACGTGGCTGAACGGCACCGGGACCATTCCCTTTTCATCGCGTTCGCACCGCTGGAAAACCCGAAGATCGCGCTGGCCGTGATCGTGGAGAACGGGGGGTTCGGCGCGCGCGCGGCGGCACCGATCGCCCGGGCGGTGCTCGACTACTACCTGCTCGGGAAAACCCCGCCGGAACCAAAGCAGGTGCCGGTGATCGAGACGTTGAAAGAAGGCGCAAGCGACTGATGGCGCTCGACACCGCCCAACTCACGATCCGGCGCGCCGCCAGCCGCTTCACCGACAGCATCGATGGCCCGCTGTTCGCGCTGTCGGTCGTGCTGGTGGGGATCGGCCTGGTCACGCTCTACAGCGCGAGCTACGAGTATCCGGCCCGCGTTACCGCGCAATTGGCGAACCTGGCGGTGGCTTTTACTGCAATGTGGCTCATTGCACAAGCCTCGCCGCAGACCCTGATGCGCTTCGCGGTGCCTGTGTATTTCTTCGGCATCCTGCTGCTGGTCGCCGTCGCCTTGTTCGGCGACGTCGCCAACGGGGCGCGCCGATGGTTGCATGTGGGCGTGACCCGGTTCCAGCCCTCGGAAATGATGAAGATCGCAATGCCCCTCATGCTCGCGTGGTACTTCCACCGCCACGAGGCGACGCTGCGCGCGCTCGATTTCATCGTCGCGGGCCTGTTGCTCCTGGTGCCGGTTCTGCTGATCGCGCGCCAACCCGACCTCGGCACAGCGGTGCTCGTGCTGGCAGCCGGGTGCTACGTGATTTTCTTCGCGGGCCTTTCCTGGAAGGTCATCGCGGGGCTCGTCGTGGTCGGCATCGGCGCCCTCTTCCCGCTTTGGGGCATGCTGCACGACTACCAGCGCAGGCGCGTCCTCACGCTGCTCGACCCGACCACCGACCCGCTCGGCGCGGGCTACCACATCATCCAGTCCACCATCGCAGTCGGCTCGGGCGGCATCCTGGGCAAAGGCTGGCTGCGGGGGACGCAGACGCACCTCGAGTTCATCCCCGAGCGGCATACCGATTTCATCTTTGCGGTGTTTTCCGAGGAGTTCGGCCTTGCCGGCAACTGTGTGCTCCTCCTGCTTTACCTTCTGCTGATCGCGCGCGGCCTCATGATCGCGGCCAATGCGCCGACGTTCTTCAGCCGCCTGCTGGCCGGCGCGGTGACGCTGATCTTCTTCACCTACGCGTTCGTGAACATGGGGATGGTGTCCGGCATCCTGCCGGTGGTGGGCGTTCCCCTGCCGTTCGTGTCCTATGGCGGCACCGCGCTGGCGACGCTCTTTGTGGGGATCGGCATCCTCATGAGCATCCACAGGCACCGTAAATTGGTGCAGACCTGAGCCGAATCCGTTGCGCAGCATGAAACGATATTGCGACGCGCAAATTTTCCGGAAATCTATTTCACTGTTTGAAATATTCGCCGGTTAAGTGAAGTTAACCATGTGAATTTTTTACTGTTCAATTTTCCATGTATTTTGTTGCGCCGCATGAATTCCCGCCTGTATCGTGCCTCATCGTTTCTCAACCCGAAAGGAAGAACAGATGTCGAATCGCGAACAGGAAGTCGCCGCACTCAAGAAGGATTGGGCTGAAAACCCCCGCTGGAAGGGTATCAAGCGAGGCTATTCGGCAGAGGATGTCGTGCGCCTGCGCGGCAGCCTGAAGATCGAATACACGCTCGCAAAGCTCGGCGCGGAAAAACTCTGGAAGATGGTGAACGAGAAGCCGTTCGTGAATTCGCTCGGCGCGCTCACCGGCAACCAGGCCATGCAGCAGGTCAAGGCCGGCGTGCCCGCGGTCTACCTGTCGGGATGGCAGGTCGCGGCCGACGCCAACGATTCGCTCTCGATGTACCCGGACCAGTCGCTGTATGCAGTGTCCTCGGTCCCGACGGTGGTGAAGCGCATCAACAATGCGCTGGCCCGCCAGGACCAGATCCAGACCATGGAAGGCAAGGGGGATATCGACTGGTTCGCGCCGATCGTGGCGGACGCGGAAGCAGGCTTCGGCGGCGTGCTGAACGCGCACGAACTGATGCGCTCGATGATCGAAGCCGGCGCAGCGGGCGTGCACTTCGAAGACCAGCTCGCCTCGGTAAAGAAGTGCGGGCACATGGGCGGCAAGGTGTTGGTGCCGACGCAGGAAAACGTGCAGAAGCTTATCGCCGCGCGGCTCGCAGCCGACGTCATGGGCGTGCCCACGGTGCTGCTGGCCCGCACCGATGCGGAGGCGGCCGGCCTCGTGACCTCCGATTTCGACGCAAACGACAAGCCCTTCATCACCGGCGAGCGCACGCCCGAAGGCTTCTACCGCACCCGCAAGGGTTTCGACCAGGCGTTGTCGCGCGGCCTGGCCTATGCCGAGTACGCGGACATGGTGTGGTGCGAGACCGGCACGCCTGACCTAGAGTTCGCGCGCAAGTACGCCGAGGGCATCCAGAAGAAATTCCCGGGCAAGATGCTCGCCTACAACTGTTCGCCTTCGTTCAACTGGAAGCGCAACATCGACGACGCCACGATCGCCAAGTTCCAGCGCGAACTCGGCGCGATGGGCTACAAGTTCCAGTTCATCACGCTGGCCGGGTTCCACTCGCTCAATTACTCGATGTTCGAGCTGGCCTACGGCTATGCGCGCAACAACATGACCGCCTTCGTCGAACTGCAGCAGAAGGAGTTCGCCGCCGCCGAGAAGGGCTTCACCGCGGTCAAGCACCAGCGCGAGGTCGGCACCGGCTACTTCGACGACATCACGCAGACCGTGACCGGCGGCAAAGCCTCGACGACCGCGCTGCATGGTTCGACCGAAGACGAGCAGTTCTTTGACGAGAAAGCGAAAGCCAAGCTCGCCGCGTAACGCGAACAGCGTTTGGAGGAGGAGACCGACCGCCGTGCCTAAGGGTGCGGCGGTTTTTTTACAGCCAGCGCTGCATGGAATGGCCGCCGATCATCGGGCGCTGCAGCATCGCCCTGAAGTAGCGCCTGAAGCTGCGCTCCGACATCCCCAGCAGCCGCCCAGCTTCCTCCTGCGTCAACCGCCTTTCCTGCCATCGTTACGTGCTACTACTCCGGACAACTCATTTGCTCCTGCCAAAAATCGATTGAGTCATTGACCGGGCCCGCTTCGACCTTCAGAATGCTTGTAGTTCTTTTGTGATACATGGAGCGCAACGTGGCCGTTTCCCTGAGATTGCCGCCGGAGGTAAAGAAAAAGGTCGCCAGGCTCGCCCAGGCGCAGGACACTACAGCGCATGCTTTCATGCTCGCGGCAATCCGCGAGAAGGTCGAGTCGGAGGCGACGCGCGCCGAGTTCCACGCGGAGGGCAAGCGCCGCCTGGCGCGCATGAAACGCACGGGGCTTGGAATTCCCGCGGACGAGGTGTTTGACTACCTGGAGCGGCGTGCGCTTGGCAAGCCTGCGGTGCGCCCGAAGCCACGCCGGATCACGTGATCGTTTTCGATGAAGAAGCTCTCACGGACCTCGAGCGCATCTTCGAATTCAACTTCGCCCGCGATCCGACGACGGCACTCGACGACATTCGCCGGATTCGCGAAGGCGTTTCGATTCTCGCCAACCATCCGGAGATCGGCCGCGTGGTCGCCCGCTCATCGCAGCGCGAATTGGTGATCTCTTACGGAGCCAGCGGCTACGTCGCCCTTTACCAGCACGCCCCGCTGGAAGGAATGGTGCGCATTTCCGCGGTGCGCCACCAGCGCGAAGCCGGCTACCTGGCTGGCTAGCCGCGCAGAGCGCCGCAGGCGTACGCGCTCTTCTGATTGCGGTGGTTGTCCCCCGACCTTGATTCCGAGCCACGCGCACACGCCTTTTCGACCGCCCGAATCTGTGCCGCTACATCACGCGCCCCGCGATCGCCAACGAACGGCTCAAGCAAGATGGCGCGGGTAGCGTCGAACTGAGGCAATTCGAGTCGATTCAGGGGTCGAACCATCATTGAGCGCGGGCAATCTTCGCCAAATACCGCACGATTGACCGCGCTGGACTTCTTCTCGGGACGGCGAGACCGTCGCGCATCAGGGAAAAGGTGGTTTGAAATTCCTATACTCCCTTTCCTCGCTCGGGCACAAGACATCGCCGAAAGTGAGGTGTACATAGTGCAAGTACTGCTGTAATCATGATTGTCAAATCCGACTCAGCACACGCATGACGACGGAACTTCGCAAGGACGCCCTCGATCCGCAGGGGATCATCAATTCGGGCAAGGTGCTGCAAGGGTCATTGCTGCCATTTTCTACCAAAGGTCCGCTTCCCTATTTGGTTTGCAGTCAATATACTGCCATTTATATTTCTGCACAGGCCGCCGGCGCGGCGCGACTCTTGGCGCCCTAATAGTCCTGAATCAGCACTTCGGCCGAAATTCCCAGCTGCCGATGCAAGTCCCGAATCTGCCGCAAGGTCAGGCGGCGTTTTTTCTGCAGAACCTCATGAGCGCGCTGGCGCGATCCCAGCAATGCATGCAATGCGGCCGGATCCAGGCCGCGCTGCTCGATTTCGAAGCGAATCGCGGCCACCGGGTCCGGCCGGGGGAGGGCATAGTGTTCGGACTCGTAGCGCTCCACCATCAGCATCAGGATCTCGAACTCGGCATCCTCCGCCGTGCCGGGCGCCGGGGGATGATCGAAAAAGAACGCGAGCCGGGCGAGCGCACGCCGGTACGCGGCCTTGGTCTTCAGAAGTTCAACGCTTACGTTTTGCCTTGCCATGACTGACTCCGGTGGTGTCGATCGATTGGGCGTCGATTTTCTCGTACTGCGCGTGAGTGCCGAAAAACTTGATATAGCCCGCGCGATGGCGATAGTTGAATGAGACGATAAGGCGATAGCGATTGCCGCAAACATTGAACACCACGCGATTGCCGGCAATGATCGACGCTGCGGGAAACCGCCCTTTTACGTCCTGCGGCGAACCCCAATCCGCACTTGCCGCATCGGCGTACCAGGCAAGCAAATCCTGGCGCGCATCGGCATGAATCTTTGCGTAATGCAGGATCGCGCTGCGGTTGAAGATGCGCACCGTTAGAGGCTAGCATGTCACCAACTTGGTTACAAGGGTAGATTCTGGCGTTGGCGGCGGATGCGACGAGCACGACGGATTTGGAGGAGGAGACCGGCCGCCGCGCCCTCGGGCGCGCGGCATTTTTTAGGGAAGGTCCGAGGAAGAAGTGCCGCCCCCTCTTCGCTTCGCGTTACATCCAGCGCTGCGCGGAGTAGCCGCCGATCATCGGCCGCTGCAGCATCTCGCGGAAGATCTGCCGGCCCCAGTTGAATTCCTTGTAGAGCACGACGAACCGCCACATGTCGCGCAGCACCTTCGCGCGATCGCGCCACCCGAGCGCCATGAGCGCGGCGGGGAAATCGGCCTCGTGCGGTTTGTCGAACGCGATCTTCCAGGGATTCCACTGATCGGTCGTCCGGCGCACTTCAGACGCGATCATCCGGCGGTACATCTCCCGCACCGGCCGGTTGGTGACGCGCGACTCCACCACCGCCTCGCCACAGATCGCCCCCGAATGCAGCGCGCAGCTCATGCCTTCGCCGATCATGTTGAGGAAACCGGCCGCCTGCCCGGTGATCAGCACATTGCCTTTGCCGAACACGTATCGGTTGATCAGCGAAGGCCCGAAATTCTCGGCGCAGCCTTCGTCGTCCGTGTGCTCCTTGAGGCGCACGCCGTGCTTTTCACCGAGGTAGTTCACCACGTTGGCGTGCTTCTTGGCGAAATTGTCGCCGCGCTTGAACCCGACGCCGACGATCTGGCGCCCGTCTCGGGCGTGACTCCAGGTGTAGTGCCCGAGACCCGGGTGGAACCAGAAATGAAAATAGTCCTCGTCCAGCGGGCACTCGATGATGTCGTGGAATTTCTGCCCGACGAAAAACCAGGGGATCTGCTGCGGGTAGTCGGGGTAGATCGCGCGGGTCACGAGCGAACTGGGCCCGTCCGCGCCAATCACGGTGCGGGCGCGATACTCGATCGGCTCGCCTTTGCTTCGCGCGTGGACAAGGACGTGGTCGCCGTTGTCTTCCAGCCCGGCGAAAGAGGTCTGGTCGTGGACTTCGGCCCCACTTCGCTTGATCGCCCAGTAGTCGGAATACTTTCGATGCAGGTGCGGCGTGGTCCCGCCGAAGAAGTCCATCGACAGCGAGACCATCGACGGGAAGTGGAAAGTCACCCCGCGGCAGGAGGTGGGCTCGTGCAGCGCCTCACGCGGGAGCGGGCCGAAATTCTCCAGCAGGAACCGGTGGCCGCGCGGCGACAGGATGCCGCTGCAGATCTTGTGCCGCGGCAGCTCCTTGCGCTCGAGGACGATCGTTTCCAGACCGGCATCGACGAGCCGCTTGGCCGCCGCAGCCGCAGACAGGCTGGCGCCGACGATGATGACGTCAACGGTTCGCACGGTGGCCTCGGTCGTACATGGCGTTCAATGATCCGCCAATTCGGCGAGATGCACCACGGGATAGGCTCCATGGGCGACGAACGCCTCAGCGTCTTCCTGGCGTTCGACCACGACCCGCTCCACGCGCAATCCCTTCAGGATCCAGTCGGCCTGCGCCGCAGGCGGAATCGCGATGCGCTGCAGGTCGAGGTTGAAGGCACAGCCGCGCTCGGTACGCAGACGGTCGTAATGCCCGACGAGGCGCTCGTAGTCGCTGTGGTAGGCGCGCGGCTCGATCACGTAGAGGTCGGTCTTGCGAAGGCTCCGGCGCACGGCATCGAGGTTGCCTAGCGCCGCGCCGAGGCTCGTGAGGCGCGCTTTAGGAAGCCACTCGCGCAGGGGCCGCATCCACTGGCCGTCCTCAACGACGACCTCTTGCGCTGCGCGAAGATGCCCGAGAAACCGCTCCAGCCGCTCGCGGGGAATCGGGATACCCGACTGCAGCGCTTCTTCGATATCGACGCCATCGTCTGTGCTGGGGACTGCACCGGTCAGCGCCGTGATTCGAGCCATCACCTGCGGCTTTTCTCGCAACGCAGGGCCAGGAAGGAAAGCGATTTTCGCGTCCAGCACACGTAGCGGCTGCGAAGCGATTTCCTTCATGCGCCCGTGCAGCGCGGTCACCAATGCCGGATCCGCCAGGTGCGCACGCAGGCCCAACGTCATCCCGACGAGGTCGATGTCCTCCGGGCAGACCGGCTCGCATGCGCCGCAGAGCCTGCAAGCCGCGACCGACGCGGCGAGTTCCCGGGCCGGTGCGCCATGCTGGAGCGCTTTGGCCCGACCCTCAGGCGTCAGGCGCGGATCGCGCGTCTGGCGCCAGACCGGGCACACCAGCAGGCACAGGCTGCAACCGCTGCAGGCCGAGTGGTCCTTGCGCACGACCGGACTTCTTGCCCTGCCGAACATCAGAAGATCACATCGCGGTTGAGGATCATCGCCGGGTCGGCTTTCTTTTTCATGGCCAGGTGCCGGTCCACGAGCGCATCGCCGAAAACGCGGCGGATGTAGCCTTTCATCATGCCGCCAAAGCGGTAATAGCTCGCGCCGACATCGACCCCGATGTCGTAGATCGCATTCTTGAAGGACTGAAGGTGGTCGCGGCTGTACGTCCTGCCGTTGGTCATCGGCTCGAACTCGCAACCGTAGGCCCATTCTTCCGCGTCGGGCGGGATGCACGACATCTCGTAGTGCTCGCGATGATCCTTGCGCAACCGGATGCCGACGCAGTAGAGCGTGTAGTGCGGGAAGTATTTCCGGCAAACCGCGTTGCCTCGCTCGACGGCATCCGCGAACTTCGCGGCCGAGGTCGCAAGGTCGGGAATCACCATTTGGCGCCCGCCCCAGAAATTCCACACCGCCCTCGAGAACACCACCGTTCGGTCGAGCATCAGGCCGTCACGCATGTATTCGGAACGCTGCAGTTCCGGAAACAGCTCGCGCTTCCGTTGCAGCAGGAGCCAGGCTTCGCCGAGTTTCCACGGCCGCAGCGCGTACCGGCCGAGCATGCGCAACCCGAACCCGAACTCGCCGTGCCCGCGCAGGCGCGATTCCCATCCCGCCTTGAAGGCCGCTTCGCGCTCAGGCGAGTCGAACGCCACGAGAAGGTTCACCGCGCAATCGAGGATGGTGAGGATGCCGGAGTAATCGCTCGCATCGTTGCGATCGATCAGCTGCAGGTCCTCGATGGCCGTGCGCAGCGACGAGTAGTAGTAGTAATGCATGCGCAGCGGCGTGTAAGGGCGCACCTTCAAGGTGGCTTCGGTGATCACGCCGAATTGCCCGTAGCCGAGGATCACGCGCGCGAAGAGCTCTGGGTTCTGCGTGTCGGAGCACTCGACAATGTCGCCGGTAGGTGTCACCACCTGCAGGGCCAGGGCCTGGTCGGCGCTGCACCCCAGGCGCGGCGAGTTCACGTCGATCCCGCCTACGCCCAGCGTTCCGCCCACCGAAGAAGTGAGGTTGAGCGGGGCGGAGAGGTAATCGAGGCCCTCGCGGCGCAGTTCCTCGGCAAGGCTGTGCCAGAAGATGCCGGCCTGCGTGCGCACCGACAATGCCGCAGGGTCGATCGAGATCACCCGGCTCATGCCGGTCATGTCGAGCAGCACGCCGCCGAAGGCCACCGATTCACCCTCGGTCGTCAGGCCGCCGCCGCGAACAGTGACCGGAACGCGATGGGCCTGGGCGGCCTTGAGCAACCCGGCAATCTGCTCGGCGCTTCTCGCGATCACCACGCCGTGCGGCAGACCGTAGGCCGTCCCACCCGCATCGGTGGCGTAGGCCCCCCGCGCGGAGATTGTTTCCGACATCTCGACGCCAAGCGCGCGCACGGCGTCGGAGAATTCTTTCCACCCCCGGCCGCGCCAGCGCGCCGGGTTGGTCTGCTGGCGCTTTATGTCCACCAAAGCGTCCGGCGCTACCGGACAGGCGCCCAGTGTGCCTGGTTCAACCTCGGGGATCTCCAATCTTGCGTTCAACCTTTCCACAGTGCCTCCGACTGCATCAGACGCCCGGCCTGCGCCCGGAACCAGGCGTTCTCGCTCAGAACATCCCCGCGACCAGGACCCGCAAATGCGAGAGAGGAAACAGCACCACCTGCAGGAGGACGAGCAGCACCAGCGGCGAGAGATCGATGTTCGAGATCGGCGGCACGAAGCGCCTGATCGGCCGCAGGAACGGCCGCACCATGGCGTCGAAGGTCGCACCGATCGGCGAGTGCGGGTTGGTCCAGGAAAGCACGGCCTGGACGATCAATGCAAAGATCAGGATGTACACGCTGAAGCGGACCAAATCGACGCAAGCGAGAGCGAAGAGGACCGCGGTCACCGGCCCCGGCGCGGCCGCGAGGTCGGCACCGCGCAGCAGGTGGATCACCGCCAGCGTTGCCGCCTGCAGGATCAGCGCGGCCAGGAGCGTCGCCATGTCGAGTCCGCCCACGCCGGGAATGACGCGCCGGGCCGGCATGACGACCCAGTTGGTCAGGGCGATGACGAAGTGCCCGAGCTGGTTGCGGAATGACACGCGCAGCCACTGGAAATGAAAGCGCGCGAGAAGCAGGAAGATGAAGAACCCGGCAATCGAGTCGACCAGGAACTCGAGGATCTGCGCAAACATCGCTCAATCGTCCTTGCCGAGGATCTGCCCGAGTTCGGCGCCGCGATCGGCCGCCGCCTGGAGCGCCTTGGCGATACTGCCGGCGATGTCCTCGGAGGCAAATACCTTGAGCGCGGCTTCGGTGGTCCCGCCTTTGGAGGTCACCCTCTCGCGCAAGGTGCCGGGCGGTTCGGTGCTTTCGGCTGCCAGGCGCGCCGCGCCGACAAAGGTCTGGATCGCAAGCGTACGGGCCGTCTCAGGTGAAAGCCCCAGCTGTACGCCGGCCTTCTCGAGCGATTCGATGAAATAGAACACGTACGCCGGTCCGCTCCCCGAGACCGCGGTCACCGGGTCGATCAGCGACTCGTCCTCGACCCAGACCACCTTGCCGACTGCACCCAGGATCGCCTCGGCCCGTGAGCGCTCGTCGCCGCTCACATCGTTCCCGGCGTACAGCCCGGCAATGCCCGCCCCGATGAGCGCCGGCGTGTTCGGCATCACGCGCACCATCTTCGTGTAGCCGCCGAGCCAGCGCGAAAGGTCTTGCAGGCGGATGCCGGCGGCAATGCTGATGACGAGTTGCTCTCCCAGGCGACCAGAAAGCGGCGAAGCCGCGCTGCGCATGTCCTGTGGCTTGACCGCAAGCACGATCGTGTCGGCGCCGAAAGTACGTTCATCAGCCGATGCGCTCACGTGCAGCTTATAGCGCGCGACGAGGCTCTCTCGAGCCTGGGCCACGACTTCGACGACGGAGATGGAGTCGGCCGCGTATCCCTTTGCGAGCAGCCCGCCGATCAGCGCGCCCGCCATGTTCCCGCCACCCAGGAATGCGATCTTCACGCGGCCGCCTTTGCGTTTGTTCGCGCGCCGAAGATTGCGGTGCCGACTCGCACCATGGTGGAACCCTCCGCCACTGCGGCCTCGAGATCCTGCGACATCCCCATGGAGAGGGTGTCGAGCTGCAGTCCCTGCTTGTTCAATTCGTCGAATAGCGTGCGGGCGGCACGAAAATGCTCCAGCTGCAGTCGCGTGTCCTCGGTCGGCTCAGGAATCGCCATCAATCCCCTCAGGCGCAAGCGCGGAAGCCCGGCCACGGCGCGGGCCAGTGCGCCCGCCTGCGCCGGCGGCACACCGCTCTTGCTCGCCTCGCCGGACACATTCACCTGCACGAGCACGTTGAGCGGTGGCGCATCGGCGGCACGCGCTTCCGACAGGCGGCGCGCCACTTTCTCCCTGTCGACGGTGTGCACCCAATCGAAGCCT
Source organism: Betaproteobacteria bacterium (assembly GCA_947482825.1). Classification (GTDB taxonomy): domain Bacteria; phylum Pseudomonadota; class Gammaproteobacteria; order Burkholderiales; family SG8-39; genus SZAS-79. The sequence goes on along the minus strand of CANKMT010000003.1, from coordinate 44,295 downwards.
CCGGCCGCCGCGCGCGTTTTGTTGCTTTGAAGCGGGCCGATCAGGTGCCATTCGATCCCGTCGCGCATTCCCGCGAGCGCAGCCTGCTTTTCGAGGGCTTCCTGGACGTAGTTTTCACCGAAACTGCGCTGGCCGGCGCCGAAAGCCTCTCGGATCGCGTCAGATGGGACGGTTTTGGTCACCGCAAGCAGCCGGACGGAGGACGGGTCACGGCCGCAGGCGCGCGCCGCCTCGCGGAGGCGCGCCGCGACGGCTTGCAAGTTATCATTGATTGCCGCCATAATTTTCCGTCTGCGTTCCGCTCGCGACTTTTCGAGCTTTGAGTCGAAATTCCGCGCCCACCCTGCGTCATCTTCCCCCGGGGGAATTGTAATGGATCTGACCGAACTCCTCGCCTTCGTAGTCAAGAACAAAGCCTCCGACCTGCACCTGTCCTCGGGCCTGCCGCCGATGATCCGCGTGCATGGCGACGTGAAGCGCATCAACCTCCCGGCGATGGAGCACAAGGACGTGCACAGCATGGTGTATGACATCATGAACGACGGGCAGCGGAAGTTCTACGAGGAGAACCTCGAGTGCGACTTCTCGTTTGCGATCCCGAACCTCGCGCGCTTCCGCGTCAATGCGTTCGTGCAGCAGCGCGGTGCGGCTGCGGTGATGCGCGTGATTCCGTCCAAGATCCTGTCGCTCGAGGACCTCAGGGCGCCCAAGATCTTCAAGGACATCTCGGACTACCCGCGCGGCGTGGTGTTGGTGACCGGGCCGACGGGCTCGGGCAAGTCGACCACGCTCGCGGCCATGGTCAACCACAAGAACGAGTCGGAAGAAGGCCACATCCTGACCATCGAGGACCCGATCGAGTTCGTACATGAATCGAAGAAATGCCTGATCAACCAGCGCGAGGTCGGGCCGCACACGCTGTCGTTCGCAAATGCGCTGCGAAGCGCGCTGCGCGAGGACCCGGACGTGATCCTGGTCGGCGAGATGCGCGACCTGGAGACGATTCGCCTCGCGTTGTCGGGCGCGGAAACGGGCCACCTGGTGTTCGGCACCCTGCACACGTCCTCGGCCGCCAAGACGATCGACCGGATCATCGACGTGTTCCCGGCCGCGGAAAAGGAAATGGTGCGCGCGATGATCTCCACGAGCTTGCGGGCGATCATCTCGCAGACGCTTCTGAAGACCAAGGACGGCTCGGGCCGGGTGGCTGCGCATGAGATCATGATCGGCACACCGGCGATCAACAACCTGATCCGGGAGGCGAAGATCGCGCAGATGTACTCCGCGATCCAGACCGGTGCGCAGATGGGCATGAAGACCCTCGACCAGGACCTCGGGGACCTGGTCAAGCGCAACGTCATCTCGATGGCCGAAGCGCGCAGCAAGGCCGCCAACAAAGACAACTTTCCCGGCTAAACAGCCACAGGAGCGGACCATGGAAAGCGAACAGGCAACAAAATTCATCTATGACCTTCTGCGCGTGATGCTCGCGAAGAAAGGGTCCGACCTCTTCATCACCGAGGGCTTCCCCCCGGCGATGAAAGGCGACGGCCGCATGCAGCCGCTGTCGCAGACGCCGCTCACCGCGCAGCATACGGCGATGCTCGCGCGCGCGGTCATGAACGACAAGCAGGCGGCGCAGTTCGAGGCCACCAAGGAGTGCAACTTCGCGATCAGCCCCTCGGGCATCGGCCGCTTTCGCGTGAATGCGTTCATTCAGATGCAGAAGGTCGGCATGATCATGCGTACGATCACGACCTCGATCCCGGACTTCGACGAGCTCAAGCTCCCGCCGGTGCTGAAGGACGTGATCATGACCAAGCGCGGCCTGGTGCTCTTCGTCGGCGGCACGGGTTCGGGCAAGTCCACGTCCCTTGCCGCGATGATCGGCTACCGCAACGCCAACTCGCACGGACACATCATCACGATCGAGGACCCGGTCGAGTACGTGCATCCGCACCGCAATTGCGTGATCACCCAGCGCGAAGTGGGCGTGGACACGGACTCGTGGGAGAACGCGCTCAAGAACACGCTGCGCCAGGCGCCCGACGTCATCCTGATCGGCGAGATCCGCGAGGCCGAGGTGATGGAGCACGCAATCGCGTTTGCCGAAACCGGCCACCTGGCCCTGGGCACGCTGCACGCCAACAACTCCAACCAGGCCCTGGACCGGATCATCAACTTTTTCCCAGAAGAACGCCGCCACCAGCTGCTCATGGACCTTTCGCTGAACCTCAAGGCGGTGGTCTCGCAGCGCCTGATCCCGGTCAAGGAAGGCAAGGGCCGCGCCGCGGCGGTCGAGGTGCTCCTCAACTCGCCGCTGATCTCCGACCTGATCTTCAAGGGCGAGATCACCGGCATCAAGGAGATCATGAAGAAATCGAGGGAACTGGGAATGCAGACTTTCGACCAGGCCTTGTTCGACCTGCACGAGGCCGACCGCATCAGCTACGAGGACGCCCTGCGCTTTGCCGACTCGACCAACGAGGTGCGCCTCAACATCAAGCTGAACGGCAAGGGCTCAAAGAGCCGCGACCTCAACGAAGGTATTGCCCACCTGGACATCGTCTGACCGGCGTTCGTGGCCCATGCGGTGCAACGAGAGACGCTACGGCGTCTCTCGTTGTTTTGGTTATATCGAAAACAGTATACAAATTGCCCTGAGAACCGCGCCATCATTAGCTCTCGGAAAACAAATGTCTGAAATTACGAGGAAGCGAGCATGAAAAAGACCGATCTCGAGAAACTCAAGGGCCTGCGCCTGAAACCCCAGGCCACCGCCGGTGCCGGCGCGCAGTTCGGAAAAGCCGCGCCGGCCATGCCCAGCCGGCGCGAGCAGCGCGACCTCGACCGCGCGGCCGGCCTCGTGCCCTTCGCGGTCAAGCTGAACGGCGAACTCGTGGCCACGCTGCACGCCCTTGCCCAGACGCGCAAGACAGACCTCAGCGAAGTAGTTGCCGACCTCCTCAAGAAAGGCCTGGAGAGCAAGGCCAAGTAGGCACCATGCCGGACGCCGCGCCAGACATCGTCATCCCTGAAGGCGAAGTCGAGATCACCGCGGTACGCGCCCAGGGTGCCGGCGGCCAGAACGTCAACAAGGTTTCCAACGCCATCCACCTGCGCTTTGACGTGCGCGCCTCGTCGCTGCCGGAGGCCGTCAAGGAGCGCGTGCTGAAGTTTGCCGACCAACGCATCACGCGCACGGGCTTCATCGTCATCAAGGCGCAGCAGCACCGTAGCCAGGACATGAACCGCGAGGAGGCGCTGGCGAGGCTGCACGAACTGGTGCGCAGCGCCGCTTTCGTGCCGAAGAAGCGGCGGCCGACCAAGCCGAGCCGCAGCGCGAAGAGAAAACGGGTAGAAGGAAAAGTCCTGCGGGGAAAGATCAAGGCGCTGCGCGGGAAGGTCGTCGATTGAGCCTGTTCGTGCCCGGGTCCTGCGCTCCTTGGCTTTTCGCCTCCTGCGCGCCGAAGGCACCCGCCGCACACTTCTACGTTGGCCGTCGTGACTCGCAAGCGTGCGTGTCCCGAATAGCCAGATGGAGGCATCGTAACGAATGAACATCGACATTACCAACCTGAGCGAAGGGGAGTTGCGAGCTTTGAACAGGCAGATCGTCGCGCGCCTACGCCTGATGCAGCAAATGCGGACGCAGGAAAGAATGCTGGCGTTTCGTGTCGGAGATCGGGTGTCCTTCGAACCGGAAGGGCGCGGAGTTCTGTTTGGTGTTTTGCTCCGATACAACAAGAAAACGATGACTGTTCTAACCGAAGGTGGCGAACAGTGGAAAGTGTCTCCAGGTTTGCTTCGGCGTGTTGTCGATGTCGAGCCTTCTGTAGGCGCAGGTCCAAACGGGATTCCGCTAAAAAAGGCGTAGTCATCGTGCGCACCGCACCCAACTATAGGTGCTGCGGCCGGGCCACCAGCACCGAGCGTGTGCCAAAGCGCTGGAGTCTCATGGAACCCATGCAGCTAGCTACCGGAACCGTCGTAGGTGGAAAGGTTGTCGTGGACCGGGATCCGCTGCCCGAAGGTTGCGTCGCTCCCATGCTCGCGCGCGATGCGGACGAAACGTTCGAGGTCCCACCCGAACTCGAGGCAGAGCTTTTGGAATCGATCGCTCAAGCCAATGCTGGAGCGGCCGTCAAGCCAGTTGGTGTTCTTATTTTGGCAACATTCCGAGTTCAGACATCTACACTCTCTATCAGTCACCCTCTCCGGGTCCTCAACACAACCTTGACAAGGTGTAGCCGGGCGGCTACATTCGCCCAATGATCGAAATTCGCAAGACTGACGAATTCGCTCAATGGCTCGACGGGTTACGCGACATTAAGGCTAGAGCGCGCGTTCAGGCCAGGCTCGATCGGATGGCCGAGGGAAACCCCGGTGATGTCAAGCCGGTAGGCGAAGGCGTGTCGGAGCTGCGGATCGATAATGGCTAAGACCGTAACCACCCGCTACGACGTTGCCGATCACCTCAGGACTCCCGAGGAAATGGCCGCATACCTTGAGGCTTGCTTTGAAGAAGCCAACGGAGATGCCGCATTCATCGCGAAGGCCCTTGGCAATATCGCTCGCGCGAAAGGCATGGCGCAAGTGGCGCGCGATTCCGGTCTTTCCCGAGAGAGCCTTTACAAAGCGCTTTCCGGCGAGCGCAGCCCTGACTTCGACACGATTCTCAAAGTAGTGGGGGCGTTGGGCTTAACGTTGCATGCTGAAGCCACTCACCGCTAAACCGATACCCGACCCGCGCATGAACGCGCTGCTCCGAGCCTTCATGGAAGTCCAAGAGTAAGTCGCGCCTACTTTCGGTTCGACCCCGCCACCACAACGAACTCAAACAGCCTGCATTCCAGCGCGCCATTGAAAAGCGGCACGCGACGGCTGGGGGACAGGCGGATCATCTTCGCCATCCGAAAATCCGAGGTCAGGAAATGGCAGCGCCATCCGGCGAAACGCTGCTTCAGCGCATTGCCAAGCTGCGGATAGAACGCCGCCATTTCATCGGCGTCCGACAGCCGCTCGCCATACGGCGGGTTCGCGACCATCACGCCGGCGCTTGCCGGCGCTTCCACCTTCAGGATATCTGCGCGCTGCAGCTTGACCAGGTCGAAGAAACCGGCGGCCATGAGGTTCTTCTTCGCGCTCGCCACCGCACCCTGCTCGATGTCGCTGCCGAACAATGCCGGGCGGACCTTATTGCGAGGCGGGCGGCCGTCGCGGACGCGATTCCACGCTTTGAGGTCGAAGGCAGCCAGCTTCTCGAACCCGAAACTGCGTCCCGCCCCCGGCGGCTCGTTGAGCGCCATCGCGGCCGCCTCGATCAGGAACGTGCCGCCACCGCACATTGGGTCGAAGAGCGGCTCGTCGAACTTCCAGCCGGTGAGCTTGATGATTCCGGCGGCGAGGTTCTCGCGCAGCGGCGCCTCGACCGAGGCGTGACGCCAACCGCGCTTGAATAGCGGCTCGCCCGATGTGTCGAGGTAGAGGGTGCCTTCAGCATGCGCCAGGAAGCAGTGGATCCGCACGTCAGGCGCAAGGCGGTCGACGTCGGGCCGGATGCCGGTCTCGTCGCGGAACCGGTCGCAGACCGCATCCTTGATACGCAAGGTCGCGAAGTCGAGGCTCTTGAGTGGGCTCTTGATTGCGGTAAGGTTGACGCGGATGCTCTTCTCGACACCGAACAGCTGGCCCCAGGACACCGAGTGTGCCGCAGCGTAAATATCTTCCTCGGTTGCATAGTCGAACGATCCGAGCCGCCACAGGATGCGAGAGGCGATGCGCGAATGGAAATTCGCCGCGTAGCACGTCTCCCACGAGCCGTTGAAGGCTACGCCGCCGGCCGCGGTCGTGACCGCTTGCGCGCCCAACGAGCGCAACTCGTCCGCGAGGATGGCCTCCAGGCCGCGGGGGCTGCTCGCAAAAAACGACTCAGAAGGGTTTGACGACAACGAGGATCACGATCGCGAAAAGGAGGAGCACCGGGAATTCGTTGAACCATCGGAACCACACGTGGCTGCGCGTGTTGGCGTCACTCTTGAAATCGGCAAGCAGCTTGCCGCACCACAGGTGGTAGGCGACCAGAACAGCGACGAGCGCGAGCTTGGCGTGCAGCCACGCACCGGAGAAGCCCCAACCAAACCAGAGCCAGAGGCCGAACGCGATCGTAAGCACCGCGCCGGGCGCCATGATCCCGTAATAGAGCTTCCTCTCCATGACCTTGAAGCGTTCGCTCGACCCGTCGTCTGTGGATTGGGCGTGATAGACGAACAGGCGCGGCAGATAGAACAGGCCCGCGAACCAGGTGACCATGAACACGATGTGCAGCGCCTTGACCCAGAGCATGGTTTGCGACCCGAGGCCCCTTACTTCAGCAGGCGCCGGCGCGTGAGCACCAGCGCGACGTAAAACCCGACTGCAGCATATACGACCGGCACCGCAAGGTGCAGCAGGATGTCCTGCGGCCATTCACCGAACATGAGCGGCCGCGCAAGGGCCACCGCGTGATAGAGCGGCATCGCGGCGGCTGCGCCTTGCAATACTGCGGGTAGCTGGTCGATCGGGAAGAACACGCCGGAGATCAGCGAAGTCGGCGTGATCACGAGCGTGAAGTAGTACATGAAGAAATCGTAGTTCGGCGCGAGCGCATTCATCGCAAGGCCCAGCGCAGCGAACGCCAGGCCGGTCAACACGATCACCGGCAAGAGGGCCAACACGAACTTCGGCGAGGCAAAACCGAGCACCGTCACCACCGCCAGGATGCAGACACCCGAAAGCGTCGCCTTGGTTGTCGCCCAGACCAGTTCGCCGAGCACCACATCCTCCAGCAGGATCGGTGCATTGAGGATGCCTTCCCACGTTTTTTGCTGGTGCATGCGCGAAAAAGCCGAGTACATCGCCTCGAACGTTGCGGCGTACATCGTGCTGGAGACGACCATGCCGCCGGCAAGGAACGCGATATACGGCACGCCCTGCACCGCGGGCATCATCGCGCCCAGGCCGTACCCCAGCCCGAACAGGAAGATCATCGGGTCGGCGAGGTTGCCAAGCATCGACGGGATGGCCAACTTGCGCCAGACCAGGAGATTGCGGCGCCAGATGTGCACGAAGCGCATCGACAAGGCGGGCAGGGCGAACAGGCGGGCGTTCATCGTTCGGGTCCCTAGTCGCGCAGGTCGCGCCCGGTCAGCTTGAGGAAGACGTCCTCGAGGTTCGCCGGCCGGTGCAGGTAGATGAGTTGCGGGTGCGATTTGAGGCTCGCAACCAGCGGCTCTTCGTCGGTCGCATAGCAGAACGCGGTTTCCCCGGCGATCTCGACCCGTCCGGCGAGCTTGCGAGCCGCTTCGGCCCAGCCCTCGAAGCCCGGCCCGTGCACCTCGACTACGTTCGGCTCGATATGTTTCGAGATGAGTTCCCTTGGCGAACCCAGCGCGATGATGCGCCCGTGGTCCATGATCACGAGGCGCGAGCACAGGCGCTCGGCTTCTTCCATGAAGTGGGTCGTGAGCAGGAGTGTCTTGCCGTCCTGCTTGAGGCGCTTCAACCTCTCCCAGATCAGGTGGCGGGCCTGGGGGTCGAGGCCGGTGGTCGGTTCGTCCATGAACACCACTTCCGGATCGTTCACGAGCGCGCGCGCAAGCGTGAGCCTGCGCTTCATCCCGCCCGACAGGGCCTGGATTTTTCCGGTGCCGCGATTGGCAATCCCGGCGAATTCCAGTAGCTGCGGGATGCGTGCCTCGATCTCGCTTTTCTTCATGCCGAAATAGCGCCCATAGACCCGCAGGTTCTCGCTCGCGGTGAAATCCGGGTCGAGGTTGTCGAACTGCGGGACGACGCCCACCCTCTGGCGGGCTTCGCGCGCTTCCTGCGGCACCGGGCGATCGAGAAGGCGGATCGTCCCGGCATCCGGGTCGATCAGCCCCAGCGCAAGCTTCAGGGTCGTCGTCTTGCCCGCGCCATTCGGCCCCAGCAGGCCGAAGCATTCGCCCGCCTGAACTTCGAAGTCGATGCCGGCGACGACTTCATCAGCGCCGTAGCGTTTGCGCAGGCCCGCCACCGACAACACCGTGCGCCCTGTGGCGGACAGGCTCATCGCCTGCGCCAGTTCGATTGGACGATCGAACGCAGGATGTTCAGCTTCTGGTGGAAGAAGTGGTCCGCGCCGGGGACGACCACCACAGGCAACTCCTGCGGCCGTGCCCAGTCGAGAACGTCGGCAAGGAGCACGTTCTCATCGACCTCTCCGTGAATGACCAGGGTGTTTGCCGGTACCGGCCGCGCATCGAATCTCTTTACCGCAACCCCGACCAGCAGCATCCTCTCCGGCGCCACTCTTTGGGCAAGGTGAGTCTGCACGAAGGATCCAAACGAGAAACCGGCGAGCACCGGCGGTGCGGCGCCGAACTCGGCTTGCGCCCAGGCAAGCACTGCGGCCATGTCCTCGACTTCGCCGCGCCCCTCGTCATGGACGCCTTCGGTCGCGCCGACACCGCGGAAATTCGGGCGGACAGCCGCGTAGCCAAGATCGACGAGAGAGCGCGCAAGGGTTTGCACGACCTTGTTGTCGAGGGTGCCGCCGAACAGCGGGTGGGGATGCGCGATGAGGGCAAGGCCTTGCGGCTTGTCGGGGACATCGACGGCGCACTCGATGCGACCGACCGGGCCGGGCACCAGTTCGCGGCGCGTAGACGCTCGCATCAGATCCGCAGGCGCTCCACGACCCGCCCATGCCTGACGTGCTCTTCGATGATTTCGTCGATATCGGCGCGGTCGACATAGGTGTACCAGACCGCCTCAGGGTAGACAACGATGACCGGACCCTCCTCGCAGCGATCGAGGCACCCCGCCTGGTTGATGCGAACCTTGCCCTCGCCGGCGAGACCGAGTTCCTTTACACGGGCCTTTGCGTAGTCGCGCAACTCGGAAGCCCCTTTGGGATTGCAGGATGCCCGCGTGCCATCGCGCTGGTTACAGCAGAAGAAGACGTGTTTTTCGTAGTAGGACATGGGGAAGTGCCGCAAAAGGAAGGCGCCATTCTACCCGCGGGTACCGCCCTCGCCCGCCCTTGCGGCGATGAGCATGAGGTACAGCAGGGCGGCAAAAGGCCAAAGGACCGACAAGAGGCGCGTGAGACCGTTGAAATTCAGGAAGTGGCCCTGCGACCAGACCGCCAGCGTGGAGGCGAAATAGGGGTTCGCGGGAGCGAGATTGACTAGGACGGTAGCCCCCATGAGCAGGACCGCGGCCAGCGCAAGGCGCAGCGCACGAGGCAACATGGCCGCGGCAAGAAGGATCGGGAGACCGGCCGCGAGGCCGATGAGCGCCCCGGGCGTCAGCCAATGGAACACCTCCTCGGCCTGTCTCAGGATCGCGAAGGCCGCAGTCCTTACGAAGAGCCCTAAGCCGATCAACCCGAGCATTGCGCGCAGGACGGGCGCGCCCGGGTTCAGCAGGGCGGACATCGTGAGGCCTACGGCGACGAGGTTGCTCGCTGCGGTCAAGGCTTCGATCCCGACGAAAACATCGGGTTCATACGCACTGCCGGCGGGTTGGCGAAACAGGTCTCGCAGGTCGCCGGCGCCAAACAGCAGACTGGCCGGATTGAGTTGCGTCGCGAGCCAAAGCGCAAGCAGCACCACACCCGCATCGGCGCGCGCCCCGGGCAGCACGTACTGCGTGCGCCATTGGAGAGGGAGGCTCTTCTCGAACAACCAGCGTGCGCTGCGCAAACCGAGCACGGCGCCAAGCATGGCACCGAGAACGTTGCATGCGGCATCGACGTTGGACGCAAACCGCGATGGAAGGAACGTCTGCACGGCCTCCAGCGTCAGGGCCAATGCCGCGCCGCTTGCGAGCGCGAACGCAAACGCTGCCAGGCCCGTAACCCGTGGGCGCATCGCGAAGACGGCAAGCAGCCCGTACGGGAGGTAGCCAAGCACATTGACGACGAGGTCGAACCTTGTGAGGTAAGGCGGCTTGGGGGCCGTGAGGTAAGCAAAAGCGGAAATACCCGCATCGCGCCAGCCCGAGAAGGGGTACAGCGTCGCGTAAATGACGAGCAGTACATACGCAAGGAACAAATAGCGTGCAAGTGGTGATGGGCGCAGGTTCGAGTCCAATGCGCGGGCGATCCGCAGCTAGAACAGCGTGAAGAGCGCCCAGCCCTGCAGGGCCACCCAAACTGCGAACACGACGAGCACCGCAATGAGGATTCGATTGCGCCGCTCGCCCTGGGCATGCAGGGCTTGGAAGGCTTTCTCGAGTTGCTCCACCCTCTCCTCGGCCAACAGCCTGTGCAGCAACCTGGGCACCTGCGGAAGCGTGGACGCCCAGTACGGCGCTTCCCTCTTGAGGGTGCGCACGAACCCGCGCCAGCCGATCTGGTCGGACATCCACCGCTCGAGATACGGCTTGGCCGTCTTCCAAAGATCAAGGTCCGGGTCGAGCTGCCGGCCGAGACCTTCGATATTGAGCAGGGTCTTCTGCAGCAGCACCAGCTGGGGCTGGACTTCGACATTGAAGCGCCGCGAGGTCTGGAACAGGCGCAGGAGGAGCCGCCCGAAATAGATTTCCTTCAACGGCCGGGCGAAGATCGGCTCGCAGACCGAGCGGATCGCAGCTTCGAATTCGTCGATGCGCGTTTCCGGCGGGACCCAGCCTGCGTCCAGATGGGCCTGCGCGACCCGCGTGTAGTCGCGATTGAAGAACGCGATGAAATTCTGCGCGAGGTAATTCTTGTCGACGTCGGTCAGCGTGCCCATGATGCCGAAATCGAGCGCGATGTAGCGCCCTTTCATCGGCCCATCGGTGGCGACGAAGATATTTCCCGGGTGCATGTCGGCGTGAAAGAAGCCGTCCCTGAATACCTGAGTGAAGAAAATCTCGACGCCCGCACGAGCGAGACTGGGAACGTCGACCCCCTTGGCTCGGAGGACTTCGATCTGCGAGATCGGCGTGCCGTACATGCGCTCCATCACCATCACTCGCTGCGCGCAGTAATCCCAGTGGATCCGTGGGACGAGCAAGAGCTTGCCATCCTCGAAGTTGCGGCGCAGCTGGCTCGCACTGGAGGCCTCGCGCATCAGGTCGAGTTCGTCCTCGAGATGCTTGGCAAACTCGGCCACCACTTCCCTGGGCTTGAGCCGCCGGCCATCGACCCACAGTTTTTCCACCAGCTCCGCGGCGGTCTCCAGCAACGCGACATCGCGCGCGATGATCACCTCCACATCGGGGCGTAGCACCTTGACGGCGACTTCGCTGCCGTCGGCAAGCGTCGCGAGGTGAACTTGCGCGATCGACGCGCTCGCCACCGGATCGCGTTCGAACGTCGCGAACGTCGTGCTGATCGGCCGGCCGAGCGCACGTTCGATCTCCGCCGCGGCCACGTCGGAAGGAAACGGCGGGACCTGGTCCTGAAGCTTCGCCAGTTCCTCGGCCAGGTCGTTGGGCATTAGGTCGCGGCGCGTGGAGAGCATCTGGCCGAATTTGACGAAGATCGGCCCTAGAGCCTCCAAAGCGTGGCGCAGGCGCACTGCACGCGACGCGTCCTGTGGCCCGGACACCATCCCGAGCAGCGCCCGCGTGCGCCCGCGCGGCAAGAACTCGTGCAGCGCGAAGCGGCGGCACACCGAAAGGATGCGCAACAATCTGAGGATGCGATTCACGGCGCCTCAGGAACCTTTGCCGTCCCGCTGCCGCAGGATGCGTTGCTCCAGCCGCGCGAGGTCGTCCCGCAACTTCGCAACGCCGTCGGCAAACTCCTGGAATTCGGCGCGCGAGACGATGACGCGGCGTTCTTCGATCGCATACTCCATGATGTTTTCGGCCAGCCGCCTGCCGGCCTCGGCCTGCCACGCGGTAAACTCGCGCACGGTGCCCACCATGCGATGTGCGAGGACGTCACCAAACACTCGCGAGAGATCTTCCTCCACATCCCAGCGCAAGTAGCGCAGCAACGCGAGGATCTCGGTCGCCAGGCGGGCATTGCCCGAGATGTCGACCGCGCGCATCAGGTGTTCTTCGCCCTTCGGGAGCGCGGCAAGGATCCCGGGCTTTGCGGCAATCGTCAGTGTGGCAGCCGAACCCGCATCGGCCGCGCGGACCTGTCCACCCTCGACGATTTCAAGCCGCAGGGGCGGCAACGGCGCGAACTGGATCTCGACGATTTCACCTGCAAAGGGCGCAAGCTTCTCCAGCGCCCAGGCTTCGCGCCGGAGCAGTTGGTTGAGTCCGGTCGCAGCACCGGTGTCGAAGAAGCCCATGGCGGAAATCGGGAGTGAAAGTGGCCTGATTACGGCGGGTACAAACAACAAGGCCACCTTCCGGTGGCCTTGTCGATTATCGCAGAGGAAGCTTCAGTGCATCTGCTGGATGCCTGAGAGCAGCCAGCCGGAGGATCCGTCGGCAGGCTTCGAAAGGTTCCACACTTCCTCGAAGCTGGCCGGCGCCTGGCCGGGCACTTCCCGCACCAGCCCGGAGAAGCGCACGCTTGCCCAATGCACATTGCCCTCGGTGACCACCTCGAGCAGGTCGGCGTTCAGCGTCACTACGTCGGTGAACTGCTTGGCACCGCCGCGCGCATCGATGTCGGCCTTGAGCGCCTCGAACATTTCCGGCGCGGTGAATTCGCGCAACTCGGCGAGGTTACCCGCGTCATTGGCCGTCTGCATGCGGATATACGAAAGCTTGGCCTGGCGCACGAATCCTTCCCCATCGAATCCCACGGGAATATTCGCTGCGGTCGCGGCGGGCTGTGCTTCGAAACCAGCCGACTGAGAGGGCGGCGGCGCGGCAACGGTCTCGTTGCCAAGACCGGAATATTGCATCGGTCCGCTGGCCGTGGCCGCTTGTGGCGCCCCGCGGCCGCGCATGAAGAAGCGGATCGCGAAGAACACCGCGACCGCGAGCAGCGCCATCATCAGGATGCTTCCCATCGCACCGCCCAACCCGCCGCCCGCGAACATCGAACCCAGCAGGCCGCCAATAGCGAGGCCGCCGAGCATCGGTGCCCATCGGCTGAGCGCGGACTGCGGTTGCGGCGCTGCAGCCGGCGGCGTAGCCGGCGCGGCCTGCTGCGCCTGGCGCGGTGGAGTCGCGGTAGGTGCGGCCGGTGCGCTCGTTATATTGCGTTGCGTGCCCACGTTCTTGTTGCCGCCCACCTTGGCCGCCTCGGCCTGGCCCGCAGTCAGTCCCACGCCCACGAAAACCGCCATCAATCCCATCAGAATTCGTTTCATCTTGTCCCTGTCTTGGAAATGTGTCTGTCTGTTTTCTTATTATCCGGTCATCCTACAGTGTCTTCGCGCTTTTTTGTATAGCTAAACGCGATAACCCTTGTGGAGGGCAACGACCCCAGCGGCAAGGTTGAAGAATTCGACCCTTTCGAGGCCCGCAAGTTCAATCATGCCCTTGAGCGCCTCCTGGTCGGGGTGCATCCGGATCGATTCGGCGAGATAACGGTACGCTTCGCCGTCCCCGGCCACCTTTTGTCCCAGCCAGGGCAGCACCCGGAACGAGTAGACGTCGTAGGCCTTCTCGAGGGGTTTCCACACCTTGGAAAACTCGAGCACGATCAACCGCCCGCCGGGTTTCAAGACCCGGCACATCTCAGCCAGGGCGGCCTCCTTGCGGGTCATGTTGCGCAGGCCGAACGCGACGCTCACGCAATCGAAGTACGCGTCGGGAAACGGCAGCCTCTCGGCATCGCATTGGACGGCGGGGCATACCCGGCCTTCGTCGAGCAGGCGGTCGCGGCCGACCGCAAGCATGCGGCCATTGATGTCGGTGGTCCAGACCTGGCCGGCGGGGCCGACCCGTCGGGCAAACGCACGGGACAGATCCCCGCTGCCTGCCGCGACGTCAAGGACCTTTTCGCCGGTGCGCACCCCTGAAAGTGCGACCGCAAAGGCCTTCCAGGCGCGATGGAGGCCAAGCGACATCAGGTCGTTCATGAGGTCGTAGCGGCCGGCGACCCGGTCGAAAACCGACTTGACCTTGGCCGCCTTGGCGTCTTCGGAAACCTTTTCGAAGCCGAAGTGGGTGTTCGAACTCATCCGCAATGCCCCTTACGGGAATCGGGTTTTTGCGGGGTAAGCCCTTGCTCCTGTTCCCGACTGGCACCTGCCGCCGCAAGCTTCTGCAGGTATTCACCCCACATGCGTTCCCGTTCTTCCCCAAGGGAATAGAGGTAATCCCACGCATAGATCCCGGTCGAATGGCCGTCGGAAAACGTGGGCTGGACCGCATAGGAACCGACCGGTTCGAGCGTGACGATATCGACGTTTGCTTTGCCGGTCTGCAGCACTTCCTGTCCGGGCCCGTGGCCCCGCACTTCGGCCGAAGGCGAAAAAACGCGCAGGAACTCGAAAGGCAAGGAAAAGCTGCGCCCGTCGGAAAATGCGATCTCAAGGCGCCGCGATTTCTGGTGAAGCTTGATTTCGGTCGGGGTCGGCGAGTCGCTCATAGGGACGGAATCATACAGGGGCGGAGCCCTCATTTCGTCGGGGGAGGTCTGAGGAGGGGGCGCAGCCCCCTCTTCTCCCTTACTCCGGCAGTACTTCGTACGTCATGCGCTCGAAATCCGTACCCCGGTCGACCAGCTCCTCGAGCTTTACGCGCAACAGTTGCTGGACAAAGACCTCGACCACGCGCTTGGGCTTGTACCAGCCGGCCGGGAGGATCATGGTCGGCGGCGACTTTAGTGCGGCCACCTCGGTGAGCGTTAGCGCCGGCACGTACTTTTCATTCGCCACGTTGAGGCCATAGTGGCGCACTGCGATCGGCGCTGGCAGGCCGGGCAAAAGGCGCAAGCCCGCGTTCAGCGCCCCGTCATTGCCCTGCATCAGCCAGCGTGCCTGCGCGAGCATGAAATTCTTCGCGTCCCCTGGCCGCACTGCAACCAGTTGTCCATGGGCGAATCGCCTCCCCGGAGAACCCGTCGGCCGCACCATGCGCAATCCCGAAACACTTTCGTCGGCGACTTTCCAGTGCTCGAGCAGGAAGCCGTGCACCGCGCTGTAGTCGTCTTCGTCCTTGGTGCTCACCCGGCCGAAGGTTGCAATCTGGTCACGCTCTTTTTGGGAAAGCTCGGTTTGCACGCCGGGTTGCCGGAAGACCTTGCCCGAAATGTAGTAGTGGATCGCCACCATTTCATTGCTGACCATGGCTTGCTGCTGGACACTCTTGCGCTCGGTACGGGGCGGCCGGGACTGGCACCACTGGCGGTACAGGAAGATAAGCAATTGCTCGCACGATGGCTGCACGCAATCCTCGCCGAGCGCGAGCTTGGCCGGCGACTCGCCCTTGCGCAGGAGGCCGATCCGGTTCTTCAGGCTCTTGGTGAGGCGGCTCACGTCGAGAAAACGCGGCTCGAAAATCTCCGTATCACCCTCGCCCGTAAGCCGCTCAGGCGGCGCATCGCCCGCCAGGTCGACCACCAGGGGCAGCACGCCTTCCTCGGCCACCGGCGTATGCGACAGTTCGACTTTCTCGGCCCAGCGCTCGAGCAGGAAGCCTACGAACGAGAGCTGCCTACGCGAAAGCTCATTCGGATTGGCCATGCCGGTCAGGAGCGCCCGCATGTACTGGATGCGCGGCGTGGCGTCATGCACATCGCGATTGAGGTAGTCCTTGACGCCCTCTTCGGCAACGCCAAGACCGTCCGCGACCTTGTAGGCCTGGTGCAGGGAGCGCCAATCCGTCCGGCTAACTTCACGATAGGCGCGATAGTGGTGGAACATTTTCAGACCGCAATACGCGAGGACGCGCTGCGCAAGCAAAGCAGCATGCGAACGCATCCCGGTTTCGTCCGCGGCGCTTGCCGCGAGGCAGTGCAGGTAACCGGCGCGCATCTGCTCCCAAAGCGACGTGGTATCGGCGAAGATGGCCGCTTCGGCGTCGGCCATCGGCAGGGCGCGGTTGGTGAACCGCTTGGCCTGCTCAATCTGCACGAAGGCCACGGCCTCGCGCAAGGCTTCGAGCGTCTGCAGACGCATCATGGCCTTGCAGGGAAAACGGTTGAACTCCGTGACCTGGGAAAGCAGCTGCTGCTGCGCCTCGACCACGTTGGCCAGCGGCACATGCTCGAGCCAGGCCTTGCAAGCGAGCACGTCGCTGAACTCCGGCGCGGCGTCGGCAGAGATCCGGGGCAGTTCGAAGACGGTCTCGCCCATGGTCAGTCGGCCCGGTTCAGGGACTCGGAAAGGCCACTGGCAATCACCGCATCGCCGATCTCAGGCCGGCCGCGGGGCGCCGCGCGCTGGGGCGGACCCCAAGAGGGTTCCGGATAGTGCGGGTCGTCCTGCATGCGCGGGATCACATGCCAGTGCAGATGCTGCACCTTGTTGCCGAAGCTGGCCAAGTTGATCTTGTCCGGCATGAAGAGGTCGCGAAGCACACGCTCGGTGGCAAATACTGCGCACATCAGCCGGGCCCTCTCGTCGTTCGCAAGGTCGGTCATCTCGACCACGTGCCGGGTGGTGACCACCCGGCACAGGCCCGGATAATCGGCGCCCTGGATGCGCACGATCCGGCAGAAGTCGTCGCGCCAAAGCACGGTTCCGCCCTCCTCGTTACACAGCAAACAGCCCATCCCCCGGTCTTCCTTCAAAGCAGCACGCGCTCAATGCCGCCGTTGTTGGCCTTTTGCACGAAGCCCGGCAGCCAGTCGGGGCCCAGCAGGTGGCGGGCCAACTCGACCACAATATAATCGGACTGCACGCCGGTGTCATCCGCGAACCGTGTCAATCCTTGTAAGCAGGACGGGCACGATGTCAGCATCTTGACCTCGCCCTGGTAGCCCGAGGATTCGATCGCGGCGACGCCCTTGCGGAACTCCTCTTCCTTGCGAAAGCGCACTTGCGTCGACACGTCCGGCCGCGTCACCGCCAGCGTGCCGGACTCCCCGCAGCACCGGTCCGAGAGCGTGACGTCCCCGCCCATCAGCGCGTTCACGACCTTCATCGGTTGTTGCGTCTTGATCGGCGTGTGGCAGGGGTCGTGGTACATGTAGCGCGTTCCAGTCACCCCCTCGAGCTTCACGCCTTTTTCGAGCAGGTATTCGTGGATGTCGAGCAGGCGGCAACCCGGGAAGATCTTGTCGAACTCATACTTTTCCAGCTGGTCCATGCACGTGCCGCAGGACACGATTACGGTCTTGATGTCGAGATAGTTCAGCGTCGTTGCGAGCCGGTGGAACAGCACCCGGTTCTGCGTGATGATCCGCTCGCCCTTTTCGGCCTCCCCGGCCGAAGTCTGCGGATACCCGCAGCACAGGTAGCCCGGCGGCAGCACGCACTGGGTGCCGATTTCATAGAGCATCGCCTGCGTGGCAAGCCCGACCTGCGAAAACAAGCGCTCCGACCCGCAACCCGGAAAGTAGAACACCGCATCCGAATCCTCGGTCACCTTAGCCGGGTCGCGGATGATAGGAACGATGCGCGCATCCTCGACATCGAGCAGCGCGCGTGCGGTCCGTTTGGGGAGGTTGCCCGGCATCGGCTTGTTGATGAAGTGGATTACCTGGGCAACCAGCGCCGGCCGGCCGCCCGTCGTGGCCGGTGGACGCTTCGTCTGGCGTCCTGCGAGCCCCACCCGTTTTGCGAATCGGTAGGCCAGCCGCTGCAGGCCGTATCCCCACTCGATCATCACGGTGCGCACCGCCTTGATCTTGCGCGGGTCGGTCGCGTTGAGGAACAGCATCGATGCCGCGGTGCCCGGGTTGAAGCGGCGCTTGCCCTGCCGGCGCAGCAGGTTCCTCATCGCGATCGACACGTCGCCGAAATCGATGTCCACCGGGCAGGGACTCTCGCACTTGTGGCACACCGTACAGTGGTCGGCGACGTCGCTGAACTCGTCGTAGTGCGCGAAGGACACACCGCGCCGGGTCTGCTCCTCGTACAGGAACGCCTCGGTCAGCAGGGACGTGGCGAGGATCTTGTTCCTCGGAGAATAAAAGAGGTTGGCACGCGGCACGTGGGTGGCGCACACCGGTTTGCACTTGCCGCAGCGCAGGCAGTCCTTGATCGACTCGTTGATCGCGCCGAGGTCCGATTGCTCCAGGATCAGAGACTCGGCGCCCAGCAGGGAGAAACTCGGCGTATAGGCCTTGGAGAGGTCGCCGCCCGCGAGCAGCTTGCCCGCATTGAAACGGCCCTCCGGATCGATTTTCTGCTTGTATGCGCGGAAAGCCTCGATTTCCCCCGCTTCAAGGTAATCCATCTTCGTGATGCCGATGCCGTGCTCGCCCGAGATCACCCCGCCGAGGGATTTTGCGAGCTTCATGATCCTTGCCACCGCAAGGTTGGCCCGCTGCAGCATCAGGTAGTCGTCGGAATTGACCGGAATGTTCGTATGCACGTTTCCATCGCCTGCGTGCATGTGAAGCGCGACGAACACGCGGCCGCGAAGCACCGTCTTGTGAACCCCTTGGGCGCCATCTACCACCTTGCCGAAAGCAAGGCCGCTGAAGATGCGCATGAGGTCGTCGCGCAGTTCGGCCTTCCACGAAACCCGCAGGGCATGTGCCTGAACCGCCGCAAAGACTGTCGCATACTCCTGCGAGAGTTCGGAATGGAGCGTTCCCCAGCCCGAGAGTTCCGAAGTCAGTTCCAGGGCCGGCGAATCGAGGTGATCGAGCAGCCACTGCCAGCGGGAGCGCACCCGCTCGATCGATTCAAGAGCGCGTTGCGCCCGGTCGCCGAGCAACTCCGCGGGGGAGACCTTGACGTCCTGCTGCACGAGCGGCAAATCACCCGAAAAATAGGCGGACAAGGCATCGAGTAGCTCGAGCTTGTTGGCGATCGACAGCTCGATGTTGATGCGCTCGATGCCATCGGAATAGTCGGCCAGGCGCGGCAGCGGGATTACCACGTCCTCGTTGATCTTGAACGCATTGGTGTGCTTGGCGATCGCCGCGGTGCGCGCTCGGTCGAGCCAGAAGCGCTTGCGTGTCTCGGCGCTGACGGCGACGAAGCCTTCGCCGCCCCGTGCGTTCGCAAGGCGCACCACGGCCGAGGCCGCACTCGCAACATCGTCGACGTTGTCGCCCACGATGTCGCCGAACAGCACCATCTTCGGCCGCTGGTTGCGGCGCGCCTTGGTGGCATATCCGACCGCCTTCAGATAGCGCTCGTCGAGGTGCTCGAGGCCGGCGAGCTGCGCGGCCGGGTGCGCGTCGAGGTAGTCCTTGATCTCGACGATCGCCGGCACCGCGTCGTGTGCGTTGCCGAAGAACTCCAGGCAGACCGTTCGGATGTGCGCCGGCATCCGGTGCAGGATGAAGCGCGCCGAAGTGATGATCCCGTCGGTGCCTTCCTTCTGCACGCCCGGCAGGCCGAAGAGGAACTTGTCGGTGACGTCCTTGCCCAAGCCGGTCTTGCGAAAGCCGCTGCCCGGGATCTCGATGTGGGATTCCTCGAGCAGTTTGCGGCCGTCCGCGGCATACCGACAGACGCGAAAAGTGGCCTTCTGCGCATCGTGGATCTTGCCCAGGTTGTGGCCGACGCGCTCGATTTCGAGCCATTCGGCATCCGGCGTCACCATGCGCCATGAAGCAAGGTTGTCGATTGCCGTGCCCCAGAGCACGGCTTTCTTCCCGCCGGCATTCATTGCGACATTGCCACCGATGCACGACGCATCGGCCGAGGTTGGATCCACCGCGAAGACGAGCCCGGCTTCCTCTGCTGCGTCCATCACACGCCGCGTCACCACGCCCGCGCCGCACCGGATCACCGTGGTCGTGCGTTCGAGGCCCGGCAGCACTACGTCCTCGACGCGGCCGAGGGTTTCGAGTTTCTCGGTGTTGACCACCGCGGAGCGCCGCGTGAGCGGGACTGCACCGCCGGTGTAGCCGGTGCCGCCGCCGCGCGGAATGATCGTGAGGCCCAGGCGGACCAGCTCGCGCACGATCGGCTGCACTTCCTCCTCGGTATCCGGGGAGACCACGACGAACGGGTACTCGACCCGCCAGTCCGTCGCATCGGTGACGTGCGAGACGCGCGCAAACCCATCGAAGGCAATGTTGTCCTTGCGCGTAACGCGCGAAAGGCGGCGTAGGGTCTTGCGGCGGAGTTTGCGCGTGAGGTCGAACTCAACTTCGAATTTCGCGACCGCGTCGCTCGCCGCGGCCAGCAGCGCATCGACCTTGTCGCTGTCGCCGCGCCGCGCCTCGATTTCCTCCAGGCGCTTGCGCATTCCGGACAGCACCTGCGCGCGTCGCTTCGGGTGCTCGATGAGGTCGTCTTCGAGGTAAGGGTTGCGCTGGACAACCCAGATTTCGCCGAGCACCTCGTACAGCATGCGCGCAGAGCGCCCGGTGCGGCGCTCCGCGCGCAATTCGCTGATCAGGTCCCAGGCCTCGCTACCGAGCAACCGCACGACGATCTCGCGGTCGGAGAATGAGGTGTAGTTATAAGGGATCTCGCGAAGGCGCTGCATGTGTGCGATGCCACCGATGGGGCACGAATTCTAGCTCACGGTCCCCGCGCCCACGGCCACATCGCGCGCACCCAATCGGGCTCCAGCCGGCCCGGGTCAGACCACTATTCCGGTGTGGGAATGTCCTGTGGCGCACCTTCCTGCGGCAACGGCGCGAAGATATCGCGATAGCTCACATAGAAGCTTGCGAACAGCGTCGGCATCATCGCAAGTACGAAGGGGAACAGCACGGCCATCGCGGCCGGGCGAAGCGTGCCGCCGGAAAACAGCAGCAGCATGAACAACACCACGAAAGGCGCGACCAGAAGAACCAGAGCCGATGCCACGCCGTAGACCGTGAAGGCGCGCCAGTTCACGAGGCAGGCAAACAGCGAGAAGAAAAGCGCCTTGCCCACAGGCATCGAATGCCAGGCGACCAGCGTGGGGGCGAACCAGAAAAGCATCATCAAGGGCGCATAAACGGTGGCCGCGATCATCAGCGCGTACAGGAAAGCGTCGGACTGGATGACCTGCGTTCCCGGCCGGGCGCCGGTGACCATCCAGCGCGCCAGCGCACCATCGTCGGCAAGCGTGCTCGCCGCAAGAAGGAGAACGATCCCGGCGAAATAGACGAAACCAAGGATGATCTGGCCGCGCAGGTTTTCGCGGAACCCGGCAAAAAGCAACAGAAGCTGGACCGGCTGGCGATGCTCGGACACCCGGCTCGCGGCCATGAACGCGACCGAAAAACCGGGGACCAGAACCAGCACCGCAACCACGCCGACGAATGGCACGACGCTCACCACCGTCATGATCATCCAGTAGCCGAATACGAGCGCGATCCACGACAGCGGGGCTGCGCGAAACAATTTCCAGCCGTCGGCCAGCCAGCGCCAGCCGCGCGAGCCGGGCACCAGCCGGGCCTGCACGCTCACGTCAACCATGGCGGAGCGAACCCGGGGGCCGCGCGCAGTGAAAGGATTTCTCGGAAGTGCTCGGGATCATGCGCATGCACCAGTTCGCCAGGGCGAGGAAGATGGAAATCGTAAAGCCGCGACAGCCAGAAACGCAATGCCGCAGCGCGCAGCAGTACGGGCCAGGCCTCGCGTTCGGCCGGGGTAAAAGGCCTGACGGCAGCGTACTCGGCCAGGAAGGTGCTGACCAGCGACGGCTCGAATCGCCGATCGGCGGTCGGATCCGCCAGGCACCAGTCGTTCGCGCAGACGGCGACATCGAAAAGCAGCACGTCGATGCCCGCGAAGTAGTAGTCGAAGACCCCGCAGAGCCGCCCGCCTTCGAAGATTGCGTTGTCGCGAAAGAGATCGCCATGGACCGGGCCGCGTGGCAGATCCGCAAACCGGTGCCGGCCCTGGAAAGCCATTTCGGCGTCGAGCAAGGCGCTCCGCTCGGCGTCCAGGAACGGGCGCACCTGCGGCGCGGTCTCCCGCCACCATTTCGGGCCGCGCGGATTCTCGAGGTAGCCCGGGTAGGAGCGCCCCGCGAGATGCATGCGCGCAA
Organism: Betaproteobacteria bacterium; assembly: GCA_947482825.1. Classification (GTDB taxonomy): domain Bacteria; phylum Pseudomonadota; class Gammaproteobacteria; order Burkholderiales; family SG8-39; genus SZAS-79. The sequence goes on along the minus strand of CANKMT010000003.1, from coordinate 22,365 downwards.
GCAGCGCCCCGAGTTGCCCGCATTGGGCGCGCCCCGGCCGGGCGACCGACTGCCCCGGCAGGCGGCTCACCAGCGCGGCAGGCTTGCCGTTCAACTCCCCGAGGTACTGGTCGGCCAGATCCGCGATCGGCGCCGGACAGGGGATCCCGTGCCGCGCAAGGTGCGCCATCAGGTTCAGGTAGAACGGCAGTTCCTTCGCGCCGAGCTTTTCGAACAGCGTAAGCACATAGGCGCCTTGCGTGGTGGTGACGAAGTAGTTGGTGTTCTCGATGCCGGCGACAATCGGCTGGAGCAGCGTGAGTGCGCCGACCGAATAATGCCTCAGCCAGTCGGCCAGCTGGGCTTCGGAGACCGGCGTGAAGACCGACAAGCGATCAGTCGAAAGTGCGGATGGTCCACATCGGCACGCGCACCCCGTCGTCGAGCGAGTCGCGCCGGATCCAGTTGCCGTTGCCGGTGTTGTCCATCAGGAAGTACGGAACGCCGCCGGGCGGCGTGACCTTCATCATCACCACGCGGCCGTTTTCGCGCACTTCCTCGACCTTGTCTTCCCTCTGCAACGGAATGTTCACTCGCGGCCCGCTGTCTTCGGCGTCGGACAGGCCCGGCGCCATCGGAGGCGGCGCCGGCAGGGGCTCGAGCTTGAGCGGCGCACCCGACTGCGCAAAGGCAGGGAGAGCGGCAGCGAGAACGACGGCGGAAAGGAGTTTGCGCATGGCGATTGGGAATCGCCGGAATTCTAGCAGAATCATCCTCGCCTCCATGCGCATCGAGCCCGTGCCCGGACGACCATCCAGGGGAACTCTGAGATAATCATTGTTCCCGCCACGCCAGCCGAAGTTCCCGGCGCCGGCGCCTGCCAGTCTCGAGAGCGCTCCGACAGTGGAATCCAAGGAAGAAACGCCCAAAACGCTGCTGCTGGTCGACGGCTCCTCGTACCTGTATCGCGCATTCCACGCGCTGCCTGACCTCAGGAACGCACAAGGAGAACCCACGGGCGCAATTTCCGGCGTCGTGAGCATGTTGCGAAGGCTGTCTGGCGACTACAAGGCCGAGGCGCGCGCCTGCGTGTTCGACACCAAGGCCAAGACGTTTCGCGATGACGCCTACCCGGAATACAAGGCGCAGCGCGCGCCGATGCCAGAGGACCTCGTCGTGCAGATCGAGCCGCTCAAGGAAGCGATCGCCGCGATGGGCTGGCCGGTGATCGGCGTCGACGGCGTCGAGGCGGACGACGTGATCGCCACCCTGGCCGAGCGGGCGAAACAAGCCGGCATGAACTGCGTGATCTCCACTGGCGACAAGGATCTCGCGCAACTGGTCGATGCGCAGGTGACGCTCGTCAACACAATGACCAACGAAAAGCTCGACATCGAAGGCGTCAAGCAGAAGTTCGGGGTGCCGCCCGAACTGATCGTGGACTTCTACTCCCTGGTCGGTGACGCGGTGGACAACGTGCCCGGCGTCCCAAAGGTCGGGCCGAAGACCGCGGCGAAATGGATCCAGCAGTACGGGTCGCTGGATGCCGTGGTCGCGCACGCCGGGGAGATCGGCGGGGTCGTCGGCGAAAACCTGCGCAAGTCGCTCGAGTGGCTTCCCAAGGCGCGCTGGTTGCTCACGATGAAACGCGACTGCGAGCTGCCGGTCACGCTCGAGGACCTCCACAAGGACCTCCAGGACGCCGCAAAGTTGCGCGAGTTGTTCGCGCGCTTCGGCTTCAAGAGCCGGTTGCGCGAACTCGACGGCGGTCCCGCCGAGCCGGAGAAGCGCGCCGACGCCCGCGACTTCCGCACCCCACCCGAAGCAACCACGCCCGCCGCGCATGCACACGCCGAGCGCCGCAGCTATGTGATGGTGATCGATGAAGCCGGGCTGCGCGCCCTCGTCCCCCGGCTCGAGGCGGCGGGCCTGGTCGGCTTCGACACCGAAACCGATGGACTTGAGCCGATGGTCGCCAATCTCGTCGGCCTGTCGTTCGCCTTCGACGACGTTGCGTATTACGCGCCGGTGGCGCATCGCTATGCGGGCGCGCCCGAGCAGCTCGGCGTCGAGCGCTCGCTGGCGATCCTGAGACCCTGGATCGAAAGCGACAGACCATGCAAGGTCGGCCAGAATCTGAAGTTTGATGCGCACATCCTCGCCAACCACGGCGTGACCCTGCGCGGCATCGCGCACGACACGCTGCTCGAATCCTATGTGCTCGAAGTTCACGAGCGACACGACCTCGAAACACTCGCCCGCCGCCATCGTGGCTGGGAAACGATCAGCTACGACGCGGTGACCGGCAAGGGCGCTTCGCGCATCTCGTTCGCCGAGGTGGACGTGGAAAGGGCGACGGCGTATTCAGCCGAGGACGCCGATTGCACGCTCTCGGTCCACGAAGTGATGTACCCGAAGATCGCCGCGGACGAGAAGCTCAAGCGCATCTACGAGACTATCGAGATGCCGGTGATGCCCATACTGCTCAAGATGGAAAGGAACGGGGTGCTCATCGACGCCGGCCTGCTCGAGGCGCAGAGCAACGAACTGGGCAAGGAGATGCTGGAACTGGAACAGAAGGCCCACCAGGCCGCCGGCCAGCCTTTCAACCTCAATTCACCAAAGCAGATCCAGGAGATCCTGTTCGAGCGCCAGGGCCTGCCGGTGAAGAAGAAGACCCCCGGCGGACAGCCCTCGACAGACGAAGACGTCCTGCAGGAGCTCGCGGCCGACTATCCGCTGCCCAAGATCCTGCTGGAGTACCGCGGCATCGCCAAGCTCAAATCCACCTACACCGACAAGTTGCCGCGCATGATCGACGCCAAGACCGGGCGCGTGCACACGACCTATTCTCAGGCGGTTGCCGTCACGGGGCGGCTGTCGTCTAACGACCCGAACCTGCAGAACATCCCGATCCGCACGCCGCAAGGCCGGCGGATCCGGGAAGCGTTCATCGCGCCGCCGGGCTGGAAGATCATGAGCGCCGACTACTCGCAGATCGAGTTGCGCATCATGGCGCACCTCTCCGGCGACGCGGGCTTGCGGCACGCATTCGAGCATGGCCACGACGTGCACCGGGCGACGGCTGCTGAAGTGTTCGGGAGAAAGATCGACGAGGTCACCTCGGACGAACGCCGCGCCGCCAAGGCGATCAACTTCGGCCTCATCTACGGCATGTCGGCGTTCGGCCTCGCGCAGAACCTCGGCATCGAACGCGCCACCGCGCAGGCCTATATCGACAGCTACTTTGCCCGCTATCCGGGCGTTGCGCGGTATATGCAGGAAACGCGCCAACTGGCGCGCAGCCGTGGCTACGTCGAGACCGTCTTCGGGCGGCGGCTATGGCTCCCGGAAATCAAGAGCGGCGGTCCGCAACGGCGCCAGGCAGCGGAGCGGGCCGCGATCAACGCGCCCATGCAGGGCACCGCCGCCGACCTCATCAAGCTTGCGATGATCAGCGTGCAGGGTTGGCTGGAAGCCGGCAAGCACGCCACGCTGCTTGTCATGCAAGTCCACGACGAACTCGTGCTGCAGGTGCCGGATGCTGAACTCGGGGCGGTCCGCAGCGCGCTGCCGGGCCTGATGCAAGACGTCGCAAAACTGGACGTCCATCTCATCGTCGATGTCGGCGTCGGCGATAACTGGGACAAGGCGCACTGACTACTTCATTGCGCCGAAGACCTTCTTCAGGATTCCTGAGACAGCTTGGGCCGGGTTCTGGCGGATCTTGGCTTCCTGTTCGGCCACCATGACGAAAAGGCCGTCGAGCGCCTTCCGGGTGACGTAGGTATCGAGGTCCGCGTCCTCCTTCTTGACCAACCCGAACTTCACGCCTTTGCCCGCGTACTCGTCGTACTTCTGCGCCAGCTGCACTTTGGAAGTGGCCTTCTGGACGATCGGCAGGAATTTCTTCTGCAATTGGTCGCTGGTGGTGCGCTTGAAGTATTGCGTCGCCGAATCCTGGCCTCCGGTGAGGATCGCCTTGGCATCCTGCACGCTCATCTTGCGCGCCGCATCGACCAGAAGCGTCTTGGCCTCTGGCATGGCCGCTTCCGCGGCCCGGTTGATCGTCAGGACGAGGTCATCGGCTTGCTTGCCCATCCCGAACTGGTGCATCAGCTTTTCGATCTTCTGCGCCGATTCCGGCAGCGGGATCTTAACTTTGCCGTTGCCGAAAAACCCGTCGGTCTTGCCCAGCGAGTCGACTGCGTACTGCGTTCCGGCCACGAGGGCTTCGCGCAGGCCGCTGGACGCGTCCTGGTTGGTGATCGACTCAAGCCCCGCCAGGGCGGGCGCGGCCAGGACAAGTCCAGCAAGCAGGGTGGTAAGGTTCTTTCTCATGCCGGTCTCCTATAACTGCCGTTAGAGCAATATTCTTTGACATTTGATTTCAAAGGCCTAAGCGGGGATTGACTCTCCGGTCAATTGATGTACTGTTACCAGTACATTTCCTGGTTCGTCCGGGCCTAGCCAACGCCGGCTTCGTGCGCCTGCCGGTCCGCATGATAGGACGAACGCACCATCGCGCCGATCGCCGCATGCCGGAAGCCCATGGCTTTGGCTTCGCGCTCGAACCTTGCGAAGACGTCGGGATGCACATAGCGTTCCACCGGCAAATGATGAGGACTTGGCTGGAGGTACTGGCCGATCGTCACCATGTCCACTTCATGCGCGCGCAGGTCGTGCATCACGGCAAGGATCTCGTCGTCGGTCTCGCCAAGTCCCACCATCAGGCCGGACTTGGTCGGCACCCCCGGGTAGCGGCGCTTGAATTCCTGCAGCAGCGTAAGCGAATGCTTGTAGTCACCGCCCGGTCGCGCCTGGCGGTAAAGCCGCGGCACGGTTTCCATGTTGTGGTTCATCACGTCGGGCGGGGCATTGACGAGGATCTCGAGCGCTCGGTCCAGCCGTCCGCGGAAATCCGGCACGAGGACTTCGATGGTGGTGTCCGGCGAGCGCTCGCGCACGGCGCGGATGCAGTCGACGAAATGCTGTGCGCCGCCGTCCTTGAGGTCGTCCCGGTCCACGCTGGTGATCACGACGTAGCGCAGGCGCAGCCGCGCGATGGTTTCGGCCAGGTGCCTGGGTTCCTCCGCGTCCGGCGCGAGGGGCCGGCCGTGGCCCACATCGCAGAAGGGGCATCGGCGCGTGCAGATGTCGCCGAGGATCATGAAGGTCGCAGTGCCCTTGCCGAAGCATTCGCCGATGTTCGGGCACGAGGCTTCTTCGCAGACCGTGTGCAGTTTCTGCTCGCGCAGGATCTGCTTGATCTCGGCGAAGCGCGAATTCCCGCTCGCCGCCTTGACGCGAATCCAGTCCGGCTTCTTGAGCGCTTCCTTGGGGACGATCTTGATGGGAATCCGCGAGGTTTTCGCCTGCCCCTTTTCCTTGACCCCGGGTTCACGCATGGCTTTTCCCCAGCAGCGTCAGCAATCGGTGCGCAAGTTGCGGGCCGAGCGTGTCGACGTTGGCTGCAATGCCGAGGTCGCGAGTCTGCGTCACGGCGAGCCCCGGATAGCCGCACGGATCGATCCTGCCGAACGGCGCGAGGTCCATGTCGACGTTTAGCGACAGGCCGTGGAACGCGCGGCCCCGGCTGATGCGCACGCCAAGCGCCGCGACCTTTGCACCGTTGACGTAGACGCCCGGGGCGCCGCTCTTGCGCTCGCCGCTTACGGAGTACGCAGCGAGGAAGTCGATGAGGCCTTGCTCCAGCAACCGCACATATTCGCGGACCTTGATGCCCCGCCGCGCGATGTCTACGAGCGCATAGACCACCAACTGCCCGGGGCCGTGGTACGTGACTTCGCCACCCCGCTCGACGCGCAGTACCGGGATCGCACCAGGCCCGCGCGGCCCGTGTGAAGGGTCCGCGCCCTGCCCGAGCGTGTAGACCGGCGGATGCTCGAGCAGCCAGAGTTCGTCCGGCGTGTTCTCGCCGCGATGCGCGGTGAACTTGCGCATTGCCCCGAGCGCCTCCTCGTAGTCGACGAGCCCGAGCTTCCTGACCACCGGCGGCACGCGCAGGCGCGCCTCCTCGAGCGCGGCTTCGATCACAGCACCATGACCACGGCAGGATGGCCGCAGAGATCGCGATAGAGGGCGTCGAGCTGCTCGCGCGATTTCGCCTGGATTGTCACGGTCAGCCCAAGGTACTTGCCCTTGCTGCTTGGCCGCATCTCCATCGTCTTCGGATCGAAGTCCGGCGAGTGTCGCAACACGATCGCCATCACGCCCTGGGCAAAATCGCCTTCCCGGCGGCCCATGACCTTGATCGGAAACTCGGTCGGGAACTCGAGCAGCGTCTCGCGCTTGATGAAGTCGGTTTCGCCGTCCACGACGCTCAGGCTGCTTGCGCCTGCTTTCTCGAGCGCATGACTTCGTCCTTGAAGTCCTGGTAGAGCTGCCAGGCCTTGCGGAAGACGGGGCCGGGCTTGCCGCTGCCCACAGGCCTGCCGTCGAGATCGACGACCGCGACGATCTCCTTGGAGGACGATGTGACCCAGACCTCGTCGGCGCCGCGCAACTCGGCCTCGGTGATCTCGTGCACTTCGATCGGCAGCTTTGCGCGCGCCACGATGTCGAAGACCACGTCGAGCGTGATCCCCGGCAGGATATGGTTGTCCTTGGGGGGCGTCGCGATCACGCCGTCTTTCACGATATAGGCGTTCGATGCCGAAGCTTCGGTAAGCTTGCCCTCGCGCAGCAGCAGCGTCTCGATCGCGCCCTCCTCGAAGGATAGCTGGCGCAGCATGCAGTTCCCGATCAGCGAGATCGTCTTGAGGTCGCAGCGATGCCATCGGAAATCTTCCGCCGTGACGGCCTTGGCGCCGTTCTCGATCACTTCCTTCGACGGGTTCACGAGAGGGTTCGACATCATGAATACCGTCGGCGCAGTGCCCTTGGGGAAGGAGTGGTCGCGCTTGGCCACCCCGCGCGTGACCTGCCAGTAGACGGCCTGATCGTCGAACGGATGCTTTTCGATCATTTGCTCGATGATCGCGGTCCATTCCGCTCGCGAGTAAGGGTTGGCGATTCTTACTTCCGACAGGCTGCGCTCCATGCGCGCTAGATGGCCTTCGAGCCGGAAAGGCGCGCGTGAATACACGGGCACGAGTTCGTAAATGCCGTCGCCAAAAATAAAACCCCGGTCGAGCACCGGGACCTTCGCTTCTTCCATCGGCATGAATTCGCCGTTCAGGAACACGCTCATTGGAGCCTCGTCGATTGAATGGTTTCGCGGATGATTGCCTGCAGGGTCGGGCAAGTGGGTTTGCCTACTGTATCCACAGCCTGAGTGTATCCCAGGCCCGCCCGAAAACGCCCGCCACGGCCACCGATTCGAGCGCAAGGACCGGGTACTCTCCGACCGGCTTCCCGTCGAGCGTGACACGCATCACGCCGATCTTCTGGCCCTTTGCCACCGGCGCCACCAACGGCTGATGGGCAAGCAGGTCGGCCTTGAGTTTTTCTGCCTGCCCCTTGGGTACGGTTACGTACATGTCGTCCGTGAATCCCGCCTTCACCTCGCCGGCCGTTCCCTTCCAGACCTGGATCGACTTTACCGCCTGGGTCTTGTCGTAGAGCTTCACCGCGTCGAAGAACTGGAAACCCCAGTTGAGAAGCTTCTGCGACTCCTGTGCGCGCGTGCTCTCCGAGGTCGAGCCCAGAAGCACCGACATGAGCCGCCTCGGCCCGCGCTTGGAGGAGGCGACCAGGCAATAACCGGCCGCCTCGGTGAAGCCGGTCTTCATGCCGTCCACTTTCGGGTCGAGCCACAACAGCCGATTGCGGTTCACCTGGGTGATGTTGTTGTAACGGTATTCGCGCATTGAGTAGTAGGTCGAGTACTCGCTCGGGAAATCCCGGACGAGCGCCGACGCGAGAAGGTACATGTCGCGTGCCGAACTGTAGTGCTGCGCATCAGGCAACCCGCTGGAATTCATGAAATTGGAATTCTTCATGCCCAGGCGCTGGGCCTCGCGGTTCATCATCTGCGCGAAGACGTCCTCCGAACCGCCGATGACTTCGGCAAGGGCGATGCAGGCGTCGTTTCCCGATTGAACGATCATTCCCCGGATCAGCTCGTCGACCGTGACCGGCCGCCTGGGCTCGATGAACATGCGCGACCCGCTCGCCTTCCACGCCTTTTCCGAAACCGGCACGGTCTTGTCCAGGGTGAGCTTCTTGTCCTTCAGCGCCTGGAACACGAGGTAGGCGGTCATGATCTTGGTAAGCGAGGCGGGCTCGAACCGCTCGTCGGCGCGATCGCTTGCGAGGATCTGCCCGCTCGACACATCGGCAACCACATAGGCCTTGCCGATCACCTGGGGCGGCGTCTGCGCAAGCGAAAGAGAAAAGCAGGAAATCATCATTAGGCAGGCAACGGCACGAAGCATGGGAACCTTGACTTGAAGGACGACGGAAGAGGGAAACTCTGGCGACCGGACCGGCGCGCGGCCTATTTCACCAGCAGCACGGGCTGCAGGCTCAGTTCGGTCCGGATGCGCTCGGCCATTTGGCGCGCTTCATCCTGCGAACGGTAGGGACCGAGTTGAAGACGGTAAAGCCCGCCTTGCGCGTTCACATGCATCGCATCGTTGAGCCACGAGAGATCTTTGTAGACTCGCGCGCGGAAAGCCTCCGCGTTGTCGCGCATCGAAAAGGCGCCCAGCTGAAGGTAGACGCCGCTCGAATCCGCAGACACCGGCATTGGCGTCGGCTCCCTCGACTGGACGGAGGCCTGCGCGCGGGCGGGCGGCTGAGACTGCGCCTGCGGCTGGGCAGTGGCCGCATCGACCCGCACGCTGTCAGCGGTAACGCTTTCGATATCGACCAGCGTGCTTCCGCTCTGGATGTAGCCAAGCTTGTACGCCGCAACGTAGGAAAGATCCATTACCCGATCCGAATGGAACGGACCGCGGTCATTGACCCGTACGACCACGCTGCGACCGTTCGATGCGTTCGTTACGCGCGCATAGCTCGGGATCGGCAGCGTGGGGTGGGCGGCGGTCATCGCATACATGTCATACGTCTCTCCGCTGGAAGTCTTCTGGCCGTGATACCGGCGTCCATACCAGCTTGCCATGCCCCTCTGCCGGAAGCCGCTGACGGCGCGCACCGGTACGTATTCCTTGCCAAACACCTGGTAGGGATTGTTGGCGAACCGGTGCAGGGGTTCAGGCTTCGGGCGTGCGTCGGCAATCTTGTCGAGGTCCGGCGGGTTTGCGCCCGGACCGTCGTCCTTGTAGTAGCCACCACCACCCGGCGCCGGGGAGGCCCTTGTCGAGGCCTGAGGTCCGGGATCGCCTGCGGTTCGCTTGGGGCTTGAGGAGCATGCAGTGAGCGCGAGTAAAGCCGCAAGCATGACCGGCAGGAAAGCGGGATTGCGCACGACTATTCCCGCACCTCGCCGTAGATCACACGCCCATCGACCATCGTGTAGCGTACGCGTCCGGCCAGTTCGTAGCCGATGAAAGGCGTATTCTTGCCTTGGCTCTTCAGCGCTTCGGGTGCAACGTGGAAAGGCGCGGCAGGGTCGAAGATTACCAGGTCGGCCGGCGCGCCGGCTTCCAGCCGCCCGGACTTGACCCCAAGCACGCGCGCCGCGTCACTCGTCACCTTGGCCAGCGCCTTTGCCAACGGCGTCTTCGTCTCAACGGCCCATTTAAGCGTCAGCGGAAGGAGCAGCTCGAGGCCGGTCGCGCCGACTTCGGACTCGCTGAAAGGCATCTGCTTCGCATCCTCGTCCACCGGCGTGTGGTCAGAGCAGATCACGTCGATTGTTCCGTCGGCCAGGCCGGCGCGCAGCGCATCGCGATCACGCAGGCTGCGCAGCGGCGGGACGAGATGGCAATGCGAATCGAAATACCCGAGGTCCATCTCGGACAGGTGCACGTGGTGGATCGCTACGTCGCAGGTGACCGGCAGCTGCTCTGCTTTGGCATTGCGGATCAGCGCAACGCCCCCGGCGGACGACACACGGCAGACATGCAGCTTGGTCTCTGTGGCACGAACCAGGTGGAGGAGACGGCTCAGCGCGATGGTCTCTGCCATTGCGGGAATCCCGGGCAGTCCGAGACGAGTGGCCACTTCACCATCGTGTGCCACGCCGTCACGGGCAAGCGAAAGGTCTTCTGCCCTCAGCCACACCGCAAAACCAAATGTACCCGCGTACTGCAACGCGCGCCAAAGCACCTGCGTATCGTCGAGCGGCACGTTGGCCTGCGTGAATGCGAGGCACCCTGATTCCGAGAGTTCGGCCATCTCGGTCAGGCGCTCGCCGGCCAGCTTCACCGTGAGCGCGCCGATCGGGTACAAGCGCGCGCGAGAGAGCGACCTCGCACGCCTGCGCAGCATGTCCACGAGTCCCGGTTCGTCCAACGGTGGATCGGTGTCCGGCGGACAGGCGAGGCTCGTGACCCCGCCCGCGATGGCCGCCTCCATTTCCGATTCGAGCGTCGCTTTGTATTCGAACCCCGGCTCGCGCAATCGCGCGCAGATATCCACCAGGCCAGGAGCGACGATGAGGCCTTTGGCATCGATGGACCTGTCGACGGTTGCGTCGCGCGCGGCATTGTCGAGGGCCGCGATGCGCTCGCCATCGACCAGCACATCGCCGACGGCATCTCTTCCGCTTGCCGGATCGATGACGCGACCGCCTTTGATCAGGATCTTCATCAGTTTCCGGCGATGATGCTCATGACCGCCATGCGCACCGCGATGCCATAGGTCACCTGCGGGAGGATCACCGAGTGCGGCCCGTCGGCCACCGACGAGTCGATCTCGACGCCGCGGTTCATCGGGCCCGGGTGCATCACGATCGCCTCGGGTTTCGCGAGCGCCAGCTTGTCGAGGCTCAGGCCGTAGTACTTGTTGAACTCCTGCGCACTCGGCAAAAGCGCGCCGCGCATGCGCTCGTTCTGCAGGCGCAACATCACGACGACGTCAGCGTCTACAAGGCCTTTCTTCATGTCGTGGAAGACCTTCACGCCAAGGCTCTCCACCCCGGTGGGAAGCAGCGTCTGCGGCCCGATAACGCGCACTTCCGGCGTTCCGAGCGTCGTGAGTCCGTGAATCAGTGACCGGGCAACCCGCGAATGCAGGATGTCGCCGACGATCGCCACGGTCAGTTGGGTGAAATCCTTTTTGTAGTGGCGGATCGTGTAGAGGTCGAGCAAACCCTGGGTCGGATGCGCGTGCCGGCCGTCGCCTGCATTCACCACGTGCTCGTGCGGCTTCACGTTGCGCGCGATCAGGTAGGGCGCGCCGGATGCGACATGCCTCACGATGAAGATGTCAGCCTGCATCGCCGAAAGGTTGGCCACCGTGTCGAGCAACGACTCGCCCTTGGTCTGCGAAGAGGCCGCGATGTTGAGGTTGATCACGTCGGCCGACAGGCGCTTGGCGGCGATCTCGAACGTCGTGCGCGTCCTCGTCGAAGGTTCGAAGAACAGGTTGAATACGCTCTTGCCGCGCAGGATCGGAACTTTTTTGACCTCGCGCTCGGTCACCCCGACGAAGGAGTCGGCGGTATCGAGGATCTGGTTGAGGATCGCCCGCGGGAGGCCCTCGATGGAAAGCAGGTGCTGCAGTTCGCCGGCGGGATTGAGTTGCGGGTTACGCACCCTCGAGCTCCAGGCTGAGCCTGCCTTCCGCGTTGCGCTTCATACGCAGCCGTTGGCCCTCGGGGACCTCTACACGGGTGCCGCAATACTGCGCGCAGATCGGCAATTGCCGGCCGCCGCGATCGGCCAGCACTACCAGCGAGATGCTTGCAGGCCGTCCGTAATCGAACAGTTCGTTCATCGCCGCCCGCACCGTGCGTCCGGTGTAGAGGATATCATCCACGAGAAGCAGGTCACGGCCCTCCACCTCGAAAGCAATGCGCGTGCGCTTGGGATCGTGATGCAGGCCTTGCTTGTGGTAGTCGTCGCGATAAAACGCGATGTCCATGAGGCCCAGCGGCGTGGAAAGTCCGAGCTGTGGGTGGAGTTTCTTGGCCAGCCATGCGCCGCCCGTGTAAAGGCCGATCATCGCCGTGGACGGCTTGATGACCGACCGGAGCTCGGCGACCAGCTTTGCGCAAAGCGTTTCGGCGTCAGGCAGCGTGGTCATTGAGGTATTGCTGCAGGATGAGTTGGGCGGCGGCCGAGTCGATGCGCTTTTCGCGCAAAGCCTTTCGCGCGCCGGATTCGCGCAGCGACGATTCGGCTTCGACCGAGGTATAGCGCTCGTCGACCAGGCTGACCGGCAGGCCGAAGCGCCCTTCGAGCTGCCGCGCGAACCGTTGCGCACGGCGCGTGAGATCGTGCTCCGTCCCGTCGGCCGCGAGCGGCAGGCCGACCACGAGCTGCTGCGGCTTCCACTCCGCGATGATCCTGCCGATGGCAGCAAAGCGCGGCTCGCTTTCCTCGCCGGATACTTCGGTGAGGGGGTGCGCGAGCCCGGTCATCGACTCGCCAACAGCAACACCAATGCGCCGAAGGCCGAAATCGAACGCCAGCAGGGTGCTCGAGGCCCCCACGAGCGCCTCAGGCATGGCCCGCCTCTTCCGAGAGGCTCGCCAGGTCGATACCCAACAGGCCCAGCGCCGCCGGCAACCTCTCATCGGCCGGGGTATCGAAAAGAATCTTGTTCCCGCGCGCCTCGATCGAGAGCCACGCGTTCTGGCCGAGTTCGTGCTCGAGCTGGCCCGCGGACCAACCTGCATAGCCCAGCGTGACCAGCAGTCGCTTGGGGCCTTTGCCGCGGCCGACTGCCTCGAGGATGTCCTTGGAGGTCGTGAGCCCGACCGAATCGCGGACCTTGAGGGTGGATTGCCAGCTACCGGTCGGCTCATGGAGGACGAAACCGCGGTCGGTCTGGACCGGCCCGCCGAAATAGACCGGCGCGTCGCCTACGTCGTCGTCGTTGATCTGGAGAGACAATCGTTCGAAGAGGGAGCGCAGGGTCATGTTGATGGGCTTGTTCACCACCACGCCGAGCGCACCCTGGTCGTTGTGCTCGCAGATGTAGGTCAGGGTCCTGGTGAAATACGGGTCCGCCATGGCCGGCATGGCGATCAGGAAGTGATGGGTCAGGTCGATCGAAGACATGCGGGTCCTATTTTACCCGCTCGGGCGCATTGCCGGGATACTCGGTCTTGTCCAACCAAGGAGTTTCTGGCGGGCGTGGCGGCGTTGCCGCAAGGGCGGAACGAATGAAACGCGCGAATGGTGCCCGCCCCCCCCCGCGGCAGGGTCATGCTTGCGCGCCAGCGGCTCGCCCGCAGCCTGTTCCCGGCTCACGAAAGGTAAGCCGGCCAGAAAATCGTCAATGAAATCTCCGGCCTCGAGGTAATCCAGGAGTGTCTTTATGAGCACCGGGGTCCCGGGAAAGACGGGGGCACCGCCCATCACTGCGGGATCGCGGGAAGTCGCTGCCGGCTTCTTCATGTGATCAGCCGACTCTCAAGCCATCGAGGTCTTTAATGAACGATGGACCCCAGCATGGCCGTTGGCCTTTGGGCGACCGAGATCGCCCATTGGTCCGGCATGCCAATGGCAGCATTTCGGCTGGAAAGCCAATATCCACGCTGGACTTACACGAAAAATGGCAGCATTGGGGTTTCCGGGCGACCTTGCGTGGACTGGGAACCGAGCGTTCGATTGGCGATTCCAATGCTTCGTAGCGCCCGCCCGATGACGAAACCCTGCCCGTGTGCGCAATTGGCAGGGCTCCTCCCTATGTCGGCTAACGAACAGAAAAGCTCCCGGGCCAAGAGAACTATTGAGGTTGAACATGTTGCAACGTTGGCGAAAACATACGCGAGGGCCACGTCAATCCGACCGGGGAGGTGCGGCCCCCGGTGCAGATGCAAGCGCTTGGGCCGGTGGTGATGGTCGTGGACGAGGACGCGATTCAGCGCGAGATCATCGGCTCGATCCCGGAACCGCAATACCGGGTGGTGTTTGCCGCGAGCGCGCGCGAGGCCCTGGATGGATTGCGCAAGGCACTACCCAATCTGAGACAGTGGTCATCTTCATTGTCCCGGCAACTGCGCTTGGTCCGGATGCAGGTCGCGGAGAAACGCCTCGCAGGGAATGCAGGGGATGCCATCTATGACCAGGCGATCCTTGCCCAGGTAAAGCAGACATGCCCCCGCCTCCGGGTAGTCCTCGCGGAAAGCACGCAGTGCGCGCAGGTCTTTGCTGTGCACGCTGGCGGAGCGCTTGACCGCGATCGCCGAAAACACATCCGCGCCGTAGACGACGAAATCCACCTCGCTGCCCGACTTGGTGCGCCAGTAATGCAGCTGCGCGCCCGATGCCCGGTAGGCGATCCAGGCACGCAGGTGTTGCGCCACCAGGCCTTCCAGCGCCATGCCCTCGATTTCCGCGGGCCGGTCGAGCGGGCCGGCCGGGCGCAGCGAGCGGTACACCCCGGCATCGAAGTAGAAAAACTTGTCGTGCGCCACCAGATGGCGCTTGGCCCGGCGTGTAAACACCGGCACGCGGAAGGCCAACAGCAGGTCTTCGAGGATCTGGAGATAGCCCTCGACGGTCTTGCGTCCGACCTGGCATTCGCGCGCGACTTCGGCCAGGTTGAGCAGCGATCCGTGGGAAAAGCTGATGGCCTCGAGAAAGCGTGCGAAGGCGCCCACGTCGCGCACCAGCGCCTCGGCCTGCACCTCTTCGCGAAGGTAAACGCGAAGGTAAAGGGAAGCATAGGCGCGCAGCGTCTGGGCCGGTTCCTGCGCGCCCCAGACGAGCGGCACCAGACCGATCTCGAGCGAGCGTTGCAGACTGAACGCGGCGCCCAGCTCCGCGGCCATGAAGGGGTGCATGCTGGCCTCTAGCAGCCGCCCGGCCAGCAGGTTCCATGTGCCGCGGCGCAGCTTGCGGGCGCTGGAGCCGGTAAGCACGAAGCGCAGCCGCCGTTAGGTTGCCAGCAACTGGTGCACGACGTCGAGCAGAGCCGGTACCTTCTGCACTTCGTCGATCACCACGTCCGTGGCCTCCGGCCGCCCGGCCACCAACTCGCGCAGCCGCTCCGGACGAGCCTGATAGATCCGCTGCGACTCCGGATCGAGCAGATCGATCCAGATGGCCTCCTGGCGCGTCTCGCGCAACCAGGTGGATTTGCCCGTCCCGCGCGGCCCGAAGAGGAAAAAGCTGCCGTTCGTTCCCCGCAAAAATCTTCTTAATGATTCCATTTATCCCTCTTTTATGGAAATAGAGGCGCCGTATTAATAGAAAACAGTGGACAGACCCCCATTTTTTGTCACCACTGGCAAACAACTGGCGCTCGCCGCGCTGTTTCCGGCAGCCGGCGCGCAAATCATTGCGGCCTGTTCACGGCGAGTCGCCTGAGCCGGAGCGAGCGCGAAGAGTTGTTCGACATTTTTGCCGCGACCTGCCGCTGGACAAAGGTCTACTACGGCTGGCGGCCCAACCTGCGCGATGAGGGCGACGATCGCGAGCGCGCCGATGCAGGTGCCGCCAGAGGATCCGGCAACCGTATGCGCCGTGCTCGAGCGGCTCGACGCGCTGCTCGCGCAAAGCGACACCGCGGCGCTGCGTGCTGCGCTCGGTGCGCAAGCCGAGCAACTCGGACGCGCGATTGGGCAGTTTGAGTTTGCAGCGGCGCGGGAAATGTTGCGTACTCAGCTCGAGCTCAAGGAGGCTCGCTAGCACCTGGGCGACCGAAGTGCCGTGCTCCAAGTCCCACCTGTACAAAGTCGGGACACACTGGAATTTCTACGACGAATTGAAACGTTACTTGAAAGAGGAATAGCCATGGGCCGCACCACGACTGCCGAAGAACTGTTTGCCACCGTAAAAGGCATGCCTGCCGAAGAGCGGGCGCGCTTCTTTTCGATGCTTGGCGCCAATGCTTTCGCGCAGGACTTCACTCATGCGCAGGTATTCGGCGACTTGGCGGGCGAAAAATTTACCGCTGGCGAATCCGCCGAGTACCTTGAGGTTTCAATGGCGACTTTTCGACGCTATGTTCAAAGCGGAAGGCTGAATCCAAGTCATGTCGTGGGGCGCAATCAGCTTTTCGCAACCAAGACCCTGAAGGCGTTCAAGCGCTCCATGCAGCAAGTGAAAGGGACCGCAAGAGCAGGCAACCGCTGACTGCGTGCCGCTCGTTAGGCGCGTTGCGACGAACTCGCGCGCCAGATTGGGCGGATTGAAATCACAGCCGCACCGGGAGCGCTCATTCGGCCGGCACGTTGCCCACTTCTCAAGGCCCCGGCATGGCCGTTAGCCTTTGGGCGACCGAGATCTCCCATTTGTCCGACATGCCTATGGCAGCATTTCGGCTGGAAAGACAATATACACAAGGGACTGACACGAAAAATGGCAGCATTTTTTCCGGGCGACACTGCGCGACCGGGCCGGGCCGGCCGTCGTCAAGGACGCGCTCGATGAACTGCTGACGCATGTGCAGCGCCACTTCGCGGACGAGGAAGCGATCCTCGAGCGACTGGGTTACGACGGGTTGGAGGAGCACCGGCGCGCGCTTGCGATCTCGGAACAGCTGGAGGCCGGACAAGCGGGCGTGCGGGCCATCGTCGAGTTCCTCGCGCAGGATGTGGTCGCGCGTCATCTGATGGCCGTGGACCGGGCTTCTTTCCCGCTGATCCGCAGAGCGGCGGCGCCGGCTGCGTGATCGGCGCGCTCGCGGCAATCGGCGACACTGGCCACATGGCGATCCACGAACGCCAAGAAGATGAAGATGTTGGGAGATGGTCTGAAAATGACTGGCAGTTGATACAAAACATTGATTAGTATTAAAACTCGACCGAGGATTTGTATCTAATGATGCTACGGCCCACGAGTACCCAGCGGGAGCGCGTGTCTGCTTTCCTGAAATCCAGGGGAATGGCACGTCTTAGCGAACTGATCGCGGCGGGCGTTACCGCAGCCACCGTCTCCCGGCTTGAGCGCGAGGGCGCGATTGTCCGGCTCGCGCGCGGGCTTTATCAGCTTCCGGATGCGTCGATCGACACGCATCACATTCTGGCCGAAGCCGCAAAGCTGGTGCCAAAGGGCGTCATCTGTCTCACCTCGGCGCTAGCCTATTATGAACTGACCGATCAGATCCCGGCGAAAGTATGGATCGCAATTGGCCCGAAGGACTGGCGCCCGAAATTTCTTTACCCGCCTGCACGCTTCGCTCATTTTCAGAACGCCCATCTGCGAACCGGTGTCGAGCACCACACCATCGACGGTGTCGACGTCCCGATTTTCGGGATCGCCAAGACAATCGCCGATCTCTTTCGCTATCGCCGCATCGTCGGTGTGAATGTTGCTCTGGAGGGCCTGCGCGAAGCGCTGCGCAAAAAGAAAGTACCGCCGGCGCAGATCGCCAAATTCGCCAGCGACGCGCGGGTGTGGAAAACCATGGAACCGTACGTGAGTGCGTTGACCAGCGGTGGCTAGACAGCCTCGCGATGTTGGTGCATCGGTTCGTGCTCGTCTGCTGACACTTGCGCGCGAGAAGGGGCAGGCGTTCGATCTGCTCCTCACGCGTTACGCGATCGAGCGTCTGCTCTATCGCTCGACATCTGATGGCGGTGGACCGGGCTTTTTTCCCGCTGATCCGCAAAGCGGCGGCGCTGGCTGCGTGATCGGCGCGGCGATGCGCTTGCCGCGAATCGTCGGATTGCCGTCGCAGACTGCCGGATCGATGGTAATGCGACCGCCGAGAAATGTTGCGGGTTCGCTGTCCATTCTCGTTTCCTCCTCCTGCGTCATTGGAAGATGTCACCCCAGTTTCTCCGCGACGGAGAACGCGGGTAGCGTGCGTGGCGCGAAATCCAGGCGTCATGTCCGGCATCGGGGCGTCGATGCAAGACCTTACTCAATTCCACGCATGTCGAAACCGTATTAGAGACCATTATAGAGACTGATTTACAGGACTATAATCAGCTCTCGATAAAAGGAGGGTCGGTCAAATGGCAAATGTGATTCTGGCGGAAACCACCGCGAGTGTTTCCGAACTCAAGAAAAATCCGATGGCGACGGTCGCGGCCGGGGAGGGTTTCCCGGTGGCGATCCTGAACCACAATGAGCCGGCTTTCTATTGTGTTCCGGCCAGTGCCTACGAAGCGCTGATGGACAAGCTGGAAGACATGGAACTCAATGCCATTGCGGATGCGCGCCTGAAGGACGGCAAGCCGCTCGTTCGGGTAAAACTCGATGGCCTATGAGCTGCGTTTCCACCCCGATGCGCTGGCAGAGTGGCGCAAGCTGGACGCGACGGTGAGCGCGCAGTTCAAGAAGAAACTGGCCGAGCGCCTGCAACATCCGCGTGTTCCCGCAGCCAGGCTGGCGGGGCAGAAGGATCGCTACAAGATCAAGCTGCGCAGCGTGGGCTACCGCCTGGTGTACGAAGTGCGGGATGCAGTGTTGTGGGTGATCGTCGTAGCTGTCGGCAAGCGGGAGCGCCATGCGGTCTATCGGGTTGCGGCAAAGCGCTAGCGGCAATTCGGCAAGCGCAGACATCCGCGCACCGGTTGATGTGCTGCGCGTCGTGCTCGCCTAGGCCGTCTTTGCCAGCCACTGGAAAAGGCGCGCACCCGGCAGTTTAGCCCGGCCGCGGCGAACGACGGCCCGCGGCTTTGCGCAGCAGTTCGAGGCCGCGCTCCGCCTTACCCCGGCCGCGCGCGGCACGCACCTGAAAGCGCACCTCGGCATCGTGTTCGGCGATGGCCACGGTGGCCATCTCCTCGATCAGTTTGTTCACGCTCAGCTTGCGTTCCTTGGCCACCTGCTGCAACCGATCGCGCTTTTCCTGCGGCAGGCGAATGATCAGTGCGCTCATGCTTCCCCTTTCAATAGTTGTGCCGGCGTGAGGATGCGCAATTGCGGGAATCGCAATTCGCGCGCCAGCGTGAAATCCCTCGTGTTCCTGGTCACGATCGCCCGCGAGCTGCCGGCGACGGCGAGTTCGATGACATGATTGTCGCCCTCATCGCGCAGGTTCGGCCGCCAGCCGTAATAGACCCGCGTCCAACGGCAGGTCGCGACAAAAATGTCGAACAGCTCTTCGCGCTCGCTCCGGCTCAAGCGGCTCGCCGTGAATAGACCGGCTCGACCCAGTTGCACCTCGTATTCCGCGATCAGCGCGGGCCCCATCAGCGGCGTGAACCGGCCGCGAAGGCATTCGGCGACAACCGTGTTGGCGGCGCTGCCGCCCAGCAACGCGCTCACGAAAACATCGGTATCGACAACGATGCGAACTCGAAAATGATTGCATATGCGCAATCATTTGTCGAGGATGCCGCGGAAATCGGAAATCGGGAAATCGGGGTCAGGCGAGCTTCACACCCGGCCGCCTCAGCGCCGGCCTTCCTCGATCAGCTTGCGGATATCGATGCCGCCTTTGATGTTCGCGCGCTTGCGGAACGCCTCGGCCTCGTCGAGCACCGCGGCGCGGTCCCAATCGGGCGTGCCCGCCGGGACGATCTTTGCCACCACGCGCCCGCGCTTGGTTATCACGGTCGAGCGGCCCGATTCCGCGCGCTCCACAAGCTCGGAAAAACGCGCCTTGCCGTCGTCTACGCTCACCTTGTCCACCTCTGTCCCCTGACTATTCAAGTACAAGGTTCACGGTACAAGGCCTGCTTTCGGCTTGCAAGCTTAAATGCCCGATAAAGCTCTTGTCAGGACGATGTCCGGACGCTAGGATGGGGGCCTTTAAGAAAAGGAAATCCGCCATGACTGCAGGCATCCATTCCAAATCCGAGCGCATTGACGTGCGCGCCAGCACGCCCGTGAAGCAATTGCTCCAGGAGGCGGCTCGCGTGTCGCACAAGAACGTCAGCGAGTTTTTACTGGATGCGGGCATCAATGCGGCGAACCAAACTTTGGCCGATCGCACCCGCTTTGAATTGTCCCCAGACAAATGGCGAGAGTTCCAGGCTGCACTCGACAGGCCGGTCCTTAGCAAGCCGAAGCTCAAGAAGCTGCTCTCCAAGCCAGGATTGCTTGGTTGAACTCGCAGGGCTACGAGCCGGTTCGCAAACTGATCGGCGCAGACGCCGTTGAGTCCTTTGATTGCGGGCAGCCTGCACTGAATCAGTTCTTGCAGCGATTTGCGCTGACCAACCAAAAATCCAATAGCGCGCAGACCTACGTCAGTTGCAGATCAGGCGCTGTCGTCGCGTTTTACAGCCTTGCGGTGGGCAGTGCCGACCCGGCATCTGCCGCCCCCAGAGTCTTGAAGGGCCTGTCCCGGCATCCGGTCCCGGTGATGATCCTGGCGCGGCTCGCCGTTGACCTCCGGCATCACCGCGTTGGTTTGGGAAAAGCGTTGATCAAGGACGCGTTAAAGCGCACTGCGCAGGCGGCCGACATTGCGGGGATACGTGCGCTGCTGGTTCACGCCAAAGATGAACCGGCACGCATGTGGTACCAAAACTGGGAATTTGAGCCGAGCCCGACGGACCCGTTCCATTTATTTCTGCTGATGAAAGATTTGAAGTCGATGGTTCTCAGTGAGTCAGACTGACCAGCCGCAATTTTCCGCTCATCGCCTCGACGTATCCGCGCAGCGTTAAAATCAGCAAATCGCTGCGCTTCTCAAGGCGCGAGATGCCTCCCTGCCCGATCCCGAGTTCCTCGGCCATCTTCTCCTGTGTCAGCGCCAGAGCACGCCGCAGATCGCATGCTGACTCACCCTGGGACCGGGCCGATCTACTTCTTCAGGGGTTCTTCGTCTTCGCTGCCGAAATCATCTGGCACGACGATGCCCGTTGGCGGGTGCCTGCAAATCCGGCATCTTGTGCCGCCGCGCCCGACGCCTGATCTGTAATCGTTATGTCGTCGGGATCGAGCAGCAGCGACCCCGTCTTGCCCTTGGGTGCACGCGTATCCGCAAAACCCTCGAACAGGAGCGACTGCTTACCAGACACTTCAAGGTTGCCACCATCACCCGACTGACTTCCGCCACGGGCCGAGATCGATCCGAAGTAGCGCGTGTCCCGGTCGGCCCACACAACGACCTTGCCGCCATCGCCCTTGCTTATGGCGTCGGCTTTGATCGTGACATCGGTGCCGACATAGGTCCGGCTTGCGTTTCGGACGGCCGAATTCGGTCCTTGGAAATCCCCACCGATCAACACCGTCCCGCCACCCGAATCCCCCGACACGTTGATCGAGGTATTCCCGAACAGCCCGACCTTGTCGCCGTGCACCGAGACCACGCCGCCTTTCTGGCCCGAAGCGAGGCCCATCGCCTCCAGCGTGCCCGAGACACCCGTCACGCCGGTCGATCCGCCGTCAAGGTAGATCGAGCCGCCGCGCTCGGTCAGCGTATTGGCGCGGATCACGCCTTCGTTGTTCACGACCGTGTCGAGCAGCGCATTGGCCGAGCGCGCGGTCATGAGCACGTTGCAGCCGTCAGCGCTAATGGTGCCCTTGTTGATCGCCGCCGCGTTTAGAGCGGCCTGGTCGATGCGGACACTGATCAAACCGTCGCCGACCATGTCGAGCGAGACCTTGTCGCCCGCAGCCATTGCCACGGTGCCCATCCTCGCGGTGATGAGCCCGGTGTTGGTGACCTGCGGCCCGATCAGGGCCGCATAGCCCGAAAGAGCCGTGATCGTGCCTGCGTTGACGACACTGCCGGCACCGCCGCCGTTCGTGAAGACGTAGCGGCCTGAAAGAAAATCGGTGTCCTTGATTCCAAGGGTGGAGGCAACCAGACCGCCGACATCGACTTGCGCGCCGCGACCGAAAAGCACGCCGTTGGGATTGATGAGGAACAGCCGGCCGTTCGCGGAGAGCGAACCGAAGATTTATGACGCGTTGTTACCGAGGACACGGTTGAGTGC
This sequence comes from Betaproteobacteria bacterium, assembly GCA_947482825.1. Taxonomy (GTDB): domain Bacteria; phylum Pseudomonadota; class Gammaproteobacteria; order Burkholderiales; family SG8-39; genus SZAS-79. Next base: position 557 of record CANKMT010000003.1, on the reverse strand, counting down.
GACCGCACTCGCGCTGGGTTGCTGGAAGGCAACCGAATGCCCCGCGCCGATCGAAAAGCTCTGCCAGTTGAGGATGGCGTTCTGGGAGCCTTGGTCGATTTGCAGTGACCGGGCGCCAGTCTGCGAAATGACGGCGCTGCCGGACACAACCTGCCCGCCCGCGGGCAACGGCTGCGCGTAAGCGGCTTGCACCGCGGCGCCCAGCGCCGAGGCGTCAAGCGCCGGATAAGGGCCGTGCCTATACACCGTTTTCAGATACGGCGTGTTTGGGACGGATTGTTCTCGGTCGACCATGTAATCGTCGCGAATTGGCAGCTTCGGATTGCGGATTCGCACAGTCGGCTAGTATGTTGGGCAGGGCCTCCCGAATTGTGCGACTTTTGTCACAGATCAGGGGGATGCAACAACTTTCCTGATTAGCGACTTGCCTCAGCCACACGAATGGCGAAGGCAGGGGTTGGGCTTGTGAGGCACGCGGCGCGTAACAGGCGAGCCAAGATGGAACGCAGATTGAAGCGACGGTTGAATCGATATTGGGCCTCAGCGAGGTAGCGATG